>JBHPFX010000001.1:0-145630 GCA_042570925.1 Patescibacteria group bacterium
GTTTTCAAACGGCAGGTCGATCATATCTGCATTGATAAAACTCGAAGTTATATTCGGAAACTCCGCACTGAATTTTTCTGCATGCAGTAACATTGAAGGGCTATTATCAACCCCGGTATATGAAACCTTGTGTTTTTCGAATAGCTTTAGTAATCTACCATTTGCACAGCCCATATCGAGTACCGAAACGTTGTCTCTCAGATATTCACCGAAATACTCTCGCTCTTCCCATAAATCCGTCCGGCTATCGGTGAATGCCTGGGCAATAGCTTCATAATCTTTTTTAATTTTTTCAAGTATTCGATCAGCAGTTATTTTATCCATGGCAAAGACGTTATCAAAACAATTAATTCGTGATCTCCATAATGCTAAGCCGCAAACGCTCAATGAACTGCATCAGATTAAACGTGACTTGGCAAAACGTTATGGGACAACGATTATTTCTCATACTACCTTGCTTGGACAGTATCGGCAATTCCTTGAAGAAGAGAAAGAAAAGGAAGATAAGCACTTGGTTCGTTTATTACGACGGCGCGATATTCGTACCCTCTCGGGTGTTGCACCTATTACGGTACTCACCAAGCCATACCCGTGCCCGGGTCGCTGTGTGTACTGTCCGACGGAGCGTAACATGCCAAAGAGCTATATAGCATCTGAGCCGGCCGCCCAGCGCGCACTTATGAATCAGTTTGATCCGTATAAGCAGGTTCGTAATCGTATAGACCAGCTCGAAAAGAATGGGCATGTTGCTGATAAGATTGAATTGATTGTCTTAGGCGGCACATGGTCTTTTTATAAAAAAGATTATCAGGAATGGTTCATTAAAAAATGTTTTGAAGCTGCAAACGAAGTTGAATCAAAGTCACTTGGTGAAGCTCATAAGATAAATGAAACCACTCAACATCGAATTATCGGACTTACGCTTGAGACTCGTCCCGATTATGTGAACGAAGAAGAACTCTGGCGGATGCGTCTCTTAGGATGTACGCACGTCCAAATCGGCGTTCAAACTCTTGATCAGGAAGTGCTGGATCTCATTAAACGAGACGATACTGTCGAAAATATTGCCCGTGCAACGGAACTTCTTAAGCAGTTCGGATTTAAATTTACCTACCACATTATGCCCGGACTTCCAGGGGCGACTCCAGAGAAAGATCTCGAGACATTTGATTTACTCTTCAACGACGAACGATTCCAGACTGATATGCTTAAAATTTATCCAACAGTTGTAGTAGAGAGCTCGCTCATGTATCAATGGTGGAAAAAAGGGGAGTATAAACCATATGACGAGAAAACACTTGAGAAATTATTGGTTCAAATAAAAAAACGCATACCACCCTATGTTCGTATTAACCGTTTAATTCGTGATATTCCAGGCAATGATATCGTAGATGGAAATTTGGTAACTAATTTGCGTCAGGAACTTCAGAAGCAGGGCGCTGAATGTCAGTGCATTCGGTGTCGGGAAGCAAAAGGTAAGAAAGTAACACTTAAAGATGTTGAGCTTGTTACACGTTCATACAAATCTTCTGGCGGAACAGAGCATTTCATTAGTTTTGAAAGCAAAGATCGAAAAACTATTTATGCATTTGTGCGTTTATTTTTTCCTAGTAATTCTAACCAGGCGTTTGTTCGTGAACTACACACGTATGGTGAGCTAATCCCAGTTGGTTCAAAGAAAAAAGCCGTCCAGCATATTGGTTTTGGTAAAAGATTGATGAAAGAGGCAGAAAAGGTTTCAAAAAAAGAGGGGTATATAAAATTAGCCGTAATTTCGGGCATCGGGGTACGGGAGTATTATCGGAAGCTTGGGTATGAGGATGAAAATACGTACATGATGAAGGAGTTGGGGAAAATAAATACCCCCGCACCCTAAAGGGTGCTTGCCATATCAAACAGATATTCGGCTATTATTCTGTCGGTATCGATCATGTCGAGATTCTTTATTCCCTCTCGGTCAAACAAACCAAGATCTTTACCTTCTTTTTGCTGTTTGCGAAGTTGTTCGACAGTATGTTTAAGAGGAGCAGTGAAGATATAGTGTTCTAGGATATGATCTTCTTCAGGAAATACAAACTTCTTTATAAATTGAACAGATTGTAAATCAAGGCCGAGTTCCTCCTGCGTCTCTCGTTTTGCAGCTTCCTCCGGAGATTCTCCCTCCTCAATATGACCACCAAAATAACCCCACAATCCGGGAAAAAGTCTTGCATCATCAGTTCGATGCTGAAGTAGGATTTTTCCTTCTTTGTCGCGTAGGATAATACCTGATACGCGGCGGTTTTTGTTCATACTGGTATTGTAACATAAGATTAAGACAATATCTGATTGACAATAACCAGATTAATGCGTAGTCTTCCTATGGAGGTAATACTGTTCTTTAACGCTCTATAAACCAAGGAGGACGTATGTCCGATGAAAAGAAGTGTTATATATGCGGCACTACTGAGGAATTGAAAAGATGCGAATTTTGCAGAGAAAATTATTTTTGCCCCGAGCATGCCTATGGTAACCATTATTGCCGTGAAAGGTGTGCCAGTAATGACTGTGATGATGACGATGATTAGACTAACTACGTCTAAGTAATATTACCCTTGCATTATATTGTTGCCGCTCTGGCACCATTTGGAGCGGCTTTTTATTTATTATTGACTATTTTACTTATAGTGGTATTCTCATATATGCAATAAACATATGAGCCAGCCAAAGTACTACATTATTGCATCAGGTCCGGTCATTATAGAAAATGGCAAGGTTTTGCTGAATAAACACGGTGATGACAATATATGGAAATTCCCTGGCGGCAAGGTAGAGGATTTCTCAGAGTTGTCGCTGGAAGAGCATGCAAAGCGGGAAGTTAAAGAGGAAATGGGGATTCAAATAGAAATTCAAAGGCCTCTCAAGCCGATGATGATCGAAAAGGACGGAAAGTTGGTTGTGTTAATTCACTACTTAGCGACGCGAGTAGGTGAAATATCTCCTGGGCCGGATATTGAAGAATGGAAGTGGATATCGGTGAACGAATTGCCAGATGACTGTGCGCCGAATATAAAGCCTGTTTTAGAAAGTATTAAATAAAGAAATAAATGAATCCAGAACGAGGACAATCACCCGAAAGAAGACCATTTAATCTCACTATTGGAGGTGCGGACTCATTAGCGAATTTAAGAAAACTCATTGAGCGGCATACCATAACGCTTCCATCATCTGATGGTACAAAAACGTATTCTACGTTTGAACTTCTCCAGAGATTTGATGCCGCTGAGTCCGGGCGCGAAGGGACTGATGTGTTACCAAGTGCTGATGGTTTAAGGGACAAATTTATTGAGTTACATGCTAAAGAAGTTGGTAGTTAAGAAAAAGGATAATAATTAGCATGATTTAATCGTTCACAAATTTATTAACACCGCATAAGTTTTGCGATGTCCGTTTTTTGTATTCTAGCAACCACCCTGAACTCGATTCAGGGTCCCGAAGTAAAAACAACCGGACTCCGGGTCAAGCCCGGAGTGGTGGGGAGGAGAGAAAGGATGACAGTAAAACACTTTTAACCTACAATACTATCATGACACTTCACCCTTCGATTAACTCAGGGTTCAGCATGACAATCATTTTGACCAAAACATAATGTTACAAATATGCTGAAACAATCAGACAACGACGTTTATACAACTATTCAAAAAGAGCTCGAACGGCAAAGGAATGTTCTGGAGATGATTCCATCAGAGAATTTCACAAGCCTTGCCGTCATCGAAGCGCTTGGATCAGTTTTGACAAACAAATACTCAGAGGGCTATCCTGGCAAACGATACTATGGTGGGAATGAGTTTATAGACGATATTGAGACTCTAGCTATTGAGAGAGCAAAAAAGTTATTTGATGTCGAGCACGCGAATGTCCAGCCATATTCCGGTTCGCCGGCTAATCAGGCGGTGTATTTCGCGCTTCTTAAACCAGGAGACACGGTGCTTGGCATGGAGCTTGCGATGGGCGGCCATTTAACACACGGGTACAAATTAAACTTCTCCGGGAAGTATTATAACGCCATCTCATACGGGGTCGACCCAAAAACGCATTTACTGGATTATGATGTCATTCGGGAGATCGCAAAAAAAGAAAAGCCCAAGATGATTATTGCCGGAGCGACCGCATATCCCCGTGAGTTTGATTTTAAAAAGTTTGCTGAAATTGCCCGAGAGATTGATGCATATTTCTTGGCAGATATTTCTCATATTACCGGTTTGATTATTGCAGGTGTTCATCAATCTCCATTTGATTATGCTGACGTCGTGATGACCACTACACATAAGACTCTTCGCGGTCCGCGTGGCGCAATGATTTTAGTGCCAAAAAAAGCTGATCGTCTCCATGATCTCCATCATCCAAAATCAAAGAAAGATCTCGGGCAACTCATCGATAGTGCAATTATTCCCGGTTTACAAGGTGGACCACACAATCATCAGACTGCTGCTATTGCTGTGTGTTTAGAAGAAGCAATGAAGCCCGAATTTAAGGAATATGGCAGGCAGATACAAAAGAACGCAAAAGTATTAGCTGAATCGCTTATAGCGAATGGTTTATCCCTCATCACAGGGGGGACTGACAATCATTTGATTTTGGCGGACGTAACACCATTTGGAATCTCCGGTAAACAAGCGGAGGAATTACTTGATAAAGTCGGAATTACGGTAAATAAAAACCTTATCCCATTCGATACGCGCAAACCAATGGATCCGTCTGGAATTCGTCTTGGCACTCCAGCTCTGACCACAAGAGGCTTTAATGAAGTTGAAATGAAGGTAATTGGCGAAATGATTGTAAAAGTGTTACAGAATTCCGATGACAACTCAATACAAGACGGAGTACGAGTAAAAGTGAAAGAATTGACTGACACACATCCACTGTATTCTAATATATGAAGCTGATTGATGGGAAAAAACTCGCAAATGAGCTGCATAAGGAAACGGCAAAAGAGATAGAAAAAATGTTTCGAGTTCCTGGGTTGGCCATTGTCCTCATCGGCGATGATCCGGCATCTCGTACGTATGTCGGACTTAAAGAAGAATACGCAGAAAAGATCGGTATGCACTTTGAGAAGTATGTATACCCAGAAAACGTAGATCAGGAAGTCGTTCTAGAAAAAGTTGAAGAACTGAATGAGCGAGAAGAAATTCATGGGATTGTTGTACAGCTGCCGCTTCCTGATTCTCTTGATACCAATCAAATCATTTCATCTATTACTCCTGAAAAAGATGTAGACGGGTTTCATCCGGATAATGTGGAAATGGTACTTGAAGGTCGGGAGCATATCATGCCAAGTCTCATTAAAAGCATTCTGTATTTGGCAGATTCAACCGGTTTCACATTTCGAGATTCTACGGTTGTTATTCTGGCAAATAGTAAGACGTTTGCATCTCCTCTTGCTTCAGTTTTGCATAGGCGAAAGATGGATGTAGCTGTTGTGTTGCCTCCATTCGCTGACTTTGAGCAAAAAACACAAAAAGCCGATCTCATCATCATCGCAATTGGCAAGCCGAGATTTCTCAAGGGTAACGCAGTTAAAAAAGGCGCCCATATCATTGACGTAGGATTTACTCGGGGCACAAAAGGCGTGGTAGGTGATGTCGATCAGAAGTCTGTAAAAGACACGGCCGGCTGGCTTACACCTGTCCCTGGCGGTGTTGGCCCGATGACCGTGGCAACTTTATTGTCTAATACTGTAGAAGCATGTAAACTCCAAACATCATGATGAATTATAGATTTTGTCCATTGTGTTCTCATAAGCTCGTACGAAAAAGCTTCCACGACGAACATCAGTTTGTATGCAGTTCATGCGGATTCGTGTTTTATCAGAATGCCAAACCTGCTGTGGCGGGTTTTATCACACGTGGCAATAAGTTGTTACTTGTACGCCGGGCGGTAAAACCGAAGATAGGCTGGTGGGATGTACCAGGTGGATTTACGAAAGAAAATGAACACCCATTACAAGCTCTTAGGAGGGAGCTTCGTGAGGAGCTCGGGGTGAATGTAAAAGTGGGAAAGCTGTTTAGTATACAAATGGATGTATATCACAACGGAAATGGTCCCAAATCATGGGTGCTGAATATTTATTATATAGCGTCAATTATTCAAGGCACAATGAAGCCTGACGATGATATCTCAGAAGCGAGGTGGTTTCCTATACATAAGCTTCCTAAACATTTAGGGTTTAAACATATTAAAAAGGCGGTACGAGATTGGAAAAAGTTGAAGAAGAAGTAATGGTCAAATAAAAAAACGCCTCAAATCTCTTGAGGCGTTTTTTAGAATATTATTTACAGAAGTCCTGGTCCGTTTGGGTTAAATCCATTCAATACTTCAGCACCATCAGTATATCCGTCGTCATCAGAATCGGAATCATTAGGATCGGTGCCATAGTCAGCTTCTTGTTCGTCAGTGAGGCCGTCATTGTCAGTATCGGTGCTTGCAGCGTTGGAATTCGAATTAGAATTTATGTTTGTCAGCATTCCTGTGCCGTTGGGATTATATCCAGAAATGACCTCTGCTCCATCGAGGAATCCATCTCCGTCAGTGTCAGGATTATTAATATCAGTTCCGTAGACTACCTCGAGAATGTCCGTGAGGCCATCACCGTCAGTGTCAGTCGTTGCACTATTGGTATTTGCATTCACGTTTATATTCGCAGTGTTGGTGTTTACCTGATTTGTATTTCCGTTGGTATTAGTCGCGTTAGTATTGAACAACGAATTAAAGAGTCCGCTATTCGTATTCCCATTGGCCGTATTCGTATTCAGATTTGTATTTGCTGCTGCATTAACATTCTGGTTGAGATTCCGGTTGTTGAGAAGTGAATTTGTAAGAATGTTTGTTGGAGCGCTGTTTATCGTGTTTGCAGCAGTATTAACAACATTACCATTGGTTGTTGGCTCTTCATTGGTGGTTACCTCTGCATTGTTCTTATTGATATTATTCAGTATTACAAACGCGGCAGCTACGAGAGCAGCAACGACAACAAGAATTACAATAATAATTATCAAAGTCTTTCGTTTTCCTGACGAAGGAGGAACCGCTCCAGGAACGGGCACGGGCGGAGGAGATGCAGGAGTGCCTTGTTTTCCGGGTGTTTGTCCAAGCGTTTTCATGATTTCTTCCTGTGGCGGTGGAGGTATGGGGCCTGCAGTGGGTGTTTTAGGTTTCCAAGGTCCCCAATCTTTACCTTGAGCAGGTTCTTCAGGCTGTGGCTGTTGTCGCGGTTGCGGAGGCGTTATTGGTGTGCCAGGTATGGGACCCGCAACTGGCCTAGGAGGCTGCTGGGGGACTTGCTGTGGTCGTGGTGGAATAGATGGCTGAGGAGTAGGTGGCTGTTGGGGTGTGCGAGGTTGTACATTTTCAAACATAAGAATTGTTCTTTAGTAAGTATAGTAGTAGTATACAACAAAGGCTTTTCATCTACAAGAATTAACTATGTCATTCTCAATTGGTATTGTCGGGCTCCCAAATGTTGGGAAATCAACGCTTTTTAAGGCTCTTACAAAGCGTCAAGTTGATGCATCAAATTTCCCTTTTTGCACTATTGACCCGAACGTTGGCACGGTCGCTGTTCCTGATGCTCGTCTCGACAAGCTCGCGCAAGTGTATCATTCTGAAAAAATTGTTCCAACAATTATTGAATTTGTTGACATCGCTGGACTTGTTAAAGACGCTCATAAAGGTGAAGGGCTGGGAAACGCATTTTTATCTCATATTCGGTCTGTTGATGCGATATGCCAGGTAGTTAGAAAGTTTTCAGATACTAATGTTGTCCACGTAACAGGAAAGGTGGATCCACAGTCGGACAAGGAAACTATTACATTGGAGCTCATCTATGCTGATATTTCTCTCTTGGAAAAAAGAATCGAAGATGAGGAGCCAAAAGCGAAAAGTGGTGATGCTAAAGCAGCTCAAATGCTCAAAGCGTATCAAAAAGCCAAGCAAGTATTAGATACGGGAGAGCTTCTTACTGGTATTGCTTTTTCTGAGGAGGAGAGGGCTATCTTATTTCCAATGCAGTTGCTTACGATGAAGCCCATGCTATATGTGATGAATGTAGATGAAAGGGAAGCGACATCAGATATATCTGGTTATTTGCCGATTAGTGCAAAGATTGAGGCGGAGTTATCTGAAATGCAACCAGAAGAGGCAGATGAGTACTTAGAAAGTCTCGGTCTTTCAAAAACAGGTCTGGATCGTCTCATCACAGCATCATATAAGCTCCTTAATCTACTGACTTTTTTCACCGCAGGGCCAAAAGAAGTACATGCATGGACAGTTACAAATGGTTCCACTGCTCCTGAAGCGGCAGGGCAAGTGCACTCGGACTTCGAAAGAGGATTTATCAGGGCAGAAGTGACCAGCTGGGATGATATTGTTGCGTATGGAGGTGAAGCTGGTGCACGGGCAAAAGGAAAGATTCGAACTGAAGGAAAAGAATATATTTTACGAGATGGTGAGGTGATGTATTTCCTCGCATCTGTTTGATTTTTTTGAAGGATTATGTATACTTACATAACATAGTCCTTAGACATTTCAACGGTCGTTGAGAGGGAGGGACCTGGTTTTGTGTAACGACAATAAGCGAGACAGTCATTATGCAAGACGTTTTCGATTAATGCTTCAAAGAGCGAAGGCAGCAATAACCTCTAAGACGCAGGCTCAAAACAGGGGAGGTGCCAATGTTCCGTTGCCGACACATCAGATCAAGAATCGTTAACCAGGAGCACGAGAACGTGACCTTTTCTGGTCTTTTCCCGGATTGGAGGTGATCAATATCGACTGCAGGGCTTACCCCCCTGCCCTTCTGAGCCATGCATACGGAGCTCAGATTGTATAACGTAGAAAGGGGGATCATCTTCAACACAGACTACCGACGCTGGTCCCGCAAAGCGGGATCAGCGTTTTTTTGTAGTATAAAAATCTCTCTTCCAACGATTTGGTCAGTGCGAAAGTAATGTAAAGACTTATTTTCTCCCAATACCACTATCTGCAACGAAGTACCATTCAGGCATTTCTCTATATTGATATGTTGTTCTGATTCTTCTAGCTTAAAAAACGGGAGGGAGATTACTGCTTTGCCTTGAGACTTCAAAATTCGTTCAAAAACAATAAATGTCTCATTATACAATAACTCAAGTTCAGCCATAATTCGGTGTAATTTTTCACTACCAGGTTTTCGAAGTAACGGAGGGCCTAAATATGGCTCAGTAATTATTCCATCAACGCTTTCTTGATTAATTTCATCTGAAAGGGCTCGAATATCTTTCTGAAACAGTTTTACAGTGTTTTTTATTTCCTTTTGTTTGGCATACCAGTCAAGATTTCTTTGTGTATCCTTAATTGCCTTGTCACTTATGTCGGACCCGGTCAAATTTTGATATCCTGCCCGCAATGCCTCCTGCAAAATAGTTCCTGTTCCACAGAAGGGATCAATGATTACTGAATCCTTTTTTTGTTCAGCAAGGTTGATCATTATTTGAGCAACTTTTGGCGGAAGAATTCCACGCTTAGTGTCTCGGGCAGGACGTCCATAATCCCGGTTACTGTATTCTTCAAAATCTTGGACGGTGAGCGTTTTTCCTATGTGTAATTTTTTTCCATCATTTAGAATAATTATTTCAGCACCTCGTTCAATGAGATGATTTTTCGTTACGACAACGCTTGAAAGAATACCCGTATCATTGATTACGAAACGAGCCGTAAATGCATTTGCATGTAACTCTTTTTTCGCTTGCATGCCAAGTCGTCTAATTTGTTTAATGAGCTGATTATCTTTTTTTCCATAGATGCTTGCGCCAAAAGTAATTTTATCTTCACTCTGTGCAAAATATTTTCCCAAAAGATTATTAATATCAAAAATTGACGGCAATTCACTAAACTGAATCGATTGATCTATTACAGCAATCTTCACGGTCCCCCCAAGACGAAATTGAAGTTCCGGAGCACGAAGCTCTTCAAGCGGGTCTATCAGGAAGTAGTTGCCACCATCTTTGAATGTCCCCGAAACAACCGAATGAAGCTCGGCCAATGAGAGTTCGGGATGACTTCCTGGAATGAAGCAATAGTGGGGCATAAAGGTAGTATACACGTAAGATAGGGTTCTCTTGCAATAGACAGGATCCTATGATAGGCTAAGAATCGAAACATGAGTTAATAGACTCGGAAAGCGGTCTCTTTTTTTATCCATTCTCATCTAATATTAGCCAAAAATCATGCAGCATTACGAGATGCTATTTATCCTCTCTTCAAGGCAGACACAAGAGGAATTAGAGTCAAAAATCCAAGAGATTTTTCAGATTGTTGAAAAACTGGGCGGTAATCTAACGAAAAAGGAAGTTTTCTCAAAACAGCGCTTTGCCTATCCTATAAAGAAAGAAGAGCAGGGTGTCTACATCATCAGCGAGTTTGACATTGATCCGGAAAAACTTCAACCGATTGATCAAGAATTGAGACATACGCCCGGCATTCTTAGACATCAAATAGTCAGCGTGCAGGTAAAATCACCCGAACGCATAGAAGCTGAACGAGCCTTGAAAGAAAAGGTTGCTACCAAACGAGCAACTGATGCCCAAAAGAAAAAGCAAGAAGAGATTTCTAAAGAAGTTAAGAAAGCTGAAGAGCTGCCAGAAAAGAAAGATGAGAAGATTAACGTCGATGAACTCGATAAAAAACTCGAGGAATTACTCGATGACCCATTATTAAAAGAATAATTTTATGGCAATGGATCTTAACAAAGTTATGATGATCGGGAATGTCACGCGGGACCCTGAAACGCGTACTACTCCCTCTGGCATTAACGTTGCCTCTTTTGGCGTTGCAACTAATTTGACCTGGAAGGACAAAGAAGGACAACAGCAGCGACGAGCCGAGTTTCACAATATCGTTGCCTGGCGGAAACTTTCAGACATCGTTTCCCAATATGTAAAAAAAGGAAGCCGAATTTACGTAGAAGGTAAATTGCAGACTCGTTCATGGGACGATCAAAGCGGAACCAAGCGATATCGAACTGAGATAGTTGCTGATAATGTTATTCTTCTCGATAAAAAGGGTGATAATGTGGGGTCCCAAGCCGGGGGCACTCCTGAAGCTCCGCCGGATCAGGGCAAAGAGCCGGAAATTAACGTTGAAGATATTCCATTTTAACCTATGATGAGACAACGTAAACAACAAGAGCGATCCAAGATTTGTCATTTTTGCGTTAATGCAATTACGGACATTGATTATAAAGATGCCCGATCGATGAGGAAATTTCTTTCTTCGTACGCCAAGATTCTTCCTCGTAAAAAGACTGGCACCTGTGCGAAACACCAACGCAAGCTTGCCCGGGCGGTAAAACGTGCACGTGAGCTATCGTTAGTTCCATTTACAACTCGGTAAGATCGCATATGGCGACAACGAGCAATGTTAGACAGGGCTTTTACCTCGTATACAACGGTGAGCCCTATGTTGTGGTAGGGACTGACTTCATGAAAAAGGCACAAAGTACCGGCATGTTACGCACAACTATACGCAATATGTTAAACGGGAAGGTGCTCAAAATAACGCTTCGAAGCGGGGAGACAGTTGAGGCAGCAGATATTTCGAGAGGAAAGGCTACGTATCTGTATGAGGACGAGACAAATTGTCATTTCATGGATTCCAAAAGTTTCGAACAGTTTTTTCTTTCCATAGAATCCATTGGTGATAAAAAGGATTTCCTGAAAGAAAATCAGGAAGTCGATGTATTGCTTTATAATGATAATCCGGTTGCTATCGATTTGCCGAAAAAACTTGTTTTAACGGTAACGGAAACTGAGCCGGCCACTCGGGGTGATACGGCTCAGGGATCTGTCATGAAGCCTGCAACACTTGAAACGGGTATGGAAATTCAGGTTCCGCTTTTTGTGAAGAAGGACGACAAAATACGCATCAACACCGATACAAGGCAGTACGTTGAGCGCGCGTAACATTTATACCAAACCCACTTTCTCCTTAATTTCCTGAAGGTTTTTTTGCGCTATCTTGCGAGCTCTCTCACTTCCTTCTTGAAGAGTTTTAATGACTTTTTCGGGATGTTTTGCGAGTGACTCACGCTTTTTTCTGAATTCTGCGAAATAGTCTGCAATATCTGTTGCGAGTGTTTCTTTTACTTCTGAGTAGCGAATTGTTTTGTCGTGGTATGCTTTATCAAACTTTTCTCGAGTCTCGACTTTTGAAAAGAGATTCAACAGCTGAAAGAGGTTTGCGACACCGGGCCGTTTTGGTTCTGTAGCGTTATTCCCTGTATCAGTTACCGCAGATGACAGTTTCTTTTTTATTACTTCCGGCGAATCAGCTAGTGCGATGTAATGGTTTGTTCCTCTTGACTTGGACATTTTCATCATTGGATCAACTAAGCTCATAATACGTGCACCAGGTCCAGATATCATTTCAGGCTCTGGAAATGTCTCACCATATCGGTTATTAAATGCTCGAGCTATTTCGCGCATTAATTCTATATGCGCAGTCTGATCTTCTCCAACGGGGACAGCCTGAGCTTTGTACAACAGTACATCAGCAGCCATGAGCACCGGGTAGTCGAGCAATCCCATATTAATATTCTTAGCAAATTGCTGGGATTTATCTTTGAACGTTGGAACCCGCTCAAGCCATGACTTGGGAGTAATGCAGTTAAAAATCCAAGTGAGATCCGTGTGCTCCGAGACCTGGGACTGCACCATCACAATTGATTTTTTTTGATCGATACCAGCGGCAAAGTAGTCAATGGCCGTTTCTACAATATTTTGTCTAAGCACTTCCGGTTTAATTCCTTCCGTAAGTGCGTGCATGTCGTAAATGCCAAAAACGCACTGATGTGTTTTTTGGAGCTGAAGCCAGTTTTTTATCGCACCAAGATAGTTGCCAATGTGGAGTTGGCCTGATGGCTGCATACCTGATACAAGTCGTTTCATATAAGCATATTATCATATTTACCCATAGAAGTCAGGCCCGGCTTAGTTAAAGTCGGGCCTCTTATAGTAGACGGAATCGTTTATCCGCACTCTTCTCCTGATCGCGGTATTTCGACCAGAGAGACTGAAGGTGTAAAATCTGAAGGGGGTTTACCTGTGTCAGGTGTCGGAAGCGTAAACTGAAGTCCACGATCGGCAGCTGCCCCGACCATCGATCCGATTAGCTGGCCGAGATGTTTAGGATTCAGTGGAACACGCTTTATCCCCCCACAGTTGGTACAAGTGCCTGGAACACTCAACAACGACGTTCCATCAGGGACAGTGAACCCTTCATTTGGTAATATGATGGTGGTTGTTTCCTTACCCTGATGGGTACATTTGGTTTGTTGCTCTGCCATAGTCCCTCCCCGAGTGTAAAGATCCCTGTTTGTTAATTAAGTCACCATATCAAAACCGGCCTGAGAGTCAAGCCGGTTGTTTATTGATTCTAAACTTCGATAACCACTGGCATCACCATTGGACGCCGCTGTGTCTTCGTAAAAAGAAACTGACCGATCTGGTCCCGAATCTTGTTTGTGATATATCGCTTATCAGCTTTTGCACGAGGCTCCTGATCTTTCAGAATATTTTTCACTTTCTTTTTTACCTGATCGACCAGCTGCTTACTATGCTTCATATACACAAATCCCCGAGATATAATGTCTGGTTCACCGACAATGTTTCCAGTTTCATCATCGATATTCACGATAATGACAAACATTCCTTCATCAGCAAGCTGCTGCCGATCCCGGAGCACGACGTTTGATACATCTCCGATGCCTAAGCCGTCAACAAACACATAGTCAGATGGGACTTTCTTAGGAAGTATTCTTGGTTTTCCCTGGTTATGCTCGAGAATTGATCCGTTATCAAGTATAAAGATATTATCTTTTGGGAACCCATGACGCACGACAAGTTTTTCAGCTTCTTTATGGAAAAAATGGTTCGCATATACTGGCAGGAAATACGTCGGCTTTACTTGTTTTACTACTTCTACAATATCCATCGGATCACTGTGTCCGCCAGAATGGACATCTACAATGTCGCTGTGAATCACATTATCTGAAAGCCGGTAGAGATTGTCTTTAAGACGCTGAATGCTTCGTTCATTTCCCGGAATGACTGACGATGAGAAAATGATCGTGTCAGGCTTCTTGATTTTAATAAAACGATGATTGCCATTGATGATTCTCGAGAGCACGGCATTTGATTCACCCTGAGCACCGGTGCATATGACGACAACTCTGTTATCCGGGTATTTATTAACCTTATCAACGGTGATCAATAAATCCTGTTTTACTTTAATATACCCAAGCTCCATCGCTACTTTCACATTCACCTTCATACTGTAGCCATCGAGAGCAACTTTTTTCCCGATCTTACTGGCGTATTCAAGAATAAGCTTTATTCTTTCAACTTGGGAGGAGAATGTGCCGATGATCACTCGTCCCGGTGCCTCACGAATGAGTCGATTTAAATTCTGATGCATGACTCTTTCAGGAACACGCTCTTTTTTTTCTACAGATCCCAGACTTTCAAGCATAAGAAACGTTGGCTTGGGAAGTTTCGATAGGGAATGATACGATAATGGGCTTCTTACGATTGGATCTCTTTCATATGTCCAATCACCAGGATGAATAACTGTTCCTTTTGGAGTTTCCAGTATTACACCCATTGCATCCATGATGGAGTGATCAACGGGGAAGAAACGAATATTAAACCTTCCAAGTCGGTATGAATTCTGTACTGATTTGACGGTAATAATTTTTAAATGTTTCGCAGACCCCTTCTTATAATCTTCCGCTCTGTTTTTTATCAAAGCAAGTGTGAGCGGACGGCCGATAATCATAGGGTTGCCAAGCTTTTCGAGCAAGATAGGTGCTGCACCGATATGATCGAGATGACCGTGACTAAACACAACTCCTCGGATATTCTTTTCTTTTCCCCGAAGATAGGAAATATTCGGGATAATATAATCAACTCCCGGCATATCTTCTTCTGGAAACTGCAGGCCCATGTCGATAATCACAATATCTTTCCCATACTCAAAAATTGTCATGTTGCGACCGACTTCTTCCTGGCCTCCTAAAGGGATGATTTTTAATGCTTCACCGCCTTGGATTTGTTGTCCCTGACCGTGCTTCTTTCTATTTCTTTTTGTCATATTTTCAATAATTATTTTGGTGCCCTGGGGGAGAGTCGAACTCCCACGACCTTGCGGTCATAGCGCCCTGAACGCTACGTGTCTGCCAATTCCACCACCAGGGCTTACTATTGGAGATGCGTCTGCCAATGGAGTTTATCCGGCCGCATGGCGGGACCACTCCGGCAGAGGTTAATTCCACTCCCGCCTTGTTTTAATATACCATTCTGTAATGCCATTGAAACGATCAGCCGGAACGGTGATACGGCTCGTTTCTATTCCCTTCACCTTTTCATATGAAGCGTATGTATAGCTTGGATTGTACAGGAAGATAGTCGGTAAGTCTTCCATGAGGAGATTCTGAAATTCAATATATTTTGTTGATCGCTCTTCAGCATTATTGGTTTTACGTGCATCTTCAAGTAACGTGTCTACTTCCTTGTTAAAATAGCTGGGCAAATTAAGTCCATCACCAAGTGATTGCGAGGAATGCCAGAAGGGGAATGGATCAGGATCAAATCCGATGAGCTCTCCATACAAAAGAGCTTCATAGTTCTTTTGTCGCAGAATTTCCCTTTCAAAACGACTTGGCTCCACAATATTCAATTCCACTTCGATATTGAGCACCTTCCAATACTCTTGAAGCAGTTCGGCCGTTTTTACATATTCAGACTGATTTACTGTTGTTAACGTAAACCGAAGCTCCTGATCGCCTTTTTTTCGCACTGTTTCACCCTCAAGAAAAGCCCATCCGGCATCATCGAGCAATTTCTTGGCTGCAGCTACGTCATAGTCAAACTTTTTAATATCTTTATGATACCCGAGGAATCCTTGTGGGATTGGTCCATGAGCGACTACGCCGTCTCCACCGAGTACTTCAGTGAGCAGTTTCTCCTTATCAATTCCAAGTGCTAATGCTTCTTTTAACGCATGGTCTTTTAATAAATCATTTTTCTGATAGAAGAAGATCGCGGTGTATTGGGGGAGCTGGAAGGCATTTAATACCAAGTCATCATTACCAGCTAACTCTGATTCATAACTTCGAGGTACAAAACTTATACTATCGACGTTTCTGTTTTTAGCCGCATCGATGGCTGTCTGAAAGTCGGGGAATAGTTTAAATGTGATTTTGGAAATATACGGCTGCTTGTCGTGATAGTGAGGATTTGCAGATACTGTGTATGACTTAATATCTCCTGCACGGTTTTTTTGCAGGGAACTGAATTGGTATGGACCGTTACCTACTGGTCGGATATTGAATTCAGCTAAACCGAGATTTGACGGCAAGACATCACCCCAGATGTGAACTGGCAGAATGCCGAACGTCAGTGTGGAAAGAAATGGAGCAAAAGGCTCATCAAGAGTGAAGCGGATTGTGAGATCATCCACCAGTTCAACAGTTACCCCCCGCAGACTGGAAGCAAGCGGACTCGAGACATCAGGATCTTGAATTGTTTCCACGGTAAATAGTACATCGTTTGCGGTAATTGGCTGTTCATCACTCCATAGGAGATCTGGCAGGAGCTTTAATGTATAACTCTTTTGATCCTCACTAATTTCAAAACGTTCTGCGAGGTCTGGAACAATTTCCATCTGATCATTAAATCTCAAAAGTCCGGAATACATTAATCGAGCAAGATCATTGTCGGTGTCACTATCTTGTGCGAGAACAGGATTAATGAATTTTGGCTGGCCGATAAGTGCTTCGACATATTCTCCGCCCGTATCAGGAAGGATTTCAATGTGGCGCTGGTAATATCTCACTCCGACAAATACTAATGCGACCACCACTAACAAAACAAGCGCACGAATAACACTACGCTCTTTATGTTCAAGATATTTTGGCAAATAGCTTAGCTGAGAAAAAGAAGGGAGTCGCGACTTTGCTAAAGAAAAAACAATTTTTTTCTCAACATTCCCGCGTCCCTCGAGCTTGAGAGAATGTGACTTCTTTTTGAATATACGCGTGATACGACTCAGCGTAAAAAATCGTTTCACAATATGTGACCGGTGTTAGAGATAATTATATTAAAATGTTCACCAGTGCAACACCCATGAAGAGGATGCTCAGCACAATTGTGGCAATGAATAGAAAGCGCTCTGTTCCGCGCTTTGTGGTATATGCGTTTCCTTCTCCACCTCCGCCTCCGCCGAAAATGGAACCTGCGCTTGAACCTCTATTCTGTAACAATACAAAGGCAATAAGAAGTGCTGCAATAACGATCTGGGAAATATTGAGGATAGTATCCATACTGTACGTTATGTTTTTATGGTAAGTGAATACAAAAAAGCTGAAATAAATGTAGATCCACCCTACCAGAGAGGGGTGTGTTTGTCAACTCTGAGCAAATAATGAAGTCATACCCGCTTTTTTCTACCTGATGCTCTTTTTGAACGCTTCATAAGTTTTTGCAGCGTAAAAACTCCTTTTCCAGAAATCTTCATTTTTGGCTTCCTTTTGCGGTTTCTACGGGCTGCTTTGTCTTCGAGCTTTTTCTCGAGTGTAGCTGGCTCATTGTTTTTCATAGGAGTTCTTTTTTTAATTGTCGTGCTTTTTTAGTACCCACGATCTGTGCAAGTTTTTTCAGGGGAGCTTGAGAGATGCGCTCAATTGAGCCGAAGGTTGAGAGGAGCTTCATCCTAGTCTTTGTACCTATGCCGGGGATTTCATCGAGCGTGGACGCGGTGAGAGATTTTTCATGTCTTTTACGATAGTATCCTATAGCAAAGCGATGCGCCTCGTCTCTGATTCTCTGAATGAGATGGTATCCGGCGCTGCCAGTTGGCAGTGCGCACGGCTGCTTGATACCTGGAAGATAAAGCTCTTCTTCGCGTTTAGCAAGTGCGATGATCGGCACCTTCTGAATTCTTTTTCCAAGCTTTCTCTGCACCACGGAAAGTTGTCCCTTTCCGCCATCGAGAATGATCAGGTCGGGATGTTTCCATTTCGAATCGTTTTTCTGTCCAAACCGCCGGTCGAGTACTTCCGCCATCATGGCAGGATCGTTTGCTCCTTGAATTGATTTAATTTTAAACTTTCGATAATCATTCTTGCTTGGTATTCCGTCGGTAAAAACAACCATTGAGCCAACTGCATGCGTTCCTTGAATATTTGAAATGTCATAGCATTCGATCCGTTTGGGCAGTTGTGGCGCCTGAATGACTTTTTGCAGTTCTTTGAGCGCCGTCTTACCCTGTTCCTCACGCTTTTCCTCCTGTGATACAGTTCTCGATAGATACTCCCTTGCATTTGTTGTTGCCATGGTGATCAAATGCCGTTTCGCACCTCGTTTGGCTATGTGCAGATTAAGAGAAATGAGTTTCGAGAGATCAGAAAGTTTTTTCATGGTATGTGGAAGGTAAAGATGTTTGATATGTTCTGGCGAAGTAGGATAATACTGCTCGAGAAAAACTCGAACAATCATTTCATCGCTTTCATCACGCGTGCGCATGAGAGTAAAATCCTCCTTGCCGACAAGTTTTCCCTCTCTAATGAAAAGAAGAGAAATTACCGCCAAATCGTTATTCCGTGCGAGACCGAGCAAATCATACGACTCTTTTTTTGTTGACACCACTTGCTGGCGTTCAGTGATTCTCTTAACTGCTTCAAGATGATCCCGAAATGATGCGGCTGTTTCATATTGTTCAGCTTCTGAGGCGGCTACCATTCTTTTTTTAAGCAGACGGCTGATTAGGGTGAATTTTCCTTCGAGGAAATGAAGAATGTTTTGAATATTTTCGGTATATTGCTTCGCATCAGTTGGACCAAATAACTCAGGATATCGTTTGGTCAATCTTGTTAACTGTTCTTTCGAAGGAGCCTTCTCGAAATTTCTGTGAGGAAAAAGCCTCTTCAGAATTCGCAAAATATATCGCACATATCCCGCAGATGTATACGGCCCGAAATATCTAGCATGGTCTTTACTGATTGTCCGCGTGGTAAAAACGCGGGGAAACATTTCCTTTACGGTTATTTTTATATAGAGGAATTTTTTTCCATCTTTCAGTGCAATATTGTATGGAGGCTGGTGCCGTTTAATTAAATTTGCTTCCAATAACAATGCCTCGTTTTCAGTGTTTGTTACTATTGTTTCTACATTGCGGATCTGCCGGACCATCATTTGCTTAGTGACAGAGAGTGATGTGTTTTTTTGAAAATATGATCGTACACGATTATGCAATATTCTCGCTTTTCCGATATATAAAATCTTTCCGGTTTTATCTTTAAAAAGATATATGCCGGGTTTTTCTGGAAACTTTTTCGTATCGATCTTCATAGACGAGCAAATTATAGCATGAATAGAATTAGTTGCGGCCAGTCTTGACAAATAGTATGTTTTCCGTTACTATGCCCTGTTTGATAACAACGATCTTTAACTTGAAAGGAGGAGCTGCCATGCAGAAAAAGCAAAAGTGGGATCTTACCACTGGGCAGTTTCGAACAATCGTCTCACTGGCAATGCTCTATGCCGTGTATGGATTTGCCGTTCTCTACAACGTTTGCGGCAGAGTCTTTAACGGCAACAGCGTGTTTTCGTCGGATCCGTCACTTTCGTGGTTCGGATCCTGGCAAGCGCTGGGCATCGTATTGTTGGGAGGCCTGGTAGTGATTGCAGTCACTCTGGTACTTGGCTTTGTATGTGCGGGAGAAGCATACAGTGCACTGAGACCCAAGCAGCGAAGCGTATTTCACGCGTTTCTGCGAAGGACTCTGCGCTATATCGTCGGAACCCGCCGCCGCCAAACGGATCGACTGACAAGCATTCTCAGGGCCGCAACAACGATCTGCCCGTCGCTTGTGCGCAAATAACACGCACGAGCAATCAGTTTGAGACGAAAGCCTTGGAGGAATCCAGGGCTTTTTGTTTGTTTTTTATCATTAATGACTATATACTAATAGAAGATTATCAATTTATCACTACACATATGGCAAATCGAGAAACAGGAGGGGATATACCAGAGGAAGAGAAAAAGAAAAATAAATCTGCCGGAATCGAAAACGATCCGACGACAACGGGTCATGGAGAAACAGTCGGAGATATAGACACCACGCAATCTGTAGCAAGTTCAGAATCCGGAGGTGCTGTTCCAGTGGTTGAAAAAAAGAAAGAGTCCGGAGGTGCAGCAGGTGAGCCGGATGATAAGGTGGTTGATTTTCTTGCATTGCGCAAAGAAGGGCTTGATGCCGGCGCTGAAGACCATGAGAAGGCAATACCTCCAACAGAGGCAGAAAATAGAGCGGCAGATTCGACACTTGATGCCGAAATGTCTCCTGAACGGCAAGAAAGTATGATAGGTGATATACATGAAGGAGTAAATCGGTATGCTGAAGATCAGAGGGCTCGTGCGGCCGATGCCGAAACAGAAGCTGATCCATTAAATAGAGCGAAAGAATTTTTCGGACGATATAAGAATGAATTTGACGAAGCAGTCCGAGAAGTAAATAAATTACTTGATAATGATCAGCAGGAAGAAGCAAGTAAGTTAGCTCGTTCGTTCATTGAGCAGATGAAAGCGAAAGCCGGTAAATACTTTGGGGACAAGATTGATGGCTGGTTTCAGGAGTATGATGATCTAACTGATCAAGCTGATGGTGAGTCTAAATCAACAAAGAAAGAACGGCTGATGAAGTTAGCAATGGAGGGAGTTGATTTTATCCCAGTTGTTGGCCCAATGAAAATGTTAGCAGAAAGCGCTGCGGGAAAGACATTATCTGGCCAAAAGCTCACGAAGTTCAAAAGAATGTTTCACGCAATGGAGGGAGCTACCTTCCTTGCATTGGATCTTACTGGCATTGGAGCTGTGGCAAAAGGTGCCAAAGCTTCCAAGCTTATTACGCGGTCAAGTGCCTTAATGAGAAAATTGGGTGTTGCGCGAAAGGCCTACATACCAATCTTTAAGTTTGGAAAGTTTATTGCTCGTCATCCAGCATTAGCAAAAGTAGCTGACAAGGTAATCAAGTATACGATTCTTCGGAGAAAGAAGAGAAAAACCGCATTTGTGAAATCTATTCCAGGCGTTGTGTTGAGTGACCAAGAAGCAAGGCGTATGGCAGCATAAAACAGGGCATTCTATGTCGTTACCCTCCTACTATTGGAGGGTTGTTGTTCTATCTCTTGACCTCCCTTGACAGAGGGTGTATACTTGCTCTCGCATTTTGGTTTCAAAAATATTTTTGTAATACACAAGCATGATAGCAAAAGAGCAGGTCATCCGAGTCAAAGGAGCACGGGTGCACAATCTACAAAATGTCAGCGTGGATCTTCCTCGCAATAAGCTCGTTGTTTTGACGGGGCTCTCAGGATCAGGGAAGTCATCTTTGGCTTTTGACACTATTTACGCTGAAGGACAACGACGGTATGTTGAATCATTATCAGCTTATGCCCGGCAATTTCTGGGCCTTATGGATAAGCCTGATGTAGATCAGATCGAAGGTCTCTCACCAGCTATTTCCATAGATCAGAAGTCTACATCTCACAATCCCCGTTCAACCGTTGGGACAGTTACGGAAGTCTATGACTACCTGCGACTTCTTTTTGCACATGTAGGAAGACCCCATTGCCCAAATTGCGGTGATGAAATTTCACGTCAGACTATTGATCAAATTCGGAACCAAGTTCTCAAGCTCGGAGAAAATTCGCAAATCATTATTCTTGCTCCGCTTATTAAAGATAAAAAAGGAGAACACAGGGGAGTTTTTGAAAAGGTCAGAAAAGCTGGATATGTTCGTATTCGATTGGATGGCGATCTCTATACCATTGAAGAAGCGGAAGATCTTAAAGTTGAAAAACAAAAAAAACATACAATTGAAGTCGTTGTAGATCGCTTAACGATTGACAAAAGTTTAGATACCCAGCGTCTCCGCGATTCACTCGAGTCTTCACTTGATCTTGGAGACGGTGTCATTACTATTCACCTCATTAATACAAAAAAAGACGTTCCGTTCAGTCAGCACTTTGCCTGTGCGAAATGTAGTATTAGTTTGCCCGCTATGGAGCCGAGAAATTTCTCATTCAACAGTCCTCATGGCGCCTGTACGGACTGCACCGGTCTCGGTACCCGATTAGAGGTAGATTCCAAGCTCGTAATTCCCAATCCGAAACTGACAATTGCCGAGGGTGCTATACGTCCCTGGTCACGTACGAGCTCTAATCAAGGCTGGTATTATTCTATGCTCAAGGCTGTCGCGAAAGAGTATTCTTTTTCTCTTGATGAGCCGGTTCATAATTTGACAAAGAAACAAATTGAAATTGTCCTCAATGGAACGGGGCCAAAGAAATATAATGTCGGGTATGAATCAGATCGCTTTTCGGGAGATGTAAACATGATGTACGAGGGGGTTATTCCCAATCTCATGCGACGATACAAAGAAACAGAGTCGGATTACATTCGCACTGAAATTGAACGGTACATGCGCATATTGCCCTGCCCGACATGCGAAGGAAAACGTTTAAAAAAAGAAATGCTGGCTGTCACGGTGGCGGATAAGTCAATTTCCGCTATTACGGCATTGACGGTTGAGGATGTGAAGAAGTTTTTTACTACCCTCGCTGAAGGGAAGATTTTTAATCAAAGAGAACAGAAAATCGCGAAATCAATTTTAAAAGAAATTCGTGCCCGTCTTGAATTTTTAAGCAACGTCGGGCTGGACTATATGACGCTTGATCGCCCTTCTTTGACACTGTCAGGGGGAGAAGCCCAGCGTATTCGTCTTGCAACCCAGATTGGTTCATCACTCGTGGGAGTTGTATATATCCTCGATGAGCCTTCCATTGGTCTTCACCAGAGGGACAATGCAAAGCTCATCCGTACGCTTAAACATCTTCGCGATCTCGGAAACACGGTACTGGTCGTAGAACATGATGAAGAAACCATTCTTTCTGCCGATCAGGTCGTAGACATCGGCCCCGGAGCAGGTGGGCATGGTGGCAAAATTGTTGCTCAAGGTACCCCGCAGCAAATAATGCGCAACACAAAGTCGATCACCGGAAGGTATTTGGCTAAAAAGGAAAATATTCAGCCTCCAAAGCAGTATCGAAAAGGTAACGGTAAAAAGCTCGTTATAGAAGGGGCAAGTGAATTTAACTTAAAAAATATCACCGTAGAAATTCCTTTAGGAGAGTTTGTATGTTTTACGGGAGTTTCCGGATCAGGCAAGTCAACACTGATGACTGAAATTCTTGCTAAAGCGCTCGCACAGAAATTTTATAAGGCAAAAGACTTTCCTGGTGCTCACAAGTCAATTTCTGGGACAGAACATCTTGATAAAGTGATTAACATCGATCAATCACCGATTGGCAGAACCCCACGTTCAAATCCCGCAACGTACACGGGTGTATTTACTTACATGAGAGATTTATTTACCCAGCTTCCTGAATCCAAGCTGCGAGGGTACGGGCCGGGAAGATTCAGTTTTAACGTTGTTGGTGGACGATGTGAAGCATGCCAAGGAGACGGTTTAGTGAAGATTGAAATGAACTTCTTACCCGATGTATACGTCGAATGTCAGGAGTGCAAAGGAAAGAGATATTCGGAGCAGGTTTTGGAAATCCATTATCGGGGAAAAAATATCGCTGATGTTCTCGACATGACCGTCGAGGAAGCAATGAACTTCTTTGCAAACCAGCCCGTTATCGCAAGCAAGCTTAAAACGATATATGAAGTTGGGCTTGGATATATCCATCTTGGCCAGTCAGCTACGACGCTATCTGGTGGTGAAGCACAGCGGGTAAAATTAGCGACAGAACTTTCACGTCGGGCAACTGGGAAAACACTTTATATTCTTGACGAGCCGACAACCGGATTACATTTCGATGACGTGAAACGCCTCCTAAACGTTTTAAGCAAGCTGGTAGATAAGGGAAATACTATTCTCATTATTGAGCATAATCTCGATGTTATCAAATCTGCTGACTGGATCATCGACCTTGGGCCAGGAGGTGGCGATAAAGGTGGAGAGATAGTAGCAACGGGTACGCCAAAAGATATTGCGAAAATAAAGAAAAGCTACACAGGGCAGTTTTTAAGGAAGGTGTTTCGGTAACAAGTCGGTACGTCTGTAAGCCATTGGAGCGGTCGAGGACTCGAACGCTGGTTTTAGGTAGCAGGTATTGACAGATGAAGTGATTTAATATATATTACTTTGAAAATTGTTAAAATGGCACAATTCACAATGCAGTTCAGGTAGGGAGGATGAAGATGGGGAACTCTCGAAGTAACGGTGGTCGCACACGTAGGAATAGAATGATTGGTGTGGCGATCGTCTTGGCCTTCGCACTATTATTGTGGAATTTACCACATGGTGAAGGGCCGTCGAGGTACGAAGAACTACAGAATGCTGGTATTCTCGGTGAGCATCAACTGGCGCAAATGGAACCAGGCGGCTCAATCTCGGGCTCTTTCTTTCTTGCCAGCGGTTCGTTCGAGAGGACCAGAGACATCACGTTTTTCTGGAACTACCAGGGCTCCGAGCTTGTATCCACGATGCTCCCGTACGATCGGCTTCGCTTCATCATCGATGATGAGTGCAACGAGCCAGTCGTGGAATTTGTCTTCAAACAAGAGTGGCTGGACCATCGGAACGACCTTGCGAACGACAACCACTTTTCAGCCGATGAGCTGATTAATGTCAATGATATCATCGGTGACGGTCACTCCTGGAGACCTCTCATCTTTGCACGTGTGAGACTCTCGTCCAAAGTGATGGAAGATGAAGTGTATCTTCCGAAGTCACTGGACGGATCAGATACTATAATCGCACCGATCTAACGGAAGGTGTGCGGTAATCATCTGGAATCGATTGGGGTCGTTCTTAGCTGGACGACCCCTTTTCATTTTAGTGAAATTTTACTGGTCTTTTATACAAAAAAACGTATACTACATGTATGCAAGACGATTTAAGACTCGAAAAAGCTATTCTCAAAACGCTTGCGTATTTTGATATGTTTGATTATCCGCTGACTGCCCAAGAGATTTGGAAGTGGTTGTATGGCGATCAGTCATGTTCGTATTCAGATATTTTGGATGTGTTGAAAAAAGTTAGAGATAAAATTGAGTTTAAAAGCGGTTATTTTTTTCTCGAAGGACGCTCCAATCTTGTTGATATTCGTCAATCACGATATCGTGTTGCAGAAAAGAAATTTCAAAAAGCAATAACATTAGCTAAAGTATTGCGATACCTGCCATTCATCCGCATGGTCGCAGGGTGCAACAAACTTGGTTACAATAACAATGCAGCTGAGAGCGATATCGATCTCTTTTTTATTGTTCAAAAGAACCGGCTCTGGATTACTCGCTTTTTTATTACGGGGATTGCTCAGGTGTTAGGACTCCGCAGATATGGGACAAAGATTACTGATCGAGTCTGTCTGAGTTTTTACGTAACGACTGATAGATTAAGTATCAGGGATTTATCAAAGAAACCAACCGATCCATATCTGGTATATTGGATCGCGCATTTGTATCCGCTGACTGGGTATGAATGGTATCAGAAATTTATTGAAGCAAACAGGTGGATAAAAGATTTTCTTCCCAATATTGAATTTGTCATTCCCTCTCCCAGAAGAGCCGTGCATGAAAGTGAGTTTTCAAAGATTATAAAAAAAGTATTTGAAGTAATTCTTTTCGGTCCTGCTGGTTCTGCTTTGAATGCATTGGTGAGACTCTATCAAATGAAGAAGATCAAGAAGCATCATGCAAGCAAACTATGGGATGACTCAACTGATGTCTTAGTTGGAGACGAAATATTAAAATTTCATGAGAAGGACCGCCGGGATCAGTTCCGAGAACAATTTGAAGAAAAATGCGCACACGTAACATCATAGAAATAATCAGGAAAATCATTCCTTGGCTGCTTTTGGGTATTATTGTTTTATTGCCATGGCAGGCACAGTTTATATTTCAGGAAGGTGAGATTGGAGGAGAGTCATGGCAGTATGGGACATTCAGTGTTTTTGCCATTGATATACTTATTGTAGCCGTTGTACTTTTATTGTTGTTTGCACAACGAAATAGTGGAATCAAGTTACAGAAGTATGTATGGATACTTCTCGGAGCTTTTTTTGCCACGGCTTTTTTCTCAATCTGGTTTTCTACTGACAGGGAAGTAAGTTGGTTTCGGTTAGCATTACTATTGGAAGGATATGGAGTATTGTGGCTGTTTTCATCAGTGAAGTTTTCACTGAGACAGCTCGGATACGCGTTTGGATTGAGCGGTGTCATCCAAAGTGTTTTTGCAATCTCACAATTTATCACTCAAAAAGTTTTCGCCTCTACACTACTTGGCACGGCAGAGCATTTACCGGAAGTAATTGGTAATTCCGTCATCGAAGCGGGCGGACGCTTTCTTCGCGCATACGGCACATTTCAACATCCAAATCTTCTTGCAGGTTTCCTTGTACTTTGTTTCATTTTTGTTATTGGGTGGTACTTTATTTCAAAAAAACGAATCGACAGCATTTTTTCTCTGAGTGCTATAAGTATTATATCAGTCGGATTGTTTTTTACTTTTAGTCGTTCAGCGTGGGGAGTGATGGGGGCCAGTATCTTTTTTCTCGTATTTCTAGCGTTAATGACTCGCGGCCTTGTTAATAGAAGAAAAATAATTTCTGCCTTAATTGTAATAATTCTCATTTCAACAATCTTTAGCGCAATGAATTTTTCGATTATTTCGACACGACTTGCAAGCAATGCCCGACTGGAGGTTCAGTCGGCAACTGAGCGAATTACTGGATATGAAGATTCCTGGACACTCTTAAAAGATTCTTGGCTCCATGGAGTTGGTATCGGAGCATATACTTCTTCTGTTCGTGAAGATGTTGATACGTCTCGCGAAGTATGGCAGCTACAACCAGTTCATAATATATACCTTCTCATAGCAACGGAACTGAGTATTTTTGGATTCATATTCTTTGCGCTATTTCTTATTGAACTCATTCGAAAAGGTGTACAAAAACTTTCAATGCTCCAGAGTATATCTTTTGAGTGGGTCGTATATTTAACTGCGGGTTTAGCGGTTCTGCTTCTCGGTTTGTTTGATCATTATTTCTGGAGTCTGCACCCCGGATCACTTCTCATGTGGCTTATATTCGGACTGGCTATAGCTGCCTTTTTTAGAAATTCACATGGTGTGGATAACTTGTAGTACAAAGGCAGCCTTGACGCATTATTAAAGGTGTTCTACAATCCATATCACCCGAAATTAGCACTCATATAGCTAGAGTGCTAAATTTCAAAACAGCGCTTAATTAACTATTTCAACACAATATGAAACTCAAACCAATCGGTGACCGCGTAGTGGTCAAGCCTTCTACAGAAGAAGAGGTAACAAAATCGGGCATTGTATTGCCAGATACAGTCGAAAAAGAAAAGAAGGAAGAAGGAGAAATAATTGCAGTCGGTAATGGAGAAAAAATTGCCAAGCTAAATGTAAAAGTTGGCGACGTTGTGATTTTCTCAAAGTACGGCGGAGATGAAGTTACGGTCGAAGAGGTCGAATATAAAGTTCTCAAAGACGAGGATATTCTTGCAGTTCTCGAAAAATAATTTTAATTAACTTTTTATAAATTTCAACAGAAACTATGGCAAAGCAAATTCTATTTCATGACAAAGTCCGTAGCCTTATCAAAACCGGTGTCGACAAGCTTGCTGATACCGTTAAAGTAACATTGGGTCCACGAGGCCGGAATGTTGTTTTAGATAAGGGTTTCGGTTCACCGACTATTACCAATGACGGTGTTACCATCGCGAAAGAAATCGAACTTGAGGATAAATTCGAAAATGTCGGTGCTCAGCTTGTACAGGAAGTAGCATCAAAGACAAATGATGTTGCCGGCGATGGAACGACTACTGCGGCATTGTTAGCACAGAGCTTAGTCAACGAAGGTTTTCGTAACATTACTGCTGGTGCAAATCCGGTAATGGTTCGCCGAGGAATTGAAAAGGGAACAAAAGTTGTAATTGAAGAGCTTAAGAAACTTTCCAAACCTGTAAAATCAAATGAGGAGATTGCTCAGGTCGGCACGATTTCAGCGCAAGATCCGGAAATCGGAAGACTTATTTCCGAAGTTATGGAGAAAGTCGGAAAAGACGGCGTTGTTACTGTAGAAGAATCTCAAACATTCGGTCTGTCAAAAGAAGTTGTGGAAGGTATGCAGTTTGACAAAGGATATGTTTCTCCATATATGATCACGAATCCTGAGCGCATGGAGGCTGAACTGAAAGATGTTCCACTGTTAATTACAGATAAAAAAGTTTCTACCGTTGCGGAGGTTCTTCCATTGCTCGAGAAACTTGCTCAGAGTGGCAAGAAAGAATTGGTTATTATCGCGGATGAGCTTGAAGGTGAGGCGCTCGCAACCTTTGTAGTAAACAAATTACGTGGCACTTTTACCGTTCTTGGCGTCAAAGCACCAGGTTTCGGTGATCGTCGTAAGGAAATGCTCGAAGATATCGCCATTCTGACGGGCGGAAAGGTTGTTTCAGAAGATGTCGGCCTCAAACTTGAAAATGTTGAAATAGACACGCTTGGAAACGCCAGAAAAATTATTTCAACAAAGGAAACCACTACGATCGTCCAAGGAAAGGGTGATGAGCAGGAAATTAAGAACCGTGTTGCTCAGATTAAGAAGGAAATTGAAGCAAGTACATCTGATTTCGATAAAGAAAAGCTTCAAGAAAGACTTGGGAAGCTCTCTGGTGGAGTTGCGGTCATAAAAGTAGGTGCTGCAACAGAAACTGAGCTAAAGGAAAAGAAGGCCCGAATTGAAGATGCACTTCATGCAACCCGTGCAGCTGTCGAAGAGGGTATTATTCCCGGTGGAGGAGTTGCACTTGTTAGAGTTCAGGATACATTGAAAATTGACGGCCTTGAGCCAGATGAAGAGATTGGTGTAAATATTCTACGCCGTGCGTTAGAAGAACCTCTCCGACAGATTGCTACAAATGCCGGTCAGGAAGCTTCAGTAATTGTCGATACTGTTAAGAAAGAATCCGGTGCTCATGGATACAATGCGGCAACAGGTAAATTTGAAGATCTTATTCAGGCGGGGATTGTTGATCCGACAAAAGTAACCCGTTCAGCACTTGAGAACGCTTCTTCAATTGCAAGCTTGCTTATCACCACTGAAGCTGTTGTCACGGATATTCCTGATAAGAAAGATGATGCACCAGGCGGCGGCATGCCTCCAGGTATGGGTGGTATGGGCGGAATGGACATGGGAATGTAGGAATTGATAATAAGAAATTTAGAAAGCCCAGGTTAGATGACCTGGGCTTTTGAATTAAGACAGTTCCGCCTTCGGCGAGGTACTTTGTCAATTTTAGAGAAAGATAGAATTTCCCTCTGGGGGCTCCACTTTTCTTTGCTCGTCCAAAGAAAAGTGGAGAGAAAAGAAAAGACGTCGCGACGCGAACTCGCCTTCAGCTCGTTTCACTCGTTCAGGCTCGAACAGTGCGTCGCGCAGAAGAGATTTGATGAATAATAAACAAATCCACGCTGGAAAAACACGTACTTTGTGATAGATATAAGTTAGGGTATACTTTAAACATATGGATCAATCTCTTGTGCCAAAACAGCCATTAGAATCACAAGGGGCTGATGACTCCCTTGCAGGAGAGTCAATGTCTTTTTACTGGAAGTTGGCTGTATTTCCAATACTCATTTTATTGGCCGGGGAAATCGTACTCCACTATATGGATTTTCCCGCATATGTAACCCGCATATTCGAGGCAGTTATATTCCTTATCGTTGGATTACTTGCAGCAAAGCGGCATAAGGGTTATCGCGTCGCGGCGTGTGCAGCCGCATATACGGCAGTACTCGCGGGAATCCTGATAGTGCTGTTTGAATTTATTGTTGATGCACAAGTTTGGCGAGTATTTAATCTTATTGCCCGGCCAATGTGGATGGGTATGGGTGGTTTTGTAGTTGGAGCATTGGGTGGTATACTCTTTATGCGAATACTTTCTTCATCATTGAAAGGAGGTGGGACACATGGATGAGAAAAATCAATCTGGACAAATATCGTCTGAACGAAAACTGCTTGCCGCATTCTCGTATGTATGGATTGTAAGCGTCATTATGCTTGTAATGAAAAAGGATGATGATTTCGTGCGTTTCCATGCGAAACAGGGGTTAGTGCTTTTTATTGCTTCCTTTATCGCTTGGATCCCGTTTCTCTGGTGGCTCTGGTTTGTCATTGTCGTCGTATGGCTTATCGGATTTTTCAAGGCACTCTCCGGAGAACGATTCCGCATCCCAATCATTGCTGACATTGCAGAAAAGATTGTAGGCAAACTTAATTTGTAAATAAGCCCCTTGCGATGGTGAAATCGGTATGCCCTTGCAGGGGCTTTTGTATTGCTTAAAATGCTTTTTTCTGCTATACTTCACTTCAAGACTCTTAAATAAAAAAAGATTTTTATGCCTACGAAACAAGGAAGAAAGAAAAAACTCGTACTCTGGTTTAATCAGCTCGGCATCAAGGATGTACCGCTTGTCGGAGGAAAGAACGCCTCTCTCGGGGAGATGTACCAAAAGCTGACAAAGAAAGGTGTAAAAATCCCAAACGGCTACGCAATTACTGCCGAGGCTTATTATTATTTGATAAAAAAAGCAGGTATCCAAAAAAATATTAAAAAGGTTCTCGCCGATCTCAATACGCACAATATCCGAAACTTGCAGGCGCGTGGAAAAAAAGTGCGACAGCTGATACTTAATACTACGTTTCCAAAAGACCTCGAGCAGGTTATTATTTCAAATTATCGAAAATTAGAAAAACAATATGGAAAGAATGTTGATGTGGCCGTTCGATCATCCGCAACAGCAGAAGATCTACCGGATGCATCGTTTGCCGGTCAGCAGGAAACATTTTTAAATATTCGCGGGACTAAGGCACTTCTTGAAGCGTGCAAACGCTGCTTTGCATCATTATTTACTGACCGGGCAATATCATATCGGGAGGATAAACATTTCGATCACTTTTCCATTGGTCTCTCAATTGCTGTTCAAAAAATGGTGAGATCTGATAAGGCGGCATCGGGTGTGATGTTTTCGATCGACACAGAGTCAGGGCATAAGGACATGGTTCTGATTAATTCTTCATACGGACTGGGTGAGAATATCGTGCAGGGAGCAGTAAGTCCTGATGAGTACTACGTACATAAACCAACGCTGGCAAAAGGTTTTAAAGCCATTGTGTCTAAGTCTTTGGGTACCAAGCGAATAAAGATGATTTATGCTTCCGGAAAAAATCCTACCAAGAATATTCCCGTACCAAAGGCGAATCGATTCAAGTATTCAATTACCGACAATGAGGTATATAAACTCGCAAAATGGGCCGTAATCATTGAAAACCATTATTCAAAAGAGGCGAAGAAATTCAAACCAATGGATATGGAGTGGGCAAAAGATGGCGTGTCCGGACAACTTTTTATCGTACAAGCGCGACCTGAGACAGTTGTTTCACAACGAAATAAAAATGAATTAGAGCATTATTCGCTGTTGAAAAAAGGAAAAGTGCTCGTATCAGGTTCTCCGGTTGGCACAAAGATTGGTGTTGGTCGTGCTAATGTCATCATGGATGTGAAGCATATTTTGAAATTTAAAAAAGGTGACATTCTGGTAACGCATATGACTGATCCTGATTGGGAGCCGATTATGAAAATTGCGTCAGCAATTGTAACTAATGAAGGTGGCAGAACATCCCATGCTGCGATTGTCAGTCGCGAGCTTGGCATTCCCGCGATAGTTGGAGCCGAGGGTGCGACGAAAGCAATTCCACATAACTCAACGGTCACTGTGAGTTGTGCCGAGGGTGACGTCGGTCGCGTATATGCCGGCAAACTGCCATTTCGTGTTCGTCGAACCAGTCTCAAGAACTTAAAGCAACCGAAGACACAGATAAAGATGATCTTTGGGACGCCTGAGCTTGCATTTCAAACATCACAGATACCAAATAAGGGTGTCGGACTTGCCCGGGAGGAATTTATTATCAATTCATATATCAAAATTCATCCTATGGCATTAGTGAAATACCCGAATCTGAAAGACAAGAAAGCCAAAAGAGAAATTGAAAAACTCACTGTTGGTTATAAGAATAAGAAACAATATTATGTCGATAAGCTTGCATACGGTATCGCAACCATTGCATCGGCATTTTATCCAAAAGAAGTAATCGTACGATTAGCTGATTTTCGTACGAACGAATATGCCGAATTAATTGGGGGAAAGGAATTTGAGCCCGAAGAGCGTAATCCGATGATTGGTTGGCGAGGTGCATCGAGATATTATGATCCCGAGTACCGTCCGGCATTTGATTTAGAGTGTAAAGCGCTTCATCGAGTACGCGAAAAGATGGGCCTAACAAATGTGAAAGTAATGGTGCCATTTTGCCGGACTATCGAAGAAGGCAAAAAAGTGATTAAGGCGATGGCTGAGAATGGCTTGAAACAGCGTGTCAACGGACTTGAGATCTATGTAATGTGTGAAATTCCCTCAAATGTGGTATTAGCAGATCAGTTTTCTAAAATATTTGACGGATTTTCAATCGGATCAAATGATTTAACGCAACTCACCTTAGGATTAGATCGTGATTCCGGCCTCATAGCTCACATTGGTAACGAAAATAATGACGCAATCAAACGGATGGTTGCTGATGTAATAAAGACAGCCAAGAAGCATAAAAGAAAAATTGGTATTTGCGGTCAAGCGCCTTCTGATTTTCCAGAATTCGCAAAATTTCTTGTAAAACAGGGAATTGATTCAATCTCGCTGAATCCCGACACGATTATTAAAACGACGGTTGCATTAGCAAAAGTTGAGAAAAAGTAATAGGCGCATTATTTAGTTCCACAATTGCATCATGTAAGATGTAATTTGTGGTATACTGACCTCGTTATGCTAACGAAATACCCAACTACCATTGCTTCAATTATTGTTGGTTGTGTTGTGTTAATTACTGGGGTAATAGTTGTTTTTACCGTACAAGCTGAGAGTCCTCCAGTAACTCCTGATGCCGTACTCATAACACCTACAGCAGGAAGCACAGTAAGTGGAACCCTTTCTTTTGAAGCGAATTTGGGTGAAATATCACCGCCACCTGATACGGTGGTCTCATTTACCATATACAGATTAACCGGCGGTGGGGCACCTGAATACAGCCGGTATTGTTTTTTATCTCCTCTTGCAACAAATATCGTAGGAACTCGTTGGCGAGCCGACAACGTTGACACGATGAAAGTATCTGGAAATTGCTCAGATTCATTGGTGGGCTGGGGAACTGTTTATACACCCGAAAATGGAACATACCGCTTTGGTGTTTGGATAGATGGAGAGGAGTATGTTACCGAAGACAGTATTACCATTGATAATGGAGTGGCGCAGGTTGATCCGGAAGGACCGGGTGTTAATATAAATATAAACCGGAATACTAATACCAATCAAAATACTAACACCGGTAATACTAATTTTGAAACTAACCAAAATTTTAATACAAACGAAGGCAGTGAAGTTAACGCCAATGAAGATTCTTCATCACCGGATCCTGTTCTTAATATCAATGAGGGGGGAGATAGTCCTCCAGGTGATGATGACGAAGGAGCACAGCAGCCCAGTATTTCTTTTGTAAGTCCCAATGATGGAGCTAAAGTTCAGGGCACAGTGAATATCGTTGCATCAGTGGCAAATGTGACGCAGTCTGAAATTCAGGAAGTCGTATTCTCAGTAGAAAGCCGCACTGTCTGGTATACCATGGGACAAGCAACCCAAGGTTCTTCTGGCGACAATTGGACACATCAATGGAATACCACATCACTACCTGATGGAACAGTGTTTGGGGTGATGCGATTGTATCTTTCTAATGGTACTATTTACGGTACAGAGGTACGCGCATTTACGATTGCTAATACATCTGATGGATCAGCAGATGACACTCAAACGAATACAAATTCCGGAGAATCGAATACTAATTCTATAGTCTCAAATACAAATGAAGGAGATGATTCATCTGGTGCAAACACTAATTATGACTCGAGTCCTGCACCACCGACGGGACGTCCCCCAAAAGATTCTGATAACGATGGAATAGCGGATGTAGAGGAAAAGAAAAGAGGAACGGATCCAAATCGTCCCGGTGCCATCGTACCACCAAGAAGAACGTATACGTCGCGGCCATCAGCTCACCCTCTTACATCTGGAGTAGAGGATGATACGCTACGTGTAACAAAAGTAACTGGTCCCGGAATTATTTCATCCGGAGAAGAAACGGAAAATTCATATAAGTTCTATGGAACAGGCATACCAGCGGAATTTCTTTCCTTGTTTATCTATAGTGAAAATCCCATTGTTATTCCAGTCCAAACGAATGCACTTGGGTTATGGCAATCTGATGCGAATTTTCTGCTTGAAATCGGTGATCATAGCGCCTATGTTGCTTTACTTAATAATAATGGAGATGTAGAACAGAAGAGCGCTCCGTTTGCATTTACCATCGATCCTGATGCTCTTAAGAAATCGCAGGGAGGATCATTTCCCTGGGTCTGGGTGATTGTTGCAGTCGTTGTTATAGGAGGAGGAGTTGTAGGGTTTCAAATGATGGGCAAAGGCGAGGAAAAGAAATAAATAAATTTTAAACAGGTATCCTCCAGTAAAAACGGGGGTTTCTTGACGTACCTATTGAATATTGATAAAATCGTTCAATTAGCTCTTTTACATTCACAGAAGGGGAGATTAGGTAATGACACACACAGCATGTCAGTTTCGGAATGTTGTGGTTGTGGCTGATGGTCCAAATATATTCACAGAACAGCTGACGGAAGCGGGAATCGTATTCCGGATCGTGGAGAGTGTTAACCCTGATACAGTTAAAACACCTCCGGATCTTGTCCTGACGGTCAACAAAGGCCGCAGGACCGCTGAAGACATCAAGTCTCAGTATCCCGATGCTCAGGTAATTGTCGTCCAGGGTGGCAGGAAGCAATATGCCCCTCGTATTACCGTGGTTCACGGTAAGGGCAAGGACAATTACGATGTTCTGTGGTATCAGACCTGGGATCAATTTATCGAAATCATCAGCAAACCACAACCAAGACGGCCGAAGGCATTCGTTCCTTCGGGAGAACCAGATCAATACTCACTCATTGCGAACATTGATCCATGCCCACCTCTTTCACCAGAAGTGGAAGCTACGTACGACCTGATGCTTCGAATTTCAGAGCATTATCTCACGTGGTATCTTCAGTGGCTTTCTGAGATTGGGGGCATGATCTTCAAATGTTCGTTCAATTTCCCGAAACGCAGGAAGCGGATTGCCCGAGTAACACTCCCAAATAACGGTCAGTTCACCCATTGGGGACTGCCAGTGTTTTCAGAAGAGGCAGAGGCCATTTTCCTGGACGACAGAGATAATAAGCACAATGCTGTTGTCGAGTCAGTCCGGGATGAGGAAATCACTTTTGTTTTTACTGAATCACTTCCCAGACAAACAGCGAATAACCTTGTTTCGGTGAAGCTAAAAGTAGCCAATGTCCTTCAGGAAATGCAGCGAGAAGTATGCTGGCAAGCGATGAGTCATCCAGAGGAGTGTTCGCGTCCTCTGAAGGTTATGGCGGGACAGTGTCCGAATGATGGAGTGAAAAAGTTGACAACACTTCATCTGACACTGGAGCAGGCGCGAAATCTAAGACAAGACGAATCACAAACGCATGCGCTTGCTGTGAGCGTGGACAATCGGTCAATCAATCTCATTCATGGCCCAGCGGGTACCGGTAAAACCTGTGATACAGCCTGGATTGTAAAGCAGTTTGCAGCTCACGGAAAAGTCACACTACTAGTCTCGCATTCAAACCAGGGGCTCGATACACTTCTAGATTTTGTGGCACGAAGCATCGAACGCGAGGATGTAATTTTCCGCCTTGGGAATAATGCAAAGAACGTAACTTCCCAAGGATCGCGATTCCATCGTTCGGAAAGATTCTCGCGAGCAGAAGTTTCGCTTCATGACGACGAACAACGAGAAGACAAGCATCTCTCAAAAGATGAAGTACACAGGATTAACGAGCTTCTCGGAGATGGTCAGTCCGTGATCCTCGCATGCACGATGGCCTCGTTTCTTGTTGATCGGACACTCGTGAAGCTGCTTACCAAGATGGGAGTAGAAATCGATGTGACAATCATCGATGAAGCTTCTCGTGGGTATCTCTTTGAAGTCCTTCCAGTCGTCAATGCGACAAAAGAACGGGTTGTCTTCATTGGAGATCCGGATCAGCTTGGTAATCTCGAACTGTCTCCTGATGTACGTAGATATCTCAGAGCACGGGACTTTACCGACGAACAGATTGCGCTCTTCGGCAACGGGTGGTTTAACACTGTCGTCAAGCAGGAGCTCTTTCCTGTGGATCTGCTCATGATCAATCGACGTTCGCTGCCTGTGGTGTGCCGTCTTGTGAGCAATTTGTTCTATGACGACAGGGTCATTCCGGGACGATTCGATGCGAAAGATCCGGGTCAGTTCACGTTCATAGACACGAAAGATGCCCAACACAACGAAGATAAGCAGATCGGGACATCGTTTTGCAACAGGAAAGAAGCGAACATCGTTGTAAGGCTAATTGTTTGGCTCCTCTCCCGAGGTGTGCGGTGGGAAGACATCGCGATTATCACACCATACCGCGCCCAGATTATTCTTATCCGCAACAAGCTGCGTGGAGAGATTCTATTCAACAAACGGCTTGCGAAACTGCGGAAGAGATTATTGGGCGACAGGCAAGTCGAGGGTGAGGCTGCCATTGCACGTGCGATTCAGGATCAGGTCGAGCAAATCTGCCTGAAGATCGTCAACACCGTTGACGCATTTCAGGGCAGTCAGCGCAAGATAATCGTGTGCAGCATGGTGACTTCAAACACGGACGGTCGCATCGGCTTTAACCGAAATGTCAATCGTTTGCGTGTCGCATTCTCAAGGGCGGCGGACCATCTGTATCTCATTGCCAACTCCCGTACGTTCCTGGAATCTGATTTCCCAGAAGTACATCCCATCTTCGAGCAGTCGATTGCATATGCTCGCGAACTGGGGACGTATCAGGAGGTTACATAAGGAGGGAAAGCATAGAAATAAAATAAAGGGCGGGGACCTTACGGTCGCCGCCCCTTTTTCTTTGGTCCGGCATAAGCCGGTCCGGTAGAGCCCAACCCTCTTCCCACTTGGAATCGTGGATAATTGAAGATCTACCCAGATCCTGACTCATTCATTATCGAGTCAAGCCAGGAGTCATAGGGCATGAGAAGTCCCATGACCTGAACTCTCCTTAAAAGGGCCCCACCCCAGGCCTGGTGGCTTTCTTATTGTCGTACCGTAGCCATTTTCGACGCCGAAGGCTTGGACAATAAGGAAAACACTCAACGCTCTTCATATATCGAATCACTTGGTCGAGCGATCCGAAGAAGAACGTCAACTGCCTGCCCGCGGCGCGCAATGATGCCACGCACCTAAGCAGGTTTGGCCTGGGGAAGGAGATGGACATTACTCCACCGGAGGATGAATGAAAGAACATAAGCGTCCTCCCTCCTGGACGAAAGTATCTTTGCGCAGATTTGAATATAAGTCAAGTAAAACGCTTTTCTTTTTATGAATAGAATGCTATGTTATACTGCTCATGGACGTGCTCCAAGGGAGAGGTCGCATAGTGGTCTAGTGCGTCTGCTTGGAGAGCAGATAGGCCTTAACGGGCCTCGGGAGTTCGAATCTCCCCCTCTCCGCCATGAATAATATGGGTGTTATTAAGGATTTGAAGTTGCGAGCATATGGACACAAAATATTTACACATTTGGGAGCTCGCAAAGCCATATTTAGCGCAAGGAAAAAGAAAAGATTTTGTATTACATACACAAGGAGTGATACAGGGAATGGAGATTTTGCTTAGAGAGGAGGGGGGCGACGAAACAATACTTCTTCCTGCGGCAATTTTGCATGATACCGGTTGGTCAAAAGTCCCAGTAAAGTTGCAAAGGAGTGATGACAAAGAGGATAAACATAAAGCGCTCAAACTGCATATACAATACGCCTTACCAATTATTACAGAAGTTCTGGAGAAAGCAGAGTATATAGACAACAAGATTAAGCAAGTTGTTGATATTGTTAAAGATCATCAGTTCGTAGATCCAAAAGAATTATCAAAGCGGTTACTTATTGATGCTGATGCAATGTCCGATGTCTTTCGAGAGCAGTTTTATGGTGATGTAAAAGCATACAATACAACTCCGCAAAAGCTCTATGAATTTCGAAAGAAAAACACGTTTTATACAAAAACTGCTGAGAAAGTTTTTAATGAAGAATTAGAAAAGAGGAGACAAGAAATATAATTATTAATCATATCAAACTCCATGGCATCTTCAAATACTGAATTGATACACAAGTACTTGTCCCACAATAACATTATTAATATTGAAAAAAGCAAGCAGTTAGCAATGGTAGCTAATTTAGTTGCTCGAATTCCATTTGGGGAAGCCCGGACGATTAAAGAAGTATTAACAACCAAGAAAGTTGGAACCTGTTCAGGCAAACATGAAGTTTTAAAAGCATGTCTTGATGAATTAGAGATTTCAAACAGCAATGTTTTTTGTACATTTCGGTGGAATGACCAAAAAATTCAATTCCCGAAGCATTTACACAATATGTTGATGGGAGTAACTTGGGACCACGGACATAATTTCTTAAAAGTTTTAAATTCGGAAGGAAAGTATATTGAAGTGGACGTCACAATTAATCCAGGACTTGAGAAATACGGTTTTCAAGCATTTCCTGAAAATTGGGATGGTCTACAATCTACACCTCTTGCATTCGATAAAATAATTAAGAAATGGGAAGGTGGAGATATTGCCTTCGAAAAAAAGAAGCTCATGAATTCACTCAGCCCTGAGCTTCAGGAGCATAGAAAAATATTTCTTTCTGAGTTATTTAAGTGGATAAAAAAAATAAATAAATAAGATGCCACAAGGTGATATTGAAGAAATAAAAGCCAAGATCGACATTGTCGAGCTCGTTCAGGAATATGTCCAGTTGAAAAATGTCGGGGCAAATTGGAAAGCGAACTGCCCGTTTCACACGGAAAAGACGCCGTCATTTATGGTATCGAAGGAAAAACAGATCTGGCACTGCTTCGGATGCAGTGAGGGAGGGGACGTCTTCACCTTTGTACAAAAGATTGAAGGAATGGAATTTCCAGAAGCTCTCCGACACCTTGCAAAGAAAGCAGGTGTTTCTTTGCCGACGTTCAATCCCGAACTCCAGAATCAAAAAACACGATTATTGGAGATAGTAAAAACATCTGCTGAGTTTTTTCAAAAAAAACTTCAAGATCCGACAATCGGTAAACAGGCATCAGATTATCTTAGCTCGCGAGGATTGTCCGAAGAGACTATTCAAGATTTCGGTCTCGGACTTGCATTGAATGAGTGGGATTCGTTGAGCACATTTTTAGTTCAGAAGGGCATTAAACAACATGACATTTTTCTCTCCGGTATGACGATCAAGCGAGATCGCGGTGATGGATTTTACGATCGTTTTCGAAATCGCATCATGTTTCCACTTCGAGATGTTCACGGAACAGTTGTAGGATTTGGCGGCCGGGCACTTGCTGAAGACGATAAAACAGCAAAGTATATTAATTCCCCACAGTCTTTGATATATGATAAGAGCAATTATCTTTATGGCCTCGATCAAGCACGGCAGGAAATCAGAGAAAAGAAGGTAGCTGTCGTGGTGGAAGGGTATATGGACGTTATTGCTTCATTTCAAGCTGGAGTAAAAAACGTTGTTGCTTCCTCGGGAACTGCTCTTACTGACAGACAGGTACGACTTCTCAAGAGGTTTACCGATACGATTGCATTGGCATTTGATGCTGACTTGGCCGGTGAAGACGCTTCTCGCAGAGGAATAGATGTAGCACTTCGGGGCGACCTTGAAGTAAAGGTCATTACTTTGCCTTATGGAAAAGATCCGGATGAGTGTATTAAAAAAGATCCCAAAGCGTGGGAAGACGCGATTGGGAAAGCACAGGGAATAATGGACTACACATTTGATCGTGCCCTCAAGGGAAAAGATCTTTCAAAAGTGCAAGATAAAAAAGAGCTGGTAAAAACTGTCCTCCAGGCCCTTACTCAGATACCAGATCCAATCGAGCAAACTCATTACATACAGAAATTATCTTCCCTTGTGCGAGTGGAAGAAGGAATACTTCGGGATAAGTTGACCAATTTCCAAAAAAAGCGCAGCACTTCACGGGATCCCAGCTCAAAAGAAGTTAAGCAACCTATTCAGCAAGACAGGTATGTATCACTTGCAGAACGTATCATCGGTTCAATACTAATAAAACCCCACCTCATAGAGGAGGTTGTGGAACAACTTGATCCTGAGACCATTATCGACGAGCGTCTATACGAACTTTACAAAAAGATCAAAACTTCGTATACTTCAAAGCACGATTTTGATACCAGTGCATTTGAAAAACAGGTCAAAGAAGACAACCAAAAAATAGGGAAGCTCATCCCGATACTACAGCTAAAAGCGGAACATGAGCTTACTCAGCTTGGTAAGGATGATTTCCATAAAGACCTGATTGCCAGTATACATTCACTCAAACAGGGATTCTATTCGTCGGAATTGCAGCGTATTGCCGGTCAAATGGCGGAAGCGGAGATAAAAGGAGATGAGCAGGAAGTCCTCCATTTGAGCGAACAACACCGGGAATTATCTGACAAATTAACAAGCCTTTCACTCTAGCGATCCGTATTTTTTAATAATTTCTTTTGATTCTACATTTTTAAGACCATACATGAAAAAGCGTAAGCGCGCAGAAAAGAAAACTCGTTCCTATAAGAAAAAGGTAATCAAAAAAACGAAGAAGAAAAAAATCGAGCCCCCGCTCATATCGGAGGAGGTTGTTAGTAAGCTAATTCAGAAAGGGCGCTCGCGTGGTTTTATTACTGAAACAGAAATGCTCTATGCACTTCCTGAAGTTGAGGAGCAGCTGGATCAGTATGAAGAGCTTTTGGATCAATTTGAGCGCATGGGTATTCAGGTGCTTGAAACTACACCATCTCTTATAGAACCAAAACCCCCAGAAGAAGAAGTAAAAGCTAAGACAAAAAAGGGCAAAAAGAAAGCTGCGAAGCCTCATCTTGATCTTTCTGATATCTCTAATGATTCAATACAAATGTATTTGAGAGAAATTGGGAAGGTGCCTTTGTTAAGTGCCGAAGAGGAAGTCCAGCTTGCTAAGCGGAAAGATAAAGGGGAGATTGAAGCAAAGAAAAAGCTAGTAGAAGCAAACCTTCGTTTGGTGGTGAGTATTGCGAAAAAGTTCACTGGCCGCTCACTTTCACTTCTTGACCTCATTCAAGAGGGAAATATCGGTTTGTTTCGCGCCGTAGAAAAGTTTGATTACCGAAAAGGATATAAATTCTCAACGTATGCGACCTGGTGGATTCGCCAAGCGATTACGAGATCTCTCGCAGACCAATCACGAACAATTCGTATCCCGGTCCACATGGTTGAGACAATTAATAAATTTCAGCAAGTGGAGCGCCAATTAATCCAGGATCTCGGTAGGGAACCGCTTCCAGAAGAGATTGCAGCCGAAATGGGGCAGGAAGTTGACAAAATACATCATATCATTAAAATATCTCAAGATACGGTGTCTCTCGAGACATCTGTCGGAGACAGTGATGATGAGGATTCGGTCCTTGGCGACTTTATTGAAGATGTAAAAACGATCACTCCAGATCGTGTTGCGGCAATGCAGCTTTTAAAAGATCACGTTGTTGCCATTATAAAAGAATTGTCCCCACGGGAGCAAAAAATTCTTGAAATGCGATTTGGTTTAAAAGATGGAGTCGCCCATACATTAGAGGAAGTTGGGCAGGAATTCGGAGTTACCCGCGAACGTATTCGTCAAATCGAAGCAAAAGCTCTGGAGAAAATCGAAGAACATCAGGGTATGAGACGTCTAAAAGATTACTAAATGTAAGACCGTATAGCTCTGGAGTAGCTCAATGGTAGAGCAACCGGCTGTTAACCGGTAGGTTGCCGGTTCGAGTCCGGCCTCCAGAGCCATGCGGTTTTATTTTTCTTTGAAGTCATGCAATAAACAGTAATTCATATGGAAAAGGTTGCCATAACAAGCTCGGATAATAGTAAAATTAAATTGCTTAAAAAACTCAGGCTGAAGAAATATCGCAATCAGCTGGATGAGTTTGTCATTGAAAATGCAAAAATCATAAAGGACGCATTAATAGCAGGCATCCAACCAGAATCACTCTACATGACAAATACATTTGTTGAAGAAAATGACCGCTGGATTTCTGCAGAACTAAAGTCGCTATCTGCTCAGGAGTATTTTGGCATTAATGAGACAATAAATAAATCCTTTTCAGAATTGGTTACCCCGCCGGGTATAGCCGCGATATATAAAAAAATTCATCTACCGATTACTTATGACTCCCATATCATTTATCTTAATGGCATCAATGACCCGGGAAATGTAGGCGCTATCCTGCGATCTGCTTTGGCGTTTGGTCTAAAGAATATCGTGGTAGATGAATCGTGTGCAGATATTTATAATGCCAAGACGTTACAGGCAGCTAAAGACTCAATTTTTAAATTACGAATAGCAGGGGATAAGGATCAAGAGATCTTGAAGAACATAAAGACAAAAATGAAAATCTTTTCCACGCGGATGCAGCAGGCTGAAAAGATAGAAATACTTAAACAAGAAAAAAAGATCTGTTTAGTGCTTGGCAGTGAATCACACGGAGTGAGTAAAGAGATACAATCCTTATCTGATGGTTTTGTAAAAATTGATATGAGTAAGGAGGTCGAGTCACTGAATGTAGCGAGTGCGGCCGCCATACTTTTTTATCAGTTAGTGAAATGATAATAGCCTTTCAATTATTATTATTTCGTAATATACTGAAAGTAGGATAACTAAGCATTAATAAGAATCACGTATGAAAAAGTTATTTATATTACCGATTCTCGTTTTAGGAGTTGTATTGGTATTGAGCGGTTGTACGAAAACCGTTGAAAACAAGGTCGAGGATTCAATCGAGGATTCAACTGGCGGTCAGGCGGATGTCGATCTCGATGATGGAAGTATTAGAGTTGAAACAGATGATGGAACATTCGAGGCGGGCGACGATGTGAGCTTACCATCGGGGTTCCCGTCAGATGTTCATGTATATGATGGAACGATTACCGCAGCATCTACGACAGGGGATGACTTTTTTGTAGTGTCTGTCCAGACATCCGATTCTCCATCAACAGTCAAGAATAAGTATGAAACTGAATTAGCAGATGATGGATGGGAGGTTACCTCTACACTCACTCTACCAACGGGCATTACTCTCGGCGCAGAAAAAGGCAATCGATATGTTACCGTTTCTGCAGGTGAAGAAGATGGAGATACGTTTGTTACGATTGGAGTTTCTTCAACTGAATAACACGTAATAATGAACCGCCCCTATGTCCAGCTCTTCGAGCCAGACCGGGGCGGTTTTTTTGTTATAGATAATTGACTTCTGTATATATGCTTCTATACTTACTCAGGGAGAGCAAAAACAATCAACGATCTTTTCACAAAGGAGGTGCGTCTTTGAAACGCACACTGATGTAACAACGGAACGGGTGATTTTTCCCCGACACAAGCATGACTGCAAGTTATGCATTTTTCTCGGCTCAATCTCGGCAGACAGGGGTGGTATTGCAGATGTATACATCTGCAAACGCAGCATACTCGGTGGTCTCGTCATTCGCTACAGCAGCGAACCAAGCGACTACACAACTATGCCCCCGCAACGGGAGCTACGAGCTGCAGAAAGACTGGTAGCAATCACGATCACACCTGAGAGCAATCAACGCATTGCTCCAGAACCAAGGAGGTTAACCTTCGATGCTACATCAGGCGGCGGCACTGACGGCTAGTAGCCGATGTGCTCACCAGACAGATGAGCGGCCCACGATTTCATTCAATAAACATCTTGATGGCCGCTCTTTTTTTATTAAATATTCTCACAAATAATATCTGCGGCAAGCCGTGCACCGTAAATATTTGTTGCTGCTGCACCGATTCCCAGTTTTGCTAACGCACCGGAAACAAATACCCCTGGCAGCAGTTCAAGGGAGTCCTTGATAACAGGATATCCATCAATGAGTTGGACTTTTTCTCTCAGGTTAGGAGAAAGTAGTTTATACTGATCAAAATCTGCCTTGTATCCGGTTGCGCAAATTACTTGATCAAAATCACCAATCTTTGGACGTAGCTTTCGGTGAGCCCTTATTTTACTTCCTGATTCTGAAAATTTACTTACCGCAGTTCTCTCAAGAATCCGTATCTTTCCGTTTTTTACCAGTCGCAGGATATGGTCATAACATTCTCGCGTGATTGTTCCCGGCATCAAACCATGTGTAAGCATATCAAGTCTTTTATTGAGATTAGCCTGCCTGAACTGTTTATAGATAGATCCCCCAAACCATTTTTCATCAAAGTCGAATGGCTCAATCGAAACATCTCGGCGAATCGCTATTGTAACTTTTATCCCTTTTTCTGCGAGACGTACAGCAAGGGTACCTGCAGTGAGACCGCCACCAATGATCAGGACATCGAGATTATTGTCCTGCCATTCCTTTTTTCGAATGTCGATATTGTCAGCATGATAGATTTCAGGTATATCGATTCCTTTGATACTTGGCATACGAGGTTGCCCCAATCCAATTGCGAGAATAAGCCGATTCACACTGATTGGTGGATGATTGTTGGTGAGAGATAGCGTGTATCCTTCTAATTCATTCTGGGTAATTGACTCGACTCGAGCTGGAATTCGATTTTGCTCAAGGTGAAATTTTTCGATGATATCTCTTGCGTGCGCAGTAAACGCCTCTAAGGGCAATAGATCGTTTTTATCGGCTGCATTTGTTTCTGAAAGTGCATGAAGATCATTTTCATCTCCAAATAATGTATGACTCCATGGTGAACGCATACTTCTCATGCCTATTGAGAGCGTACGTCGATTCCAATCATACAAAAAAGGATTCGGATCTATTATCGTTAGTTTCCGATCGGGATACTTGGAGCGGATTGCTGCGCCAACGGCTGTTGCGTGAATTCCGGCTCCAATAATAATGATATTGTGGTTTGAATACTTCATTGGGAGATTGCAAACATCATACCCCAAAAGGCTATGGTTGTCATTGTCGGTTTATTGACGCTGGTAGAGACCTACAAGTTCTGCAGACTCAATTGTATGTTCTTGAACTTTTTCAACAAAATTTTCTTTTGTAATTCCATTAAGCTTTTCCATATCAAGTGCGTAGATTTTGAAAATGTATCTATGAGTCCCTAAAGGCGGGCATGGACCGCCATATCCTGTTTTCCCAAAATCATTCGAAATCTCCTCACCAATCGTTTCGCTTTGAGGTATCTCATTTACAGATGCTGGTATATTTACAATAAGCCAGTGATCCCAATTGCCTTCCGGGGCGTCAGGATCTTTACAGGAAAGTGCAAAGCTTTTTGTATTTTCAGGAGGTTCGTGCCATGTCAGATGAGGTGATACGTCCTGGTCATCACAGGTAAATCTCGCAGGAATTTGGTCATTATGAGAAAAATCAAGACTCTTCAACTGCATAGCTAGAGTGTCGTGAGGATTTTCTGATCATGCTTTCGCCAGTTTTCCATCGTTGTCATGTCGATTCTTCCATGCTGAATTAACGAAGCGAGATGTTTCCCGCCAAGGAAATGAGGAAGGACAACATAATCAGCCCCAGCTTCATACAGCTTCTTTGCCTCCCAGCCCGTATAGGCGGTCACAATGATTTGCGGCGCTCTCCCATTCAACTTTTTAATTTCCTGTACTTTTTCTACAAGTAAATGATTATCATCAAGATTGGGGATGGTGGAAATTATGATATATGCCTGGTCAAAATGTACATGCTCTTGGATATCTTTCTCGGTGATATCTCCAAACACAACCTTATAATTTTCTTTTTGAAGTTGTTTGACGACAACAGGGTCGAATTCCACTATTACGAGCTTTTGCTTTTCAATTGTTTTTAATAAATGCATTCCCAGTCGTCTTGCGCCAGCCAGAATGATTGGACCCTTTGCTACGGGTGTAAGAGGAATTTCCTCCTTAGCATTCTTCTTTTCAAAAATGCTGAGGAATCCGCTTATTTTATAAAATATTTTACTGTTATGCTGAATAAAGTACGTTGAGATTATTATTGTGATAATCCCAACAAATGTTACGAGTGAAACCTGGCTATTTGTCACGTGGCCAAGTGTGAGACCCATTGCCATTAAAATAAGACTGAATTCGGAGATTTGCGCGACAGTGACGCTTGAATAAAAACTGGTTTTTTTCCTGAAACCGAGAAGCCCCATAATGGTCAACACAATGAGAGGGTTGCCTATGAGTACAAAAAGTGAGAGGATAATTGCCGGCCACAGTATTGCCTGCACATCTCCAATCACAAGCGATGATCCCAAAACAACAAAGAAGATTACGATAAAAAAATCGCGAAGGGGTCTCAGCTGGGATTCAATCTGAAATTGCTCGAGGGATCTTGCCAGGGCGATACCGGCCATAAAGCCACCGATTTCCACTGAGAGCCCGACAAAATCGCTGGCGACCAACAGACTTATTCCAAATGCCCATGCAATGCTCGTGATAAAAATGAGTTCGGGGCTTCTGGCAAGCTTGTCAAACATCCACGGAAAAACTTTTTTGGAAAGCCAGACAGTGAGCGCAAGGAGTACGATTCCCTTAAAGAATGTAATGATAAAAGAGATAAGATCTGCAGAAGCGCTTCCTGGCTCGAAGCCGGCCAAGAACATCAGTAAAAAGATAGCGACAATATCCTGGATAATTAAAAAACCGACAACAATTCTTCCATATAAACTTTGCAGATCTCGCTTCTGAGAGAGCAACTTCACCACTATAATTGTACTTGAAAACGTGAGTGCGGCCGCGATATAAAAAGCGGGCAGTGCGTCGAAGCCCAGCAGACGGACAATAAGATAGCCAATTCCAGAGGTAAATAAAATTTGTCCCAGGCCTGTGACAACCGCAGCTTTACTGACCGCCTTTAAGTTATCAAAACGCATCTCAAGCCCGACGAGGAACAAGAGAAGTGTGATACCAAATGTAGACATCACATCAAGTATGTCGCGGCTATCCATGTTCACCAAGCCAACGCCGGCAACAAGCATGCCGGTAAAAATATAGGCGACAATTGTCGGTTGGCGAAGCGCCCGGGCGATAATTCCAAGAATCGCGGCGACAACGATGACGATTGTAATGTCAGCAAAACCTCCTGGCATGAGAGTAGTATAGCAAAAAGAAGGCTTATGGCTAATAGCTCGTGGCGCTATGTGCTATAGGCTATCTGCCGTTTGCAGATATTTTCATGTCAATGTAATCCTGCTCTTATCTAATTTCACCATCCCATCCTTTTCAAGCGTTTTTACCGCTTTAAACACGTCTTGCTTTGTTCGTTTCAGTGAACGGGTAATCTGTTTGATAGTGATAAATGGCTTTGTAGTAAGCTGTCGGACAATCTCGCCGCGGATTTGCCTTACAGATCCCTCAAATTTTGACTGTTTGGTTAATGCAGGTAAGCGTTTAATCTTGTTTGGGAGCACAAGTCGGCTATAATCCATTAACGCATTATGCCAATCTCTTGATCGCTTTTCAGGAAGTAGTTGCCACGCAAGTTTTTCTACATTCTTCATTGATGTAGAAGCCGGCAGGCCAAGTTCGTATAAAATAACTCGTCTGATGTTAGTATCTATCGTTACCAACGGCTTGTTATATGCAAAGATAAGAATAGCATTCGCGGTATAGGGACCGATGCCGGGAAGAGTTTGGAGTGTTTTAGGATTGGCAGCAAGTTTGCCATTAAAATTATTTACTACCGTCTTAGCGAGTTTACCAAGATTTAGCGCGCGTCGATTATAACCCAAGCCGGACCACATTCTTAGAAGTTGTTTATTAGAGGTTTTTGAAAGTTTTTGCCAATTTGACCACTTCTTTATCCATGCTTTGTATTTTGGTACGACACGATCAACCTGCGTCTGTTGAAGCATGATTTCAGCCACAGTGATTTTATATGGATCTGTAGTTTTTCTAAAAGGAAGATTCCGGCCGTGGAGTCTATAAAATCGAAGAATTTTTCGTCTGAGAGATTGAATTTGCTGATGTGAAATTCTTTTCATGATGGAATAATACGTCGAGGAAATTTCTTAAGCAGGTTTCGCTTGGAAGCGAGTTACTTTTTTCCTTGATGAAAAAAGTAACCAAAAAAATCAAGTCGCGCCGAACTCGGCTATGATATTATTAAGCTTAGCATATTTTTTACTTGAGCCTCGAACAGTGGCGCGACAACCCTTTATAATCATACTTTAGGATTATACTATCAATACGCTAAGTAAGTATAAAAAAATTCCAAGTGGCAAAAAGATAAAATACTCCCGTGGTGCGATGCCCCACCAGTTCTTCTTGTGCCACCAGATTTTATCTTTTTTAAAATTCTTTATCCCAAAGTGCGGGTTTAATACAAACCAGAGGAAGTCTTCGAGAATCCAGAAGAGGATGTAGAAAGCGATTATGGTGAGTTCAGTTGATAGGTTGAATGGCTCGAAAATGTATGCGGTGTGTGTGAATACTAAAACAAACACAGCAATCCAAACATGATATCCAGTTGCAGGTTTTCCTCCGAAGACCAATCTACTTAGCCAATGCTTTTCAGATAGTTTCCATGTGGGCATCTTTTCTGCCCATCCGTGCTTGCCTTCGACTTCGACTTCGATCTTTGCGAATGCAAACGAGGTTGCAATAAGGAAGGCGAAAAATAAAAGGTGATTCATAGTATTGGTAGTATAGCAAACATTTGACATTGGATGAGAGATGAAGTATCCTGATAAAGCGTATGAAGCGTCTCAATAATAATTCAGTGAATTTTTCAAGCTCGCCGTCGGCGTGACGCTTCGCATAGTTTAAAAAAGTACGTCCCGTCAACTGGCGGGATGTTTTTTTATTCCCCTGTAGTTTCCCTCGACTTCGCTCCTTCGACAGGCTCAGGAGCTTCGCTCGGGACTAGTAATTGGTACTTAGTGCTCTGGGGTAGTTGAGTGGTACAACGCCGCGCTGTTAACGCGGATATCGCAGGTTCGAATCCTGCCCCCAGAGCTTTGAGTATTAATATCTAAGTAGCACTGCCTGCCCCGATGGGAGCGAAAGCGATCCAGAGGGGTTAATGCGGTAATATAGGCGTCGTCCTGAGCGTAGTCGAAGGATTCGAGGCCTGCTGGGGGAGCCAACCATCCGCCTCCGGCTATTGACAGTGGATAAATGGATTCCACGATGATAGACTTACTTATATGATAGGTCAACCACATAAGTCGCCATCCATCTCTCCCAAGGTTCTTTGGCCGGTGCTGGTTGTTATCGTTTTAGGAATACTGGTTGGGGGATTCTTTTGGCTTAATAGCTACATCTACAACGAGAAGCAGGGAGACGGTGGAAGAGAGAGTGTCAACAACACAAGTACTACAGAAGTCGACCTAAGTTCCTATATGTCTTCTAATGTTGATATGGAAAACTGGTCAACGTACCAGAACACATTATATGGCTTTTCCTTTGAATACCCAGCCGACTGGCAATGGAATCCGGATTTAGCCGCACCAACCATTCAAACAAAATCAATTGTAATACTTGAAAGCCATCCATTTGACAAAATGCTTGAGCTTTCAGTGACCTCTCCGTATGATTGCTTAGGTATACAAGAGTGCGCTGAGTACGACAGTCGGGTAAGTGCTGCACATAGCGACACCACGACTGATTTAAAACAAATAGAAGTAGCCGATAAGGAAGCAATGTGGGAGGTAATCGAGAACACTGCTCATCCAGATACAAAGAGAGCGAAAGTATATTTAATAAATGGAGCTTACATGTACAAATTTACCTTTCGATATGAAGCTGAGCAAGATCAACTACCCATTTTTGCGGCAATACTATCAAGCATGCGTTTTGACGAGGCATTAAAGAACAACCAATTTAATGTTGATACAAGTGGCTGGCTGACTTACAGAAATGATGAGTATGGCTATACACTAAATTACCCAGATAGCTGGTCCTATGAAGTGATATTCAACAACGATGATTCACTCAATAGACCTACCCCTCTTCGATTAGTCAGATTCTATAGCCCGGGGCACAAGTACTCGTTAGCAATAAGCATCAAAAAGGCCGATGATGTAGGGTCTGGCCTGTATTGGTCTCCAGCATATGATGTTGTGATGGGAGAAGACATTAGTATTATGGGCAGAGAGATTACTGTAGAAGAGTCAATAGAAGATGGACTGATCAAGGATTTTGCTGTTCCTGGGGTAGCTGAAGAAGCAGTAATTCTAGGATACGAGTTTTCCGCATCCTTTCGTGCCGATACTGCCACTAATAATACACGATCGGAGTATATTGATATAAGCGATAAAGTGGAAACTGAGATAGCTAGGGAGATTCTATCCTCGCTAAGTTTGTAGCAGGCTATGATAGAATCCGCCTCCGGCTATTGCAGAATAAGGACTTTTCGATTAATGCATTAAAAAGAACAAGAGCCACCCGATTGGATGGCTCCGAATGTGCTGGTATGTTTCGAGAAAGCGAGTCGGTTTAGGTGGTGGATTAGTCGAGCGGGTCGAACTCGGACCATTGACCGTAGGAGATCTCCTCGGTGATTTCGGGTTTTCCCACAACGTTCTTCACCCGGTCTTTGATTTCCCGGCGGAAGCACTTACCGCCACCCTTGTCCTTTTCGGTGCGAACGACTTCAATTTCTTCCCCATCTTCAAGGATGTAGTAGAGCATCCCGACTTTGGCACGGAAGCCGGGAGATCCTGCCTCATGGATATGGTATTTGGGCTCGGCAGTATACTCCCTCGTCAATTGGACAACTACGATACATCCTTCAGGAACATCAACATCATGTTCCTCCCTCTGAACGAAACGCACGACTTCGAATGCTTTCAAGATTCCTCCCCTCTATATGGGTTTGTGTTTGATTAACGACAAAGTCTATCACAAGCGCGAAAAGATGTCAAGATGCCAAGCAAGCTGTCCCCGGCTATTGCCGCCTCGAACGGCGGTGTGTTTTTGATAAGCTCTTGTATCTTTCTATTGCCGTCTTGTATGTAAAAGGTTCGAACGTCCTCTATCAGCTTGAGCCAAATGTTATTTCGTTTCTCACCCTTGATGTAACCGATCTTCAACTAACCGCTCCATCTGTGATACTACTTTCTCAAAAGTTACTAATGCCCTTGCCACATCGAACCTTCCGTCAGTCTGTAAATCCGCTTTTGATACTATTAAGTCAGGATCAGACAAATCATCATTGTCGAAGAACATCGGTGGTTTGTTTAAGGCACTTGCCCTCCCTTCTTTTAAACCTTGCAGAACCATGGTAAATCTGTTCTGACTTATGTTGAACAATGGAGTAATTTCAGTGTCAAAATGAGGGTACTGTCTCATTAGATTTCCAAATCTTGTCAGCAACTCTTGAGCGTACTCCATTTGTGCCTGATTAACTTCATTATGTCCGTCTGGAGAAGCCACTCCTTTTTTTTCTAGTGGAGCTTGTTGTTCAAAATCATTATTAGGATCAGAAGTGGCATTCCAATCTGGATGCCCTGATTCTGACCCTGGTGCTCTCCTTTCATTTAATGCCATAAATAAATTGTACATGCGGTGGAAGTAGTTAACAAGTGAGGTATTAAGAATTGGTGTTAGGGAGATACTTGAATAAAAAAGGTTCGAACGTCCTCTACCAGCCTGAGCCAGTTATTTGGTTAGAAATTCCTTTTGGGTATACAGATTTTGTAGCTCCTCATCGTCAGCGTATTCAAGCATAATCTTCATCCAGGCATCATAGTGGGTATAGCCAGTATCAATCTTCAGAGATTCCTTTGTATGAGGATTTCGCTTTTTTGCGATTTTAACAAAATTCATTTTTACCGGTTTTTCAAATAGTGAAAATTCTTGCTCGAATAACTTTGCTATTTGTGGAAACTGTTTTGGAAACGAAGTTATGAATGAAACATAGTAATCAAGCGGCGCGGGGATATCACCGTAAATAGGATCGGAGATCGATTGCATAAATTTATAATTGCCTCCATATATTTCATGGAGTGATTCTCCAAATGCATCGATTTTATCTGCAAACTTTATTACTTGTGCCTCGAGACTATCTGCTTGCTGAATTGAATTAAGAAGGTCTTTGTAGTTATAGGGGCCAATGTTTTCCGGGAAGCGTCTTGAGATTTCTTCAATTGCTTTCTTTTCCTGAAGGTCTAATTGGTCGAGCTGCTTGTTATCCATTTTCTTTTTTTGGCCAGCCTGGACATCTCCCATAACAATCTCAAAATCATCATGTATGCAGCCCATGATTTCAGCTTTAGCCTGATTAAAAGATTCTCCAAATACTTCTTTAATATGTGGCGCCATCGCTTTCATAATCCAGACAAGGTGCTTTGAATGCGTCCAAAGACTTGACCGGTAAAACATTGTCGGATGAATGTGAAATCGCTTGATTTCCCGTAATGCCTGCTCTCGGCCTTCGAAACGTTCAAAAAGTGAAAATATATTATGCCCTTGATTTATGCTCATAGTATAGCGGATTGTAGTACACAATTGGGTTATCCACAAGTAAATGTAATCGGTACAACCGACACGATAAAACACAAGCATTACAATATTTAAGCAACTACTTGAATACTAATTATTTATAAAAACTAATGAAAAAATATCCCAAAAAGCCGAATCTTCTCAAAAAAGCACGATTATTGGAAATTGTCGGTGAACCCACACGTATCCGCATTCTCTGTATGATGCTCGAGAATTCAGAGGCATGTGTCACAGATATTGCCGAATCACTTGGAATGAGTATCGCAAGCACTTCCCATCACTTACAGATAATGCGTGATAATGGATTGTTTACGACTGAACGGAGAGGAAACAGTATTTACTACCGTATTGTAAAGAATGATTTTACACGGATTATTAAGAAGCTTATTTGCTAGTTACATAGAAAGGTCGTTTACTAAGCTATTATTAACCTTAACTTAAAGTATGAAAAAACCAAATGTAATAGATTGGATCTCGTTTATTCTCGTCATCGTTGGTGGTCTCAATTGGGGATTAGTTGGAGCATTTGATATCGATCTTGTTGCAGAAATCTTTGGAACCGACTCAACCATTTCAACGATTGTCTACATTCTTGTTGGCGTTTCGGCAGTATATACCTTTGTCAGTATGTTTATGAAGATGAAAAGCCCACAGAAGCAGGAACAAACACAGTAATAGACGACATTAATTTAACAATCACCGGGCAGTGCGACAAGCTACTGCCTGTTGATTATTCTCAGTATTTAAGAGACAATGTACACATGAATTCAAAAATAATTTCACTCAAGGCCCTTATTGCGCTCATCATCGCAATAGGAATAATTGCACTTCTGTGGTTTGTATTGAATCCAGAAAATACACAAAGTACCTCGGTGAATGGAGAAAATGCCGGCACCTCTGTCGGAGACAATGCTCCATTTTTTTCCGTAGAAACGACTACGGGAGACGTAACATCGCTTGCTGATTTTGCCAATGATAAAGTTTTAGTTATCACTTCAACCGCATCTTGGTGTCCGACCTGCAGATTAGAAGCGAATAATTTATCTCCTGTCTATGAGCAATTCAGTGGCCAAGTTGATTTTTTATCAATGAGTATCGATCCCAGCGATAATCAAGAAAAATTAACAACATTCCGAAGTGAGACCAATACGCCATGGATATATTCTGAACCAAATTTAGATGGCGCAAGCACGATGATTATCGACTATCAACTTACCAGGTTTGAGGTTACGTATATTATTGATAAAAACAGCGTCATTCGCTTCAAGGATACGGGAGTAACGGCAACTGACACACTTACTGAGGAGCTCGAGAAGGTGTTGGCTGAAACATAAGTATGAATACGGCCGTCTTATCTCTGTCATTTCTCGCCGGAGTTGCCATCTTTTTTTCACCCTGCGGCATTGCATTGCTTCCAGCATACATTTCACATCTCCTGGCACAGGGGGATGAGCAGAGATCGATGAACGCTCGTTGGCGTCAGGGATTACAAATTGGACTCGTCGTCAGCCTTGGTATTATGACCGTATTCCTTGTCACGGGCGCTCTGGTAAGTCTCTTAGGAAATGTTATCGCTCCGTATGCTCCATGGATTGCGGGAGTGACAGGATTCATTTTAGTTATTCTTGGTGTTTTCATGCTTGCCGGGAAAATGCCAACATTTGAAATTCCTCATTCTTTCACAACAGAGCGAAAAGGGTTTCTTCGTTTTTTTCTCTATGGTGTCGGATACGCTCTTGGCGGCATTAGCTGTACGCTTCCTGCTTTTCTTCTTGTTGTTTTTACATCACTTGGGAGTAAAAGTTTTATGGGTGGATTGGTAAATTTTCTCTTTTTTACGTTTGGCACAGTTTTACTCATGGTTGCTGTTACGGTACTTACCGCAGTTTCAAAGCAGCTCGTTATCCGTTGGCTCAATAAATCAAAAAAACTCATTTTTCGTTTTAGTGCTGTGGTAATTATCGGAGCCGGGATATACCTCGTCTACTTTCAGATTCGTGCGTTTGATCCATTTGGTTTTTGGTCATGAATAAATTTATCTATCCATTGTTATTAGTAATTGTCGTTGGTGCTTTAGCGTTTGTTTTTATTTTTAACAAAGACGTGGAGCCGTCTTCTATAAATGCGCCTGTTTCTGCAGTTCATATTGATGCATGGAATGTAACTCCAAAAGGCGGAGTAAATCTCGGCGGGTACGGCAGTTTTGATCCGGACGGAGGTGACATCGTATCGTATGAATGGAAGATTATCAACACTCCACCAGCCCAAACATCTCGTAAAGGGGAAATTGTGTATTCCGGAAGCACATTTCCGGAAGTGAATATCCCCATGACCAACCAAGATGTAGGAACATGGACTTTTGAATTCACTCTAATAGACGGTGACGGGGAGAAAAACCAACAGAAGGTACAAGTGTTTGTAAGGGAAGAAATTTCTGCTTTAACGTCGGTTTCATTATCACAAGCTTCAGATGCCGTCGATATTGTCGATTCCGAGATTATCGCCGGCCTTATTGTAAATAACGAAGCTGCTGCATTTCCACGAAGTGTAATGGATGAACATGCAATCGCTAATATCGTAGTAGGTGGAGAGCCCGTGGTTCTGGTGTTATGTGAATTTTGCCAGACGGGAGTTGCGTATTATCGTGTTGTCGAACAGCAGCAACTTACTTTTAATGGTTTTGGCGGGACGCTTATTGAAGATAATTATCAGGCACAAGATGCAGAAACCTTATCCACGTGGTCAATCGTATCCGGTGAAGCCGTCGAGGGGCAGCTTACTGGCACGAAATTATCATCTTTTTCCGTCAATATGATGACGTGGGAAGAGTGGCGAACTCTTCACCCCGAATCACTTATATTACTGAAATAAATTTGCAGGGCGGCTCATTGTCATCAATGACATTTTGCCGTATACTGATCATTCAACTATGAATAGTATTATCGAAGTAAAAAATCTATCAAAGAGCTTTGGTGACATCAAAGCAGTCAATGATGTTTCATTTTCCGTACATCAGGGGGAGGTCTTTGGATTTCTTGGTCCAAATGGCGCAGGCAAGACAACGACCATTAACATGCTCATTACACTGTTAAAACCGACAGGCGGGAATGCGCAGGTCAATGGCTTTGATTCGCAAAAAGATCAAGATAAAGTTCGTGCGTCTATCGGGGTAATTTTTCAAGACCCATCACTTGATGATAAATTAACTGCAAGAGAAAATTTAAAATTTCATTCACTTCTCTATAATCTTTCTGGAGAAAAAATGAACCAGCGCATCGCAGAAATGCTTGAAATGGTTGATCTGCAAAAACGAAAAGGTGATTTGGTAGAGACGTTTTCTGGTGGGATGAAAAGACGACTGGAGATTGCACGGGGCCTTCTACACCATCCAAAGGTTTTGTTTTTAGACGAACCAACCATTGGATTGGATCCTCAAACACGTGCTCATATTTGGGATTACATTCTAAATCTCCGCAAAAGAGAGGATATAACGATGTTTATGACTACCCATTACATGGATGAGGCGGAACACTGTGATCGCATCGCCATAATGGATCGCGGAAAAATCATTGCTCTTGATACACCGGCAAATCTTAAAAAGGCCGTCGGTGGAGATGTTATTACGCTCAAGACGGACAACAATACTGCCGCGGAAAAAGATATTGAAGAAAAATTTAATCTGGATGTCCAGATAAAAGACGGCGAATTAGTTTTTACAAAAGAAAAAGGAGATGAGTTCATCCCGGAATTGTTCAAACGAATATCGGTGGGAGTGCAGAGTATTAGCGTTCATAAACCCACGCTCAACGACGTATTTCTCAAGCTTACTGGCCGTGAGATTCGCGACGAAGGTGCTTCGAATCTCGATAAGGCAAGAAAGCAATTTAGAATGAGGGGAGGGGGGCACTAATATGTTCACCAAGCTGGCTAAAGAAACATACGTTATTTGGCTGAGGGAGATTATCCGTTACTGGCGGGTAAAAACCCGGCTTGTTGGTTCGCTCGCAATGCCCTTACTCTGGCTGGTTCTATTCGGTTCGGGAATGAAATCCACGCTTTCGCTCGGAGGCGGTGCGGACTTTGATTTCATTCAATTTCTTTTTCCCGGAGTTATTGGCATGACTATTTTGTTTAACTCGATCTTTTCAGTCATGTCGATCGTTCTTGACCGCCAGTTCGGATTTTTAAAAGAAGTATTAGCGGCGCCGGTTTCTCGTGTCTCCATTGCGTTTGGCAAGATTTTAGGCGGATCAACTATTTCAATGATTCAGGGGACTGTGATGCTGCTTCTGGCTCCGTTGCTCGGTATTAAGCTGTCTATTGGCATGATTCTTGCGCTATTGCCGATGATGTTTTTTGCCGCATTTGCGCTTACATCAATCGGCTTGGTAGTAGCTGCACGCATGAAATCAACGGAAGGATTCCAAATGGTGATGAACTTCATTATGATGCCGATGTTTTTCCTGTCCGGAGCAGTGTTTCCTCTGACGAATCTGCCGGGGTGGATGGACGTGCTGGCAAAGATTAATCCTGCTTCATACGCGATAGATCTTATTCGACAGGTTGCATTTCGGTTCATGGATACGCCGGCATTTGTTTTAGACAATCTAAGCTTGGAGTTATTTGGACAAAAAGTCAGCATTCTTACGGATGTTGGAATCGTAGTCGTTTTTGGGATTATTATGATGTCTATTGGCGTCGTACTTTTTCGTAAAAGCGATTAAGTACTTAGTTAAACTGGAGTGTAATCTTGATCACTTTGCTCTTTCTGTTACTTTGGTATGATTGATATGCATAATAATTAAAGCATGTAAACATATGTCAGAATATACAACACCACCGTTGTCCTACTCCTACGACGCATTGGAGCCGTATATCGATAAGGAGACAATGCAGATTCACCATGATAAGCATCATGCCGCATATACAAAGAAATTGAATGCAGCATTGGTTGGTCATGAGAAGCTGTTTGATAAAACTGCCGAAGAGCTGTTAATGGACTTGAGTGCCATTCCTGAAGAAATACGAACAGCCGTTCAAAACAACGGGGGTGGGCACGTAAATCATTCGCTGTTTTGGGATATCATGGGTCCTGACGCTGGCGGAAAACCCGAGGGCGAATTGCTCGGTGCAATCGAGAAAGCTTTCGGAGACTTTGAAAAGTTTACTAAACTGTTTGAAGAAGCCGCTACAACGCAATTTGGATCCGGATGGGCATGGCTGTCTGTTGATAATGGAAAGTTGGTTATCGAAAAAACATCGAATCAGGACACACCGTTATCTGAAGGTCGTACACCAATTCTTGCATTAGATGTTTGGGAGCATGCATATTATCTTAAGTATCAGAATCTTCGCCCAGATTACATTAAGGCATTCTGGAATGTTGTGAACTGGAAGAATGTGGCGAAACGTTTCAACGAAAAATAGCTCTATGATGAAAAAGCGCCCGCCAATATGGCGGGCGCTTTTCTGTTACAAATATTTTTACGGAAGTACAGGCGTAAAGAAATCTGCCGGATCTAGATTTTCATTTTCAAGCCATGTAATTACCCAATCAACTCCAACTGCATAATTATTTTCTCCGTATTTCCCCCCTTCATCCCAAACTGGTGTTCCGATAAACTCACCGGCGCTGTTAAATATCGCTCCTCCCGAGGTTCCTTCATCAATAACAACGGGGAGTTCTAAGAGGCTTCCCGAAGGTCCAGTAAAAGTAGAGTCAGTCACAGCCAGCGGAGTATTCTCATACGTGGGAAATCCGGCAATAGAAAGTGCGTCATTTGCCATTAAGGTGCCTGAGGTACCTACCTTGCTGATTGTGGGGAATGTTGTAGGAAGTAATGTATCAGCGTCAACGATTTGCAGAATCGCTACATCAAGGCTTGAATTGGATAGGTATACCTCTTCGCCGAATTGATCTATCGCAGTGACAACCTCAGCATAGTAGGTGAGTTCAGGGAATTCTGAAACATTATCAATTATACCCACGTTACAATAGAATTCATTCGTTTCATTGACTATATGGTCATTTGTAAGAAAATACCCATCAGTGTGTATGAGCGCCCCAGAGCCAAAATATACCCATTCATCATCGTCATCCAGCGGACATTCTACATATACAATCGCATTTGCGTCGTTGCCGATCGATGATGTAGTTGTGCTAGTGGAGGATGTATTCGTTGAAACATCGGTATCTTCGGAAGTGTTATAAAATGCGAAATACCAGACCGCTACCGCGGCGATGATTACGATAAATATAATTATTCCCGGCTTGTTCATAGTATTAAGGGTTAAATATTTAGTAATTTGCGTCTAAATATAGTATATCAACGAACAGCAACGGATTCAAATGATGCCCCAAAATCACCATTTACGATACGCACGATTACTGGCATACTGTTAGTATAATCATTCAAATATGTAATCATATGGATGCAGCAAGAAATGCCCAATTAGATAAGTTTATTAAGGAAAGAAAAAAACTTGGCTATAGTAATAAGAGGATCGTTGAAGAGTTGAGTTCGGCAGGATGGAAAAGGGACGAAATCAAGGAACATATTTCTGATATCGAATATCGTCCATCAGGGCCTTCTTCGAAGATTGCGCCAAATTATTCTGTTGTTACTACCTACATTCTTGTTATTCTGATGCTTATTGCAGGTGTTGGGGGAGTATGGTGGGTGGTTCAAGATGTAGCCGGTTTTCCATGGGGAAACAGCAATACAAACAGCTCGGGATATACATCTCCGCTTTTTTCGACGCTTTCAGAACAACTGGCAGCACAGTCTTCACTTAAGAAATTTAACAACTACGAAGAAATTAACGACTACTTGGAACGGACCGTAGGCCTTGATTATTACGATTCGTATTCGGGATTTGAAATGCAGCGATCAATATCAGTAGATGAAATGGCTCTTCCAATGGCCGAATTTGATTTGGGGGTCTCGGATCTTAGTTATGGGGGAGTGACTGATTATTCAACAACCAATATTCAGGTCGAAGGAGTAGATGAAGCAGATATCATTAAAACAGATGGGGAGAATGTGTATGTAGTTTCCAAAGAGAATGTATTTATCATTGATGCATATCCAGCTGGTAATGCAAAAATATTATCAACTATAGCGCTTCAATCAACCCCGCAGGATATTTACATCAACGGCGATTTTCTGGTGATATATGGGCATGATGATGATATTTACTCACGGCCAGTATTCGACGACTTACCCCATACAAGTACCAATTACACGTATCTTAAGGTATTTAACATCAAAGATCGCAGCAACCCTAAACAAGTACGAGATCTAGATTTCGAGGGTACATTTGCCAACTCACGGATGATTGGGGACTATGTGTATTTTGTCACTTCACAGTATGCATATGTCTATGATGACGCCCCTCTTCCTTTGACGATTGAGGATGACGAATTGTTACCGACTGATCCCGGTGTTTCTGGCTGTCTATGTCCCGACGTATACTATATTGATGTCCCGTATTATGATTACTCGTTCACCACGGTCACAGCGATCAATATCCGTGACAACGACGAGGATATCTCCAGCGAAGTCTATCTTCTGGATAACAGTGAAAACATGTATGTCTCGCAGGAAAATATTTACCTCGTATACACGAAATACGTAAGTGATATTCAGTTGTCGTTTGAAGTGATGAAAGAAATGGTATTTAGTGATTTAAGCGCTAAGAACCAGCAGCGTATCATTGACATCGAGGCTGCACCTTCTCATGTTCTTTCGGAAGGAGAAAAGATTTCAAAAGTATACTCGATCGTTTCGCGCTATATAGAGTCGCTTTCTTCTGATGAGCAGGATGAGTTTCAAGAATCGCTCGAAGATAGAATGATGAAGAAGTACGACGATATTTCGAAAGAGCTGGAAAAAACTGTTATCCATAAAATTTCCATTGACAAAGGTGATCTGGAGTATGAGGGAAGCGGAGAAGTTACCGGTCATGTTCTTAATCAATTCTCTATGGATGAGCGAGACGGATATTTCAGAATTGCCACTACAAAAGGCCGGACGTGGTCCAGTTTTTCTTTCGGTGGCTCATCTACGGAATCATACAGCAACGTGTATGTACTCGATGGTGATTTAGATGTTGTCGGGAAAGTTGAAAATCTTGCCAAAGATGAAGAAATCTATTCAGCACGGTTTATGCAGGGACGGGTGTACCTGGTTACCTTTAGACAGACTGATCCGCTTTTTGCGATTGATCTGACGAATCCAAAAAATCCTAAAGTACTTGGAGAGCTGAAAGTACCCGGTTTTTCATCGTACCTCCATCCGTATGATGACAACTATCTTATCGGAATGGGGAAGCAGGCCGATGATAATGGAATTATTACCAGTTTGAAGGTGTCGCTTTTTGATGTTTCTGATGTAGAGAATATGAAAGAAGTTGATACGTATGAAATGGGCGGTCGATGGAGCGATTCTCTTGCACTGGATGATCATAAGGCATTTCTTTTCTCAAAGAATAAAAACCTGTTAGTAATCCCGGTGACTCTTCGAAAAGAGACAGCAACGAACAGTTATGGTGACGTGGAGACAAACGGCGCGATGGTATTTACCATTACGAAGGACGGATTTGAACTAAAAGGCCGTATAGATCACTCTGATGGTAGCTCTGATGACAACCTTCTTGATTATGATTCTTATTACAGTTATTACGAGACTTCCGTGAAAAGAAGTATGTACATAGAGGACGTATTGTACACACTCTCAAATAAGTATCTTATGATGAATGCGCTGGGTGATCTCGAGGAAATAAAAACGATTACGCTGACGCCGGGTGAGGGGGACGACTTTACGATTATTCGCTAATAGCTGAATGGGGAATCAAGCTAAGAAGCTATATCGATCACGTACTAACAGAGTAATTTCAGGAGTTTGTGGCGGATTAGCGGAATATTACGACATCGATGTTACGATTATTCGGGTAGTGTTCGTTATATTTTCTTTTGTCCAGGGTTTTGGCATTCTTGCATATATCATTCTTCTTCTTGTTGTCCCTGAAACAGAAGGATCGAAAATCCCGTACGATACTGAAGAGCGATTTAAGGGATTCGTGAAAGATATTGGAAAGAAAATGGAGTCAATCACTAAGGAACTGCCAGGCGAGAAACCCTGGATACGTGAACCGAGAAATATTTTTGCTTTGGCAATTATTTTTATAGGACTGGTTGCGCTGGCAAGTTCCTTCTTTCACATCTACTGGCTGCAGTGGCATCTCTTCTGGCCGGTAGCATTAATCATTTTAGGGATTATTTTTATCATTAAAATGCGTCAATAATAATATGGAGCAAACATCTTTTACTCCTTCTGACAAGGACAAGGAGCAAGCACATAAGGAGGGTGAACAAGAAACAAAACAGGAGACCACCAAAGAAACTCAGAAAGAAATCCACCATCATCACTATGGAAAAGGCAAGGGCTTTAACTTAGGGAGCATGTTTCTGGGTTTAGTATTGCTTATTGTAGGTGTCATTTATCTTCTTAGTAACACGGGAGTGTTAAATGTTGATATCGACTTTGATTTCAGCGTGCTTTGGCCACTCATCATCGTCTTTATCGGACTTGCTATTTTGACAGGGAGAGGATGGCTCTCGGGGATTATTGGTGCGGTAGTGATAGTTGGCGTATTATTTCTCATTGTTGCCATGGTTACCGGCTGGATCGATACACCAACGCGTGAAGTTACTACCGACACCATCAGCATAGAAGAAGAAGCTGACATAGAATCAGCAAGCTTGAGTATAGCTACTGGTGCGGGTAATTTGACCGTTGCCGGTGGATCCGAAAAACTTATAAGCGGCAAGCTGGAAGCCAACTTTCTTGAGCTCACCACTTCGTCAAAAGTTGTAGACAGCGTTCAAAAAGTAAAACTTGAAATGGAGGATATCCGGCCGAGCTTCTTTGGGAAGAAAGTAAATAACCTCGATGTGTTATTAGATTCAAAAACTCCAGTCGAGCTTGATATCGATACCGGAGCGATGGACATGGATTTTGATTTCACTGAAGTGATGCTTACCACTCTCGATGTAGATACCGGTGCATCTGATTTACATATCATCATGGGTGATTTACTGGACGAAAGCACGATTGCTGTAGACGCGGGAGCCAGTTCAATAAACATAACGTTGCCGAAAACAGTGGGGGCAATGATCGACATTGATGCCGGAGTTACTTCGAAGAATTTTACTGATTTTGATAAGATTGATGACCAGACATACAAATCAGAAAACTACGATGATACTGAAAAGAAGGTTAATATTGAATTGAATCTCGGTGCGGCAGATGTAGATGTAGTCTGGGCTGAATAAGAATAATTAGTAATAGAAAACCGCCCGCTCAATGCGGGCGGTTTTATACTTTGCACTACTCATTAAGGAAGATGTTTCTCTTTTCGGTACCTTCTTTCTGTGACTAGAAAGAAGCAAAGAGTCCTAGGGTTTCCAATTCGCGAGTGTTTATCGTGCTTATTCATCTAGAAAAGGCCCAATAAAAACTCCGGACCCCAAGTCTAGGAGAATTTTGAGATCAATCCATAAACAGTGCTCCTCCCTCGTTTTATTTAATACTCGTATACAATAAATAATTAATATGTTACATTATTCTTATAAAATCGTTCACCCAGAGGTGAAAATACAACAGCAGGGGTGCAGCCATGCAGAGACATACCTTAGCTCATCTTTTGGCAGTAGCTCAGGAAAGGGGTTTTCGGATGGATCGGACTTCACTCCCTGGCACCGCAGAAATGTGGGATCAGGACTGGGAACAAATGTTCCCCCCTGGGACACAGCCCGGGTGTGATGTTGAGAAGGCTTCACTACGAAGGCCTCCCCCATACTAACGAATCTATTGTCAAAGAACGGGGAGATGCGATGCGCGTCTCCCCTTGTTTCCTTATTCAAACATGGTTGACATGACGATTTCATTAGGATAAGATTCTATAAATTTAGGAAAAACAGTTCTTATCTCTTTTCACGGGAGGTGCTATGAGCACGCCAAATGATAGTGACGCAGTTAAGTTGCGTCAAGTCGGCAGAGTGATGGGAACGGGGGAATCTCCTGGAACAACGATCATGGTATGTTCAGGTTCACCCCCAGGAGACCTTTTTGGGGGATGTCCTGTAGGATGGAGCGCCAGTTCCGGCTCTATCCCAAAAGCAACTGACGGTGATAGTCAGGAGTAAGTCCGTTCATCGAACGGCGACGAGAACTCACAAAGGGAGACGCACTGCACGACGCGTCTCCCTGATTTCTTATGTTTGTTGAGCGAGTACATGCTTTTTACGCAACTGCACAACACGCCATAATCTGTATATAATCGCAGCTATTGCAGTTATTCCGTAAAAGAACCAAAGGTACTTCAAACCAGTTGACTGAACGTCTGATCCAAGATTCCACGAGTGAATAAAAACGAGTACAAAAATAACGTAATTTAGATAGTGAATTAGTTTCCATTTCCTTCTCAACCACGGGAGTTTCATGAGTAATGCCGTGAGCGCAGTAATGATAATTAAAATGAATGCAAGAGTTCCAAATAGTGCAAAGACTTTCATCTTATCAGATACATATTCAAAGTTGCGATACTTGGTTAATCCAATCGCCATGAGCAGGAATAACGGGTGTATAAAAGCAACACTGAGGGCAAATATTCCTTTAATTTTGTGAATGCTATTAATGTAATTAAAAAGCTTTCTAAAAAGAGGCATCGAAGCTCCGAGCACTATTTGCAGCCATACTAGAAAGAAAGCGTACAGACCAAAAATTGGGAATATGAGATGGGCGAGCGTTTTAAAGTCTGCATCCGCAAAAAAAGACAGCCCACCTCGCTCAGCAAAAAACACATATCCGGGAATTACTAGTAGTATAAGAAAAATAATAATCGAAAGTATTTTAAGTACTGAGCCGGATTTGTGAGCAGTTTCCATACTAATTATGATTATTCTTCTTAATTAATCGTACTTTTATTATTTCACTGTCTCGAATGTCTTCGATAATCATCAAAACATCGGCAATTTCCCATTTAACATTCTTTTCAATCTTTTCTAGGTGCTGACGTATGAGTCCCTGTAAATTCACTTTTTGTACCGGCAGATCAACATTGAAGAATTTGTTAATTCTCTCAATAAGAGAATCGCCGTGAGTTACAATGGTGTTTTTATCGACACGAATGATGGTATTTGGCTTAAGATCACTCTCGTCTGTGATTTCTCCCACAAGCTCTTCAATAATATCTTCAAGCGTGACAACACCGATAACTTTATTTTTCTTATCCTTCACGAAAGCCATGTGAATTTGTTTATCTTGAAACATTTTCATTACATGATTAAGTTCGATTGTATCATCAACATATACTGACTGATTAGCGATCTCCTCAAGCGTTTTATCACCATGAATATTTTTAAATTCCCGCATCACATCTCGTATGAGTATGATGTTTGAAATATTATCTTTTTTTCCTTTATAGATGGGAATCCGCGAAAAGCCGCTTTCAATAATTTGGTTGAGGGTTTGATTGATGGTTTGAGAACAGTCTAATGAAAAGACCTTATTGATTGGCGTCATGATCTCTCTGATGGTGATATCGCTGAAACGGATAGCGCGAGCCATTATGTTCCGCTCTTCCTGATCAATAACATTTTTTTCTACACCGTACTCAAGTGTTGCTCTGATTTCTGCCTCACTTATCGATGCAATCCGTTTTAATTTAACCACACCTTCAAGCTTTTTTGAGAGCCACTCCAAGAAATATACCAATGGAAATAGTATTGTTCCAAGTATGCTAATCGGTTTAGCGATTATGAGTGCGATTGTTCCAGCATTTTTTTGTGCGAGTGTTTTTGGAGTTATTTCTCCAAAAATGAGAATGAGAAGTGTGAGAAGCCCCGTAATTACTCCAATGCCTGTGCTGCCAAATCTATCTGCTGCAAAAAGCGTTGCCATTGATGCCGCAGCGATGTTTACAATATTGTTTCCAATCAAGATTGTTATAATCATCCTTCTCGGCCGCGCTTTAAGCTTCATAAGTGCACCAGAGCCCTTTCGTTTCTCTTTTAAGAAGGTTTTAACCTTAATTGAACTTACGGATACCAAGGCGACCTCAGCCCCTGAGAAGAAGCCGGAAAAAAGAATGAGGATTAAAAGAATCAGGATGCTTTCTACCATATTATGTAATAGTTGCAAGTTGTTGCATCAGTATTTATATAAGTGGTGAATAAACCCGTTGTGTCTCGTCAGAAAAAACCACAAAACGAATTTCTTCTAACTTGTTATTTGTTTTTAATAATTCTTTGATTGTTTTTATGGCAATCTCAGCTGCTTTGTCCTTTGGATATCCATATACCCCGGTTGAAATGGCCGGAAAGGCGATTGATTTGATTCCATTCCGTATTGCAAGTTCAAGTGAATTTCTGTAGCAGTTAGCTAACAACTCGGCCTCATTGTTTTTTCCTCCTTGCCAGACAGGCCCGACAGTATGAATTACGTATTTTGCCGGAAGGTTATAACCTTTTGTGATCCTTGCCTCACCGGTTGGGCAGCTACCAAGCGTTTTACATTCCTCAAGAAGCTTAAGTCCGGCTGCTCGATGAATCGCACCATCTACTCCGCCTCCACCAAGAAGCGTGGCGTTGGCCGCATTCACAATAGCGTCAACTTTTTGTTGAGTGATATCTCCTTGGATAAGTGTTAATTTCGTCATTACTAATCCAGAAATGTCATACTATCGATAATACTGCTGTATTTAGCAGTGTATTTGCTGACGTCATCTCCATTTCCAATATAACCAGCGATAATAAATATGTGACCATCTTTTATTACATAAGTAGCGATTGCATACCCTAACGTATCCACTTTCACTTTAATTGCGGGCTCGCCATCAACAATCACATCAGTTTGCTCGAATGGTTCATCACTGTAAATTTCATTGTTGATATATGATTCAAGTGTCACATCATCTTTGACTGTCTGAGAATATATTTCCATTTTCATACCCATATATAATTCAGTCGCCTCAGTTTGTAGTAAAGCAACGGGATCATAAAAGGCTGCCAAAGAACTTGCGCTGGTGTCGTCCATCTCCCAGCCTTCGAGAAAAGTTATTTGATAGCTAAACTCTTCGTTTGTATACACAAATCCTTTGTCTTCAGAAGACTGCTCATTCACGTTCTGGTTAGTATTTACCGTCTCTGATTGATTTTGCAGGGAAACAAAATAAATAAGACCGCCAACAATGATGATGACGATGATGATTATTACCGCTTTTAAATTACTTGTTTGAGCCATATACCAAGTATAGCATGGCACAATATACTACTAAAGATGTGGTATGATATATAGACGATTAGTATATGAAAGAAATAACCCCACAAGATTTTCTCACAAATAAACTTTCACATTGCTCTGAATATCAGTTATCTGATAAAGATCAGGAATTGCTGAACGAGGGCATGGAAGTATTTTTGTACCGCCAAATTGTAAGAAAGAAATTCCGAAAATGGAGTATTGACGAAGATGCCCAACAACATTTTCGCAATGCAGTATCAATACAGGTCTCGAAAAATGAGCCGATTCATTTTACTTTCCCATTCGGCGCATATAAAAGGTGGAATCTGCCATCTGCGCCTCGAGTAAACTGGGCCGAGTTTTTTTCACTTGCATATTATTCCCAGTACATGGCACCGATTGCAGCGGGCTATGGGCCGGGTTGCAGGTTTTCATTTGTCGGGGATGACGTTATTGTCCCAAAGTTGAATAATTATCCAGCGGAAGAAGTTGCCCATTGGTCAGAAACGTTTGAACAGTTACTAAAAGCCTTTCATACTTATTTTCCGAAAAATATTAAAATCGAATTACTGCACGTAAGAGATTTCTATACGCCGGAAGAATTCGAAAAAGAATTAAAAGAAAAATACGACCAAGGGAAAGCCGAGTGGGATGAATGGGATGAAAAAATCCGTACAGCGCATCTAGCCAGCTCACGTCACAACATTAAATGGAAAGGCATAGAAGACTGGACAGGAATGCCGGAAAAAGAAAAAGAGAAGAAAATTCTCGATGCAGCAATTATGCACAATGTATATCGTCAGCTTGAAAGACGAAAGGCATTTACCCGTGCAGAAAATCGGATCGCCATATTCCCACACAAAATATCAAAAGCAGTACCGCTTGGTACAACGAAAAACTCAGCAGTCTACTTCTGGGTTGGAACAGGAATTCTGGAGAAAAAAGGAGATGGATTTACCGAAAGAATTCTTTCATATGAACAATGGAAAGACCGCAAGGGCCGATTGCACGAAACGGATGTCGACATTAAGGGGATCCCAATGAAATCAATCATGATTGATGCCGGTTCGGAATAATTCTGATATACTATTTATAGAAGGTATATGGAGCATAAAAGAGAACTAAAAAAATACGTAGACAGCAGAAGGCGCGAAGGTGCTTCTGTGGAGCTGATCATTCATGGTTTGGTGCTTAACGGTTGGAATTACGCTGATGCGCAACAAGCGGTTACTGAAGTAATTCGCGAATTGGCAACGCGCCGATCAAAGACAAAACCAATTCTCATCATTCTCATCATTCTTTTTGTCATAATTATTGCCGTTCTTGCATACGTGTTATTTGGAGATTCGACTTTCGAGATTCCATATATTTCTAATAGATAGCAAAAAAGACCATCTGTATCAGGCGGTCTTTTTTGTTAGGTTTATTTTAGAGGACAGTGTCCTTCACAACCTTTGCTACCCGGAATTTGACGACAGTCTTTGCCGGGATCTGGATCGTTTCACCAGTCGCAGGATTGCGTCCCTGACGGGCGTTTCGGTGCTTTTTCACCAATTTCCCGAAACCGGGAAGGGTGAATTCACCATTCGTTTTTACCTCGTTATAGGCTGTTTCAGCCACTAAATCAAGGAAACTTGCGACGTCCTTGCGAGATTGGCCAGACTTCTCGGCGAGGTATCCGAGTAGCTGGGATTTGCTCATTCCTTTTGCCATATGTCTTCTCGTTGAGTTAATTATTTGTTAGACGCTTGGAAGTATAGCAAATACAGGGGAAAAGGCATAGTTTGCGTCAAGTGGAGATTTCCACAGTTAAAATTCACGCTTACACTTGAGATACATAATCGCAATTCATCGTCTATCAGCTTAAGTCTGATATACTGTATTTATATGGAAAAGAAGCCTATTTTTAAGGGATCTGTAGTGGTTCTGATGTGGCGTGTTAGCATTTTCATTGCTGCTGGAATTTTTATATTACTCTTTCTGTATGTGTACAGCATTGATGGCATTGTTGATCTTTTTATGATCAGTAAAGTAGTAGCGGGTACTGCTGCACTTATGATCGGAATATCTTTTGCTCTCAGTGGATTTACGTACTACTTTGATTTTCTTGATACGAAGATTGGGTATAGAAAATATATCGGACTAACAGGTTTCTGGTTGGCGCTGGCATACAGCATCATGCTTGTGTTTATAGATCCTGACAGATACTTTTATGGGTTTTTCGAAAACATTGGATCAGCTGACTTTATTCTCGGATTAAGTGCGGTGGGTATTCTTGCATTCATGGCGATCATTTCAAATTCATGGGCGATGCATAAGCTTGGTCCGCTTCGTTGGAGACAGCTACTGAGGTTTGGTTATGTAGCATATGCGTTATTGGTCACTCGTGCTATTGTCACTGAGTGGGATTTATGGACAGTGTGGTGGAACGCTCCGGAAACGTTGCCTCCGCCTCGGCTGACAATTTCAGTTATTGCAATCATTATAATCCTCTTTAGGATATCAATGATTATTTCAAAGTTTATCAAACAACGTAAAGTGCAATATGAACAAAAAACGTAAGGTTGCTATAAAGAAGCACCGAAAGAAAACCAAGAAGCAGGTTGGCTCATTACGGTATCGTTAAGATGAAGCTGATCATATCTTTAGTAGTCGTTATGGGGTTTGTGTTTTCCGCACCAGCAGCACAAGCCGCGGTTTTTGATCATACATCCGGAATGATTGTTCTCCAGGTGGAGTCTCATGGTGAGGCCTGGTATGTAAATCCACTAACACATCAGCGATCTTATCTCGGACGCTCGGCAGACGCATTTGAACTCATGCGGGAGACCGGATTAGGAATTTCGAATACCCATTTGGCCCAAATCCCTGAAGCGGGAAGCGGTGAAGAGGGTGATATTGCGCTACGAGAAAGATTATCGGGAAGAATATTATTGCAGGTTGAGGAAAACGGTGAAGCTTGGTATGTGTATCCAAGAAATTTACAGCGTTATTATTTAGGCCGTCCTGATGATGCATTTACTATCATGAAAAATCTCGGCCTAGGCATTTCAAATGCTCACTTGGCACTGATACCAGCAATAGGCGCACCAGTGAATTCATACGAATTGAGATCAATCGATACATCGAGGGGCGTTTTTGAAATTCAAATGATCACTCTCGATCTTTCTAATTCAGTTTTAGAGGTTGTAACAGACACGGCAAATGAATTTGACTGTTCTGACAATTGTCCTGCAAAATCTTTAGATGAATATATCGAGGTTAATAACGGAATTGCGGGTATGCATGGAACATACTTCTGTCCGCCGGATTATTCCGTATGCCAGGGAGAAATTGGTTCGTATTTGTGGCCAGTGTACAATTCAAACCTCGGAAGATTCTTGAATGAAGAACGTCTTGCATACACGACCGGTCCGTTGATGGTTTTTGATACGAATAACACGCCATACTTTTTTTATCGTACGGAAGATTTTGGCTCGGTTAAAGAATTCGAAGAGCGCTTTAATACGACAATTCAAGCTGGTATTTCAAATGGTCCCGCACTTATTTTAAGCGGAGAAAATGTTGTCACTCATGAACCGATGGATGACAAACAGTTGAATACCCGAGGAAATCGGGGAGGCATCGGAGTAAAAGGTTTGACACTCTACTTATTAATTGCACGAAGTGCGACAGTCCCAGATTTGGCGGCAGTGTTTGAATCTCTAGATGTAGATCATGCAATGAATTTGGATGGGGGTGGAACGAGTGCATTGTATTTCGACGGTGCATATCGAGTTGGGCCAGGACGTTTGCTCCCAAATGCAATTGTTGTAAGAGCAAGATAATTAAAAGATTTCACCTGGTGACACCTTCTTTCTGTGACCAGAAAGAAGCAAAGAGTCCCGGGGTTTCCAATTCGCGGATATTCATCACTCTTTAATGATCTAGGATTGGCTCAATGGAAACGCCCGGACCCCACCTCTAGTAATGGAATGTGGTGCTAGACTATAATTACATTGGTTGGTACAATATTTTAGCTTATGAAAATATTACTTGCTAAACCCAGAGGTTTTTGTGCCGGTGTCGACCGAGCTATTGATGTAGTTGAATTGGCACTACAAGTCTATGGCAAGCCGATCTATGTGAAACATGCAATCGTACATAACGATCATGTAGTCAAAGATTTAGAAAAAAAGGGAACGATATTTGTCGAAAACGTCGAAGAAATTCCTAAGGACTCCAATACAGTATTCAGTGCTCATGGAAGCCCTCCTGAAGATTTTGATAAAGCTACATCAAGAAACTTAAATATCATTGATGCGACATGTCCACTGGTAATGAAGGTGCATTTGGAGGCAAAGCGATTTGGAAAAGAAGGATACACTATCATACTCATCGGCCACAAAGGACATGTTGAGCTAGTCGGTACGAGCGGCGAAGCACCACAAAATACCGTGATTGTTGAAACAAAGGAAGACGTTGAACAGCTTACAGTTCCAGAAGGAAAAAAAGTAGCCGTACTAACGCAAACCACATTGTCAGTGGATGATACAAAAGAAATTATTGAAGCAGTGAAGAATAAATACCCTCAGGCGTTAATACCTCCTACGTCTGATATATGTTTTGCTACAACAAACCGTCAGCGAGCGGTAAAAGCGCTGGCTAAGCAGGTCAACCTGATTCTTGTCGTTGGGTCAAAAACAAGCTCAAACACGAATAGGTTAGTTGAGGTGGCACAAACCCAGGGTGTTCCGGCATTTCGGATTAACACTATTGAGGATATTATGTCTGATTGGCTGGAGAACGTTGATGCAATCGGTGTTACTGCCGGTGCGTCAGCTCCAGAAAAACTTGTTCAGCAGGTGATAAAGTATTTACAGTCCCAAGGAGGTCAAGACGTTGAAGAGCTGGAAGTGATGCAGGAGCGCGTCTGGTTTGATTTACCGGAAAGCATAAAAAAAGCCGCAAAGGAGCGGGGGAAGGAAGAGTTAGTCCGGAAGCACACGATCGATTCCGGAGCAAAAATGTCAGCATGAATTACGGACCAAACGTTGCAAGCTCATCAAGCTCAGTGACAGCGATGTATCTTTTTAGAGCGGTCCCGACTGGATAGGATGTTTGGAGGGTGAGAAGATAACGCTCATTATTGAATTGATCGAGGACGGACACCTCCTTTGGCCCTACAATTTTAGTTTCAATTACTCGGTAGATAAACAATTCACCGTCCTCATTTGTTACCCGTACTTCTGTTTCGAGAGGAATATCCACCAGTGATTTAAAGACTTCTTTATAATCTCCAGCTTTCCAAAAATAGTCTGATGAATGTCCGAAAATATATGGGTTGCCACGTTCGCCCGGAAGAGAGGTACCGGGATACAGCACCACGCCGTTTTCGAGAGCTGGCTGAAATGCTTCTTCAGTTGCTTCTTCCACAAAAACAATAGGAGTTTCAATTTCTCTATCAGGGATGCTGATCCAGTTTGCCTCACCCTTCTCAAGAGTCGGTCGTTTGATTTCTTCTACATCTCCGCTTACTGGAAGTCCGAGTGAAGCAGAATTTGCTGTTTGGGTAATCTCTGTAGAAGATTGCCAGTTTATAAACACTATCACACCAATAACCAGTATTGGCACAACAATGCTAAATGTGAGAAGTAGATTTTTACGCCCTGAATTCATAGTAGAATGATTGTAGCAGGAGTTGTGTTTCTCTTCAACAGTTTATTAATACATGATAGGGTAGGCGTATGGCACATCCAGATATGTCAAAGATTATTCCTACGCTGAAGCGGGAGGTAAAAAGATTCCAAACCCCGATTGTTGAGGTTGTGGCTAAAAAAAAGCGAGATCCGTTTCGCATATTAGTATCCACCATGCTGAGTTTACGAACAAAGGATGAGACGACAGCAGCGGCTTCTAAAAAATTATTCGCTGTTGCTGATACTCCAAAGAATATAGCAGGACTTACGCATCAAAGACTAGAAAAGCTAATTTATCCGGTAGGGTTTTATCGTACAAAGGCAAGAAGTCTTAAGAAGACTGCCGCTATCCTTTTGAGAGAATTTAATGGAAAAGTGCCTGATACGATTGAACAACTTATCGAATTGCCTGGTGTGGGAAGAAAAACTGCCAATCTTGTTGTAAGTTTGGGATTCAACAAGGACGGTCTATGCGTGGATACTCATGTGCATCGAATTATGAACCGATTTGGGTATATTCATACAAAAACTCCTTACGATACCGAGTTTGTTTTGCGTAAGAAATTACCGCGAAAATACTGGAAATACGTGAATGTTCTCTTGGTAACGTGGGGCCAAAATATTTGTGCGCCAATTTCGCCAAAATGCTCACTTTGCGCTCTGCGGCCGTGGTGCAGAAGAGTAGGAGTGAACAAATCGAGATAATTTCCACTATAGTGAAAAAAGCGTTATACTAATACATATGGCTCGAAAAGAAATAAAATTTCACAAACTCACCTGGGTTCATGTCGATAAAATGTCTGAAGAGGACGCAAGGGTGATTAAAAGACGTTTTCGCTTTCATCAACTTGATTTAAATGATTGTATCGAGCCGGTCCAGCGACCAAAACTAGACACCTATCGGCCGTATTTCTTTTTAGTCGTACATCTACCGCAGTATGATGCCGAAAATAAGAAAATTATCATGCAGCAACTAAATGTATTTGTTGGAAAGCACTATGTTGTGACCGCAACTCAGGAAGATATTCCCGCATTGGCAAAATATTGGAACAGTTACGTCCGTAAAAGCAAACGACATCTTCCCTATGACAATCTAAAAAATAATGCAGGATATCTGCTATATAAGATTCTTGACGTTACCTTTCGTCAGGCAACTTCAGTTATCGACAGTTTTGGAAAAAAGATATCTGACATTGAAGACCGAGTATATGCAGATGAGAATAATGCCGCTGTCCGGGGCATTGCACGGATTCGACGAGACATTTTTACTTTAAAACAAATGCTGGAACCTCAAGTGAGAATTGTCGGACAGCTTGTGTCACTTAAAGAATCGTTTATCTCAAGCGAGCTTGCAGTGTATTTCGATGATGTGCAGGACTATCTGGAAAAGCTGTGGTCATCCGTGTTGATTTATAAGGACACAGTTGACGGTCTTCATAACACGAATGAGTCAATGATCTCTTTACGGACGAATGAAGTGATTAAAATGCTCACCGTTGTTTCGGTTGCCTTGCTTCCTCTTACGCTTCTGACGGGTATTTATGGCATGAATGTGCAGGGGCTGCCTTTTGCCGGGTCGCCACTTGGCATTGTAATAATCTTTGCAATTCTTCTCGGCATCATTATTGGTATTATCGTCTTTTCAAAAAGACGCAATCTGATTTAACGTTCCTAATTTCGTTTACTCCTTTCGTATATGCCACTGTATTTGAGGGCAAAGAAACTTGATTTCTCGTCAGACAGCCACCCACCGATTGTAGTGCTCCGTGAAGAAGAAGGGGGTATTTTTGGAATTCAGATTGGTGACTTGGTCGAGTTATTAATCGGCGGCAGAAAAATCATTGCCCGGGCTTTTTTTAGCAAGCAAAAAGTGAAAACCGGACAAGTCGGGCTTTTTAACGAGCTGTGGCGCAAAAAGAAAATAAAAATTAACAATGGTGATCCGGTAGAAATTCATCAGCTTTCGCGTCCACCATCAATTCAAGCGATAAAAAAGAAACTTCTCGGCAAGCCTTTAACATATAAGGAAATTTATTCGATTATCAAAGACATTGTTGATCATCGATTAAGTAGAATTGATCTCACCTACTTTGTCGCATCAAGTTTTATTAAAAGATATACCGATCAGGAACTGTATTTTCTAACAAAAGCAATCGCGGAGACCGGGAAAGAGGTAACTTTTTCATCTAAGATCGTGTGTGATAAACATTCAGTGGGCGGCTTGGCAGGAAACCGCACAACGATGGTGGTGATTCCCATAGTTGCGTCTATTGGGCTGACTATTCCAAAGACATCTTCACGGGCTATCACTTCTCCGTCAGGAACAGCTGATACCATGGAAGTGCTGGCACCGGTGAGCTTCAGCACCGAAAAAATAAAGAAAATTGTGAAGCAAACGAAAGCATGCATGGTGTGGGGTGGGGGTCTCGATTTGGCACCGGCTGATGACGAGATTATTCATGTTTCACGGCCGATATCCCTCGAGCCGTATACTAAAATGCTTGTCTCTATCATGGCGAAGAAAGTTGCAATGGGAATCACTCATTTGGTGATAGATATTCCTTATGGTCCTACGACCAAGATCCCGACACGCAAAGATGCCATATGGGTTGCCACTAAATTTCGATTTCTCGCACGGAAGTTTGGCATTAAAATAAAGGTTGTAATGACGGAATCTCGCCAGCCAGTCGGCCGTGGTATTGGCCCGGCATTGGAGGCTCGCGATGTTTTGCGGGTATTACAGCAAAAAGAGTGGCGTCCAAAAGACTTAGAAGACAAGGCAATCGGTCTTGCTGGAAGTATTTTTGAATTGACTGGAACAGCGAGAAGAGGAACTGGAAATTCATTGGCACGGGATGTCCTTGTATCGGGAAAGGCCTATAAAAAGATGAAGGAAATTATCAGAGCTCAAGGTGGAAAAACCACTGTTGATTCGGAGGATATCACACTTGGTGTGCGACGTTACAGATTTCATGCTGGAATTTCTGGTATTGTTCGAAAAGTAAATAATCACCATATTAATGATGTTGCTCGGGTGCTCGGAGCTCCTTATGACAAGAATGCGGGTATATTTCTTAACAAACGCATTGGAAATAGGTGTCGAGTCGGAGATCGTCTTTTTACTCTGTATGCTTCCAGTCCGAATAGAATTAAGCTGGCGAAAAAGGCACTTGAAAGATTGCACATATATTCGATAAAATAATCATTGACCGGATGCACAGCATCTGGTATCGTTGTAAGTCGAAACCCTTTATTTTACCTAATAATTAATCATTCTCGAATCGATGAAAGCAAAAGTAGTTCGAGAGCTCTGTATCGGTGCAGCAACTTGTCTTGCAGTTGCTCCAGATGTATACGAGCTGGATGACGAAAACAAAGCCGTCATCAAAAACCCGAAGGGTGCTGATGATCAAACACTCCTGGATTCGGCAAAAGCGTGCCCTACTCAGGCAATCATCATCACTGATGACGACGGAAAACAAATTTTTCCTGAGAAGTAGGAAATCAGTTGTTTCATCTTTCGTAATGTCTCACGTATGACATGAGATCTCTCCATGTCAAAAATTTACACGTTAAAGTTGAGGATAAAGAGATTCTTAAAGGAATCTCTTTAGTTGTCAAACCTGGAGAAGTGCATGCGCTCATGGGGCCAAATGGATCTGGAAAATCTACATTAGCTTCTGCGCTCATGGGACATCCGCTGTATTCGGTAACGAGCGGAGAGATGAAGCTTAATGGTATCGATTTACAATCTTTGACTCCTGATAAGAGAGCACAGGAAGGGCTTTTTTTGTCTTTACAATATCCATCCGAAGTTTCAGGCGTAAGTTTACAAAACTTTCTTAGAACAGCGTACAACAATCTTAAAAAAGATACAAAAGGTCCGGTACCTGTATTAAAATTCCGAAAGTATCTTCATGAGAAAATGAAACTGCTGGGCATGAATCCTGAACTGGCAAAGCGATCGCTTAATGAAGGTTTCTCTGGCGGGGAGAAAAAACGATCAGAGATACTTCAATTGTCTGTATTAGCGCCGGCAATTGCCATCCTTGATGAAACTGATTCCGGTCTTGACGTAGATGCCTTGAAGGCGGTGGCAAAGGGGATCAATGCACTTCGTGGTCCCAACATCGGAATACTCATTATTACCCACTATTCGCGTATCTTACAGTACATCGAGCCTGACAAAGTACATGTGTTGGTAAAAGGAAGGATCATAAAATCAGGGGGAGCCCAGCTCGCGCATGACATTGAAAAAAAAGGATACGATTGGCTATCGAAATAAGTTTTTATGCAGGAAGCTACCAAAACAGCCACAAAGAATAATGGGGCGGACCCGATCAAATATTCATTTATTTCTCAACTTGGCTTGTCAGAGCGTGTAGTTGAGGAAATTTCTCATTATAAAAATGAACCTGATTGGATGCGTACACAAAGACTGCAGGCGCTTAAAGTCTTTGAGTCAAAAAAACAGCCAATATGGGGAGCTGACCTGTCTGACATTGATTACAATAATATTCACTATTACTTACGCCCGACGGATCGTGTAGGAAACAGGTGGGAGGATTTACCAGATTCAATCCGTACAACATATGATCGGATCGGTATACCTCAGGCTGAAAGAAAATTTCTTGCTGGTGTCATGGCGCAGTACGAGAGTGAGGCAGTCTACCATTCCCTAAAAGACCGGCTTGAGAAACAAGGGGTTATTTTCTTAGACATGGATACGGCTCTGCGCAAGCATCCGGATATTATAAAAAAATATTTTGGCACCGTAGTGCCTGCCGGAGACAACAAGCTTGCGGCGCTGAATTCCGCGGTATGGTCGGGAGGAAGCTTCGTGTATATTCCCGCGGGAGTAAAGGTAGATATTCCGCTTCAGGCGTATTTTCGCATTAATGCTGAGCGTGCTGGGCAGTTTGAACGTACATTAATAATTGCTGAAGAAGGGAGTTTTGTTCATTATATTGAAGGATGTACGGCTCCGATCTATACGACCAATTCTCTTCACTCAGCTGTTGTCGAAATCATTGTGAAAAAAGGTGCACGTGTGCGGTATACAACTGTTCAAAACTGGTCGAAGAACGTGTACAACCTTGTCACTAAGCGTACCTTTGTATATGAAGATGGAACGATGGAGTGGGTGGATGGAAATATCGGGAGCAAGGTAACGATGAAGTATCCATCTGTCTATCTACTTGAAAAAGGCGCCAAGGGAGATATTCTCTCACTTGCATTTGCCGGTGAAGGGCAACATCAAGACGTTGGAGCAAGGGCGATTCATGGTGCTCCGGACACAACGTCTCACATCGTTTCTAAATCAATTTCAAAAGAATCGGGAAGAACGTCATATCGCGGAATTGTTCAAGTCCCAAAAGGTATGAAAGGCGTGCGATCGTCTGTAATTTGTGATGCCCTGCTGCTTGATGAACATTCTCGATCAGACACGTATCCGACGATGGACATTAGAGAATCGGATACGCAGATTCAGCATGAAGCAACCGTCGGGAAGATAGGTGAAGATCAGCTTTTTTACCTCATGTCGAGAGGGTTGTCTCAAGCAGAAGCAATGAGTATGGTTGTTTCAGGATTCATTGAGCCAGTAGCAAAAGAAATTCCGCTCGAGTATGCCGTGGAACTGAATCGTCTTATTGAAATGGAGATGGAGGGAAGCGTTGGTTAGTAGCTTCTGCGGAAATCGTATAGGTATAATCCATATCCGATAATATCTGTTGGTGTATATTCCCTCAGCCATTCATATGTATTTCCGCGGTCGTAAAGGAGTTGAACGCTAATTGCTGCTAAACAGTCGATGTTCATTCCCAACTCAACATCTTCTCTCGATGGAAGGGGTTGAGAGTCAATTCCCTCGTATTCCGGATTACCTTTTCCAAAATAATGTAAACACACTCGCGGGTTGTTATTTGCTTCAAGGTATGATTTAAAATGCTTGAGATTTTGGCCCCAGTCGATGTTAGAATCCATAATGTACTTATGACCGTTGGATGACCCGCCAATAATTTCCGAATAGTATGCCAGGGGGTATGGATACACCATAAATGGTGCAGTAATACCGATAATGAATATTATTCCAAAAATGTATTTCAGAATTTTCTTTCGAATTACATCTTCATGGGCAAGCCGTGTGATGCCGATAAAGATAAATGGAAACACCGGAATGAGGTGACGCACACCAAGATTGACGTGTGAATTCATTGCTAAGAGCAGGTATAGAATTGGCACACCAGCAAATACTATTCCATTCAAGGTATATGATGAAAGCCACCTGCGAATTGACTTTAAGAATGTATTTTGGATAGCATGTAGTCGAATCGTTACGATGCTCTTTCTCAAACCATAAAGAATCAACAGAAACAGTAAGATAACAATCGCTAGGGGAGTTTTAATAAAGAAAGCTAATGGGAAATACCACGGATTGCCTGTATCACTATACTCGCCTAGAAAGAATGACTCATGTCCGAAGTATGAATGCTCAAGGAATAACAATAGGCCGTTAAAATACGGATATGCAGGAAAAGTGACTGATTCGAGTCCAAAGATGTATGCACCGACATACAATTTCCTAATTCCTTGCGACTCATTGAATATTTGAGATAATCTCTCAACCCGCTCGATGCTCTGGACTGTATCGTCACCGAACTTCTGTGTAATAAAACTCGTTGTTAGTAAAGTAAAGAGTATAGTAATAGCAAGCGTAATTAACACGAAAGTAAAAAAATGCCGAACTCCAATGTGAGGATACTTAGATCGCTTTTTTAAAAGGAATACGTATATAATTGGAATGATTCCGGCAAGAATCAAGCCGGTAAATTTCACGTTTACGGCAAATGCAAAACTCAACGCAGTGAACACGAGCCACTTTGTATTTTTATTTTGAATGCTCTTTTGAAGAAAATATATGGTTGCAGTAATGCCAAGTGCGACCGGAATGTCAGTTGTAACGAGATGGCCGTGAGCCAGAATAATTGGTGAGGTTGCATAAAGCAATGTTGCGGCGTATGCTCCCAGCCAGCCCGCATATTCATAAGCCCACCTGGCTATAAGTATACCGAGAAGAAGTGTAAGTAGAATAATTGGAAAACGCCCCCAAAACATCAACTGATCAGGATTATTGCCACTTTCATACAAAAACTGTTGTGCAAATTCATATTGATCAGCCTGTTGCCATGACACATGATCCGTCGGCATATCTGGACGGATAAAAAGCAAGGGAATGGCTGCAAGCTGTTTCGCAAACGGAGGATGTTCTGGATTTAACCGATGATCACCAGTTACCAGGTATGAGTATCCAGCTGATAAATGTACCCCCTCATCTATGGTTTGATTCTCAAGAGTACTTAAATGGATTTGCATCACACCAAGAGTGCAGAGTATTGCGGTAATTCCGCACAATAAAATGAATTTTCTTCGCTTATTATTCATCCGACAATGATAGCAACATTTCCCACAATTTCCAAGCCCCCCAAAAGCCCACTTCGATCATATCCGGAGAAGCTGAAGGTATCTAGGTCGATTAATGAAGTAGTTCAATCAGGAAAGAAGAGGGAGCTGTCTTTTTCAATTAAGGAAGGAAAACAAGATTACGTAGTTACAGGAGAACAAAACTCCCATACAAATATTTTTCTTACTGGAAGCGGGACAAAAAACCAATTTTCTCATGTACGAATTCATGGTATTCTACAGAAAGATGCATCAATGCATTTTATTGCCGGTTTCACTGGCGGGGCCCGCGTTGAGGTAGAAACATGGTTCGAGCTATGCAAACCGGGGAGCAATGTAAAAGTATCTGGAGCTTTTCTGGGAACAAAAGAACAACATCACGGTTTCCACATAGTCATAGATCATGTAGCTCCTTCAACGAATGCCGATATTCTTCTGCGGGGAGTCTATCGTGACCAATCAAGAGGTATTTTTACCGGCCTATTAAAAGTAGGAAAAAATGCCCAGCAGACTAATTCGTATTTTACTGATAATGTGTTGCTTATGAATGAAGCGCTTGCTGAATCAATTCCTTCTCTGGAAATTCTTGCCAACGATGTAAAGGCGTCTCACGGTTCCACAACTGGCAGGATTAACGATGAACAGCTATTCTATCTCATGTCCCGTGGGTTATCTAAGCAGAAGGCGACAAAGATGATTACTGACGGATTTCTGCAAAAAGTCATTGACCGCCTGCCAAGTCAATATCATTCAACCATACAGTCAATTCTTTATGACAAATCTTGAGAAAATAAGAAATGATTTCCCTATTCTTTCTAGAAAGATTTATGGAAAGCCGCTTGTATATCTAGATTCAGCGGCAACGAGCCAGAAACCGCTATCGGTGATTCAGGCAATTGAAAAATACTACTCCGAATACAACTCAAATATTCATCGGGGTATTTATGTTTTATCAGAAGAGGCCACCGCCGCTTATGAGGGTGCTCGTGAGAAGATAAAAAGTTTTATTAATGCAGATTCAATAGAAGAGATCATTTTTACCCGTAATGCGACTGAATCATTAAATGTAGTCGCCTATTCATGGGGCCGAAAAAATATTTCCAAAGGAGATACGATTGTTATCACAGAGATGGAGCATCATTCAAATATGATACCGTGGCAGATTCTGGCAAAAGAAAAAGAAGCTGAATTATTATATGTACCCATAGACTTAGAGACTGGTCGTCTGGATCTGGACACCTATAAGAAATACCTCGAAAAAAAACCAAGGCTTGTAGGCATTGTTCACATGTCAAATGCACTCGGGACAGTTAATCCGGTAAAAGAAATGATTTCGCAGGCACATGAAGTCGGTGCTATTACCGTCATTGACGGATGCCAAGCAGTTCCGCATTTCCCTGTGGATATGAAAGACCTTGATGCTGATTTATATGCATTTTCCGGTCATAAAATGCTCGGCCCGACCGGGATCGGAGTTTTATACGGAAAGAAAAATATTTTAGAAGAAATGGATCCTTTTTTAAGCGGTGGAGACATGATTAAGGAAGTGACGAAAGAAGGATCTACATGGAATGACTTGCCCTATAAGTTTGAAGCCGGTACGCCGAATATTGCCGGTGGTATTGGTTTTGGAGCCGCAATTGACTATTTACAGAAAGTTGGAATGGATGCAATTTGGGATCATGAACAAACAATTTCAAAATATATTCTTAATCAGATCAAAAAGATTGATGGGGTAAAAATAATCGGACCGCAGGATGCCCCTGATCGTGGTGCGGCGATTTCTTTCTCAATAAATGGTGTTCATCCTCATGACATAGCATCGCTTTTTGATGAAGAGGGTGTCGCAGTACGAGCTGGCCATCTTTGCGCACAACCCGCGTTAACCGCATATGGGCTTGATGCAGTGACACGAGCAAGCTTTTATCTCTATAACACACGAGAGGAAGCTGATAAATTCTTTGAAGTTGTTCAGAAAGTAAAGGAGATGTTCACATAATCAATTCTATTAAAAAAGAATTTTATGGATCAAGATTCTAGTCTCCAGAATGACCTCAAGCCTGACAACAAAAACAAAGTTACTACGATGAGAGTCACAATAGTATTATTAATTCTAGGACTCTTTTTATTTTCCATAGGATCAATCTTTGTTGGGTTTCTTCAAATGGGTTTTTCTGATAGCTCTCGATCATCAAGTCCCGACTGGGTTGTATATGTGGTAGTGATAGGGATTGCCTCTGTTGTAGGCTTGATTGTATTTTTATCCTTTAAAGTATCTTCCAAAGAGACTAAAATTCGTAAAGGATTCTCGTGGCGACGCTTGATAGGTCCTTTGGCAACACTTTTATTCATCATTGCACTTCCTTTTTTAGCATATGTTATTTTAGGTCTTATCATCAATGCAAATTAAGTGTAGATGCCAATGTTTCCTGACTCAAATCATAAGTAAAAAGTAATCAATATTGTTCACATGGACATGTATCAGGAGAACATTCTGGATCATTATAAGAATCCTCGTAATAAGGGAAAAATTGAGAATGCTGACTATCAGCACCGTGAACCAAATCCTCTTTGCGGTGATATTGTTGAGCTTTTTATCAACATGGGAGATGACAGCAAAGTTACTGAAATAATGTTCGATGGTTCAGGTTGTGCGATTAGTCAAGCGTCCGTTTCTATTCTCACTGAATATATAAAAGGCAAAACGCTCGATGAGCTTAAAGCTATTGATACAAAAAAAATGCTTGACCTTCTTGAAGTGGAAGTCAATCCAGCAAGGATAAAATGTGCTACTTTAGGACTCGTGGCACTGCAGAAAGCGTTAAAAAACCAGTAAGCGGTATATATGCGAGGGACGACTCACGCGGTAATAGGGGCCAACACAGTTTGGATACCAGTTCTTTGTAATGTCCCGGTATTTCCATGGTTTATTCTTATTGGAGCCTTTGCCGCTTTACTGCCTGATCTTGATGCTTCAGAATCTAAAATCAAACACCTATCTCTTAGTGGGTATATCGGGAAAATGCGCATTCGTATAAAACCATTCGCTCCTCTCTCGATGATATTTTCGCGATTATTTGGCCATCGTGGAGCGCTTCATTCTCTTACTGTAGTAGTGATTGTTGCCGTAGCTACTTCCTTTCTTATCCCATATACATCGGTAGTGACATGGTATCTGTTTATCTTCGGCTATGCCTCCCATCTTGTCGCTGATGCATGTACCCGGTCGGGAATTGAACTTTTTTGGCCTTTTAAGAATCGCTTTCGTTTCTTCCCTAAAATTCTACGAATAAGAACGGGTGGTATGGTCGATTCTCTCCTTCTAATATTGGGTACGGGTGGAATTATTATCTTTCTCTATTCGACAATTGATTCTATCGACAGTTTTTTCTAATAACAATGGGTGATATACTATATATCGTATTATGGATAAGAATCCACCACCACTCGAACCGCAAAAGAAGCCATTGATTTACCAGTGGTGGTTTCTTGGTATACTTTTTATTTTGGTATTCACCATCTCAACATTTCTAATTTTAATAGTTCAGGGCATCCGTGAAATTCAGAGAGGGGAGTATGATTTTTCTGATTCATTTACGCAAGATATTTCTGCAGAATCGACTGATATTGAACGAGCGAATGTTGTCACGAGCGATGATCCATCTCTCGGTCCTAAAGATGCAAAAGTGACAATCGTGGAGTTTGGAGACTTTCAGTGTCCATTTTGCCGAGAGGTATTTCCAACAGTCAGAGAGGTGCTCTCATTATATGAAGGTCAGATTCGATATATATGGAGAGATTTTCCTGTTAGTTCTGAGCACCCTCAGGCAGCACTGGCAGCTTCTGCAGGAGAGTGCGTTGCCGAGCAGGATGTGGATAAATTTTGGTCATTTCACGATCAGTTATTTATAAATCAAAGCGATCTTTCGCAGGAGGCGCTTATCAGGTATGCCCAAGGAGTCGGGGTTGATGTGAATGATTTCTCGGAATGTCTACTTGAGGAAAAGTACTTACAGGAGGTGATATTTGACTATAATGACGGTATTGCTGCCGGCGTTACTGGCACTCCAACGTTTTTCATCAATGGAAGACGAATTTCTGGCGTCATTCCACTCAATGTATTTAAGGACATTATAGATATCTATCTGCAGGAATAACACAGAAGCCCAGATGCTTAGATGTACATACCATTTTTTCTAAAGAACCGAAGGGTTGACATAATTTTATTACTTTGTATACTGAGGAAACAATCTAAATAATTGATCCATATTCATATCACTATGAAAGAACAGATACCTCAAAAACAGTCTAATAGCAGCATATTTAACGCTTCCCCAAAGGCAACCTTTTTTATGGGGCTGATGACGGGGCTTGCAATCGTCAGTATTGTGGGGTTTTCGATTACGTTTTCGATGCTTAAAGAAGGGAAAACTCTTGCTGATAATTCAGGAAATACTAACTCAGGAACGGTAGCTGGCGTACAAGCAGACCCCACTCCTGCTCCGACGCCTACACCTGCTCCGACGCCTACATTTGCTGATGTAGAGGTTACAGCAACTGATCACGTAAAAGGGGGAGATAACGCCAAGGTGACGCTGGTTGAGTATTCTGATTTTGAATGTCCATTCTGTGTGAGGGTGCAACCAACACTTCAGCAGATTGAAGAGACATATGGCGATGATGTACGATTTGTTTTCCGCCACTACCCACTTTCATTTCACACTCAAGCTCAAAAAGCCTCAGAAGCATCAGAATGCGCTGCTGAACAGGGTAAATTCTGGGAAATGCATGACAAACTCTTTGAGTTAAATGAAGCAGGGACACTCAGTCTGGCAGATTATAAGACTGCAGCCGGTGAACTTGGTTTGAAGCAGGGACAATTCGATGACTGTCTCGATTCAGGGAAATACGCCCAGAGGGTTACAGATGATTTAACGGGTGGTACGTCACTCGGAGTTCAGGGAACACCTGCGACGTTTGTAAACGGACAACTTGTTTCAGGCGCTGTACCATATGAGCAATTCGTATCGATAATTGACGCAGAGCTCGCAAAATAAGATTTCTCACAATGTTTTTCGGAGGCGCCTACCCAGATCCCATTGCGTTCCAGGTAGGCGCTTTTGGTATACACTGGTATGCAATCATCATCATTTTGGGAATTTTTACGGGATTCTGGATTGTAAAGTCATTAGCGAACAAAGCTGATATTTCTGAAGATCTGATATGGAATTTTATATTGTATACAATTCCAGCAGCACTCATTGGAGGACGATTAGTGTTTGTATTGAGTCACTCCAGTCAGTTTACTAGTGTTGTAGATACGCTAAAAGTGTGGGAGGGGGGGATTTCAAGCCATGGAGTAATTGGTGCGGGAATTATTGTTGCTTATGTAATTGTAAGATCCCATAAAGTATCTTTTTTTAAGTTCACTGACGTATTAGTCCCAGGTATTGCGATCGCACAAGCAATCGGTCGGTGGGGGAATTATATAAATCAGGAGGCATTTGGCCCTCCTACTGAAGTTTGGTGGGCAGTTCCAATCAACATGGTATATCGACCCGTTGAATATATTGCCTCAACACATTTTCATCCCACTTGGCTATATGAGTCACTATGGAATATCGTAATTTTTGTTACCCTGTACTTTCTTTTTAAAAAATTATTCAATCGACCTGGATTGCTAACTACGTTATTTTTTATTTTATATTATGTGGGACGATTCGCATTGGATTTTATCAGAACTGATTCTGTCCAAGCAGGATTGCTTACTGCGACTCAGTGGGTGAGTGTAGTAGTGGTTATTGCGGCGTTATTTTTTATTCTACGAAAAAAGAAACTGTCGACAAACCAGCCGTCTTGATTATTATCCTCATATCTGTATACTTCTAAGACCTCTTGCAATGGTAGTTGTTTTAACGTAAGGTATAAAACGACGCGGGGTGGAGCAGTAGCAGCTCGCCGGGCTCATAATCCGGAGGTCGAGGGTGCAAATCCCTCCCCCGCAACCAAGCGTTTACAACTCACGTTTCATGGCAGGGTAGCTCAGCTGGTTAGAGCGTGGGACTCATAAGCCCAAGGTCGTGGGTTCGAACCCCACCCCTGCTACCAAGCAAATAATCTTTTCAAACCTATAACCTAGTATTTAGTAAAAGGGCTTTTTTGTGTAGTGGGGGTCGAAGGGCGCGAGCGAGCGTGGCGCCCCGGTCCGCAGGGGAACCCCACCCCTGCTACCAAGCAATACTAATAAGACCCGAAAGTAAAAACGGGTTTTGTTTTGGTTTGTTTAAATATTGGTGCTGGGAGAGAGAATCCCCGCTTCATTTCGCTTCACTCAATTACGCGGGGCAGGCGAACTCTCTTCTGGATAAAATGCCGGAGGTGGGAGTTGAACCCACATGATCTTGCGATCACAGGATTTTGAGTCCTGCGTGTCTGCCAATTCCACCACTCCGGCAAGATGATTATTAATGGTCTGCCAATTCCTCCGGGGTTTCGCGGTCTTTCGATTACTCAGGATATCGCTCAACCCGTCTTAGCTCCTCGCGAACTGAAGCGGTTCGACATTTCTCACCGTCCTGAACGAAGTTGAAGGACAGTTCAGTTCGCTCGTGGCTTCGACCCACCCCGGCTAAAAGATACAACGAATTGTAACATTTAATTATGGTTTGTCAAAGGCCTACGATTTAGTTATACTACGATTACATTTTCTTTTGAAAACGTTATGACTCGGATTATTTCAGTAGCGAACCAGAAAGGAGGAGTAGGGAAGACAACTACGTCAGTAAATCTTGCCGCTTACCTCGCCTCATTTGGCAACTCGGTCCTCTTGGTTGATATTGATCCCCAAGGAAACGCATCCTCTGGGATGGGTATTGATGTAAAGAAGATTGGCCGAGGAATCTATGAAGCAATAGCGGGCCAGGCTCAGGTAGAGGACATTCTTCATGCGGCGGAAGTTGATGGTCTTCATATTGCCCCTGCAACGATGAATCTCGCTGGAGCAAATGTTGAACTGGTTAATATTTCAGACCGGGAATTCCGTTTACACAATGCCCTGAAAAATGTTCACGACCGGTTTGATTATATTATTATTGATTGTCCGCCATCACTTGGATTACTTACTATCAATGGCATTGTCGCTTCCACGGAAATCCTGATTCCAGTTCAGACGGAATATTACGCCCTAGAAGGGCTAAGTCAGCTGCTGAGTACTATCGAGTTAATTCGTGAAAACCTGAAGCAAGATATTGCCATTCTCGGCGTTGTCATGACCATGTATGATGAGCGATATCGTCTTTCAAACGCAGTGTTTCACGAATTGCATAAATCTTTTCCAAATAAGGTATTTCGCATTGTGGTGCCGAGAAATGTCCGTCTTGCGGAAGCTCCCAGCCATGGTAAGAGCGTGATGCAATATGATGCAGGATCTCCTGGTGCTGCAGCATATCGCAGGCTTGCACAAGAAATACACATGACTAAAGCAAAACAATATGAGTAATACGTATGATGGTTTAGGACGGGGGCTCGATTCGCTTATTCCAAATAAGCGAAAATCAGCAACTCTAGGTGTTCGCGATCAAATTGCCGGACCAGACGAACAGATTTCATATGTTGATCCATTGCACATTGTCGCAAATCCCCACCAGCCAAGAAAACAATTTGGGCACCAATCGATTGAAGAGTTAGTGAATTCAATTCGCGAACATGGCATTCTTCAGCCATTAATTGTAAGTAAAGCTGAAAAGGGCTACCAACTTATTTCAGGGGAACGAAGGCTGCGGGCTTCAGTAATCCTTGAAATGAAAAAAATCCCAGTGATTATCCGTAAAGCTTCCGAGCAAGAAAAGCTCGCTTTGGCATTAATTGAAAATGTGCAGCGGCAGGATCTTAATCCAATAGAAAAAGCGTGGGGATATGCCCGGCTTATTGAGGAATTCAGTTTGACACAAGAGGAAGCTGCAAAAAAAGTCGGACAACCGAGGGCGAGTTTGGCAAATACACTTCGATTGTTAAAGCTTCCAGAAAATATTCAAAAAGCCCTGACTGAGGAAAAAATCACCGAAGGGCATGCAAAGGTACTGCTAAGTATTGAAAATGAAAAAGATCAGGTTAAGTTGTTTCAAAAGATTTTACATGAGCAGTTGACCGTTCGCTCAGTTGAACAACACATTCGATCACGACGTCCCGCCAGTTCATTATCCAAAAAGAAAGATCCTAACATTATTGATATTGAGGACCGCCTTAGGCAGGCGCTTGGCACAAAAGTAGAAGTAAAAAAGACGGGTTCTCATGGTTCGATTAACATTCAATGGTACTCACTCGAAGAGCTTAAAAATCTAATAAATAAACTTACCCGACTGCAATGAAGATATTCTCAAGGTTTTTTCACACTATATCATTGGAAGACCGGCTTATACGATATTTTCTCGGGGCGGCAGTCTTTCTGGTGCCGATACTTTTTTATCCGTCATCCAACGACCCGTACGAAACCACAAAGGTGTTTGTTTTCGGAATTCTCGTATGTACTGCTTTTGTTACCTGGTGGGTACAGAATATTCTTCGACGAGAAACCCGATTCATCTGGACTCGGCTTCACACCCTTGTAGCCATATTCACCGCAGTAGTGGTGTTTTCCGGATTTTTCTCGTCATCATTCACCAGAAGCTTTCTTGGTTCGAGCAGCTCTTTTGCAGGGACTGTTCCGGTAACTGTGTTTGTTGCAGTTTTTTTCTTCCTCATAGTCCAAGTTATACGGGAGACTAAGGATAGATTATGCATTCTATATTCCTTTTTTGCGGGCGCGGGACTCTCACTTCTGATTATGCTGATGCAGTCATTTAGCCTATTTATATTTCCTTGGGAGGGTACCAAGAATGCAGCTTTTCAGACATTATCATCTTCAAGCATCACGCCGCCTGTGTTTTTAGGTGTAGTGGGTATTTTACTATTCAGTTTATTCTTTATCTATCGTTCGTTGGTTATTCGATTGATACTTGGCGGCGGCATGGCGCTGGTTCTATTGGGGATGGCAGTCTATGATGCGGCATTCTCATTACTTGCATTTGCTATTGGCCTTTTTGTCGTTATTGTCTTTTTTACGATCAAATCCAAAGAAATCAAAACTTGGTGGATCTTTGTTCCGACTGGGCTGCTTGCCGTGGTAATCCTTTTAGTTTTTTTACCGACATATTCATGGTTCGGTAATGTGATTCCACAAGAGGTTGTGCTTGATCAGGGTTCTGGGTGGAGCGTAACTGTTGACACAGCTAAATCACGTCCGTTTCTGGGATCCGGACCGCAAACGTTTGTCGATGCATTCCAGCAGTATCGGCCCCTTGAGTTCAATGACAGTTCTCTCTGGGGACTTCGTTTTGTTCGATCGAGCAATCAGTGGTTTGAGCAACTAACGACTACCGGCATTCTGGGTTTTGCCGCGTTTATCGGGATACTCGCATTGTTTGTTTCTCGATTTACTCGTTTTATACTCCGCACGCAGCCAAAAACTCCTGATTGGTTTCTGACACTTTCCGCTGGCAGCGGGTTATTACTTATAACGTTTGTTGGTTTTCTCTACTCATGGAATTTTATCTTATTATTTCTCTGGTGGACATTACTTGCCCTCACAAGTAGCGCATTTATTTCTGAAAAAAATCAAAAGACAATAGCTTTTAAAAGATCTCGGTCCCAAACCATGCTCACTGTGTTGATATTTTTAGTCGCACTTATCGGAAGCGTTCTCTTTGCAGTATTCGGTATCCGGGTGTGGAATGGTGAGCGTTTACAGGCAAAAGCATTAGAACTTTCTTATGACAGTTCCACACTAGTTCAGGATTTGCGTGAGATGGCGGAACGCAGTGTCAGCTGGAATGCCTTTTCAGCCTCATCAGAGTTTTTACTGGCTGATGCATATGCTATTGAAGCACTCGGCTTTGCTCAAAATAGCGACGATGTCGAAAATATCTTGTCAATTCGTGATAAAAGTATTGAGCATATTAACGAGGGAATTGCCAAAGATCCAGATAATGCCATGACATATGAATCCGCGGCTGAAGTGTATAGGATTCTTCAACCCTTATATCCTGAAAGCGATCGTATGATTGCAGAGCTCTATGAACAGGCGGCAGAACATGATCCTTATAATCCAAACATACATTCCGAGTTAGGCCAGGCATATCTTGCGTATGTGCAAAGAGTCGGAGTCGAAACTTCACCCAACGAACTAGAAAAAGCCGTAAGTGCATTCACTAAATCACTTGAGCTAAAATCAAATTTCATTGATCCGGCTTTATTCTTAAGTCTTGCAGATGAGACAGCCGGTCGGATAGAAGAAGCCATTGAGCGATTAGAAGCGACTCACGAGCAGTATCCGCTTGCTGTTGAGGTCACATTAACACTTGCAGGACTCTACCAAAGAGGTGAACAACATGACAAAGCCGTTGAACTTCTCCAGGAAGTATCAGCGCTTTCTGCGAGCAATTTTGAAGCACATGCTCAAATTGGCACTATTTATGAAAATCTGGGTCTCTTGTCTGAAGCTCTTCAAGAATATCTCACGGCACAGCAGATCAATCCCGCCAATGAGTTTGTGAATAACAAAGTTATAGAGTTGAGTCAGGATGGCAACTCTGGAGAAGAAGCTGTTACAGAATAAATACTATTTCTTATTCAGCTGTGCAATGATTCCTGTACGCGCTCTGTGCGTTTGAATATGATTAAGCCAGTCACGCGACGGCTTTTTTCGGTTTTTAGATTTAATGATTTCGACCAAATCACCATTTTGCAGTGTTGAAGTGAGCTTACCTATTTTCTCATTAATTTTTGCTCCTGTTGTGTGATTTCCCAGATCGGTATGAATAGCATACGCAAAGTCGATGGGAGTTGAATTCTCCGGAAGGTCAATCACATCTCCTTTTGGTGTGAAAATAAAGATACGGTTTTTAAAGATATCGATTTTTAAACCCTCAATGTACTTGTCATTATCAGCAATGCTTTTCTGCCATTGCATGAGGTGATTAATCCATTCAAGGCGCTTCTTAACTGGCGTTCCTTTTTTTGGTTTGCCGGTTTCTACATAATTCCAGTGAGCGGCGATTCCAAATTCAGCCGCATGATGCATTTCCTGGTCACGAATCTGGATTTCCACAATCCTGTTATCAAGACAAAAAATGTCTGTATGGAGCGATCGGTACCCATTAGGCTTTGGTTGAGCGATATAGTCTTTTATTCTGCCTTTGATGGGGGCGCACTCACTATGTATCGCTCCGAGAGCCGTGTAGCATGATGATACGTCCGGAACAATGATTCGAACTGCAATAATGTCATGGATACGCGACAAATCATTATCATATTTTTTCAACTTCTTATATAGGCTATATAGTCGTTTTGCCCGCCCGTGGATGTCAATGACGTTAATGTTGACTTTTTTTAGGATTTTTTTTATCTGAGGAATAACTTTCTTATTTACCAGTTTTTCCTGACTCCCATACGTTTCCTTAACAAGTTCTTTGAGTTTTAGATAATCCCTTTTTTGTGCGATGGGAAATGCAAGATCTTCGAGCTGACCTTTGATTTCCCCCATACCGAGTCGATTAGCGATTGGTGCATAAATTTCCAGCGTCTCACGCGCGATTCGCAGTTGCTTGCTTGTTTCAAAAACGTGAAGCGTCTTGATATTATCAAGCCGATCTGCGATTTTGATCATAATCACCCTGATGTCGGACGACATTGCGATAAAAAGTTTCCGTAAAGATTCCGCATAACGCTCACGTCCCTGGTAGGATAATCGCCCCAGTTTCGTAACACCTTCGACAAGAAACGCGATATTTTTCCCAAAAGATTTTTCAATTTCATCAACAGTCGTATTAGAATCCTCAAGCACGTCATGGAGAATTCCGGCAACAATTGTATCGGGGTCCAGCTTCCATTCAGCCAGAATAAGTGTTGACCGCAGAGGATGTTCCACATAATCCTCTCCTGTCAGGCGCTTCTGTCCTTTGTGAATTTTTTCAGCAAATGCTACCGCTTTTTCAACGAGCGGCATATATTTGCTGGTGACAGCCTGTTCAATTTTTCTGAAAAAATCAAGTCGATCCATAGTGTTTCATATTGTACCGCAACTTGCGTGTAACATCAATCATTGAAATTTTTTATCAGAAAAGGTATGATAGAAGCCAATAACTCTTAAGTAATATATTTTATAAAAGTATGCCTGATAAAAAAGTATTTGATCTTGTCATTGTCGGCGGCGGTGCGGCCGGATTATCAGCAGGAATGTACGCAGGGAGATATATGATCAAGACAGCAATTATTAAAGGTCCTAAACCAGGAGGAGAAACTGCGACAGCTTCAACCATAGAAAACTGGCCGGGCACTCTTTCAATCGACGGGCTCGAGTTGGTACAAAATATGGAGAAGCATGCGAAAGCTTCAGGTGCTGAGCTTTTTGACGGTGAAGTCACAAAGATTGAAAAGAAGGGTGATTGTTTTTATTCAACCGTCGGAGATGATACATATATTTCAAAAACAATTATTCTTGGCACGGGATCTGAAAGAAGAAAGCTTGGACTTCCCAACGAAGATAATCTTCGCGGCAAAGGAGTTTCATATTGTGCGACATGCGATGCGCCGCTCTATAAAGAAAAAACGATTGCAATTATCGGCGGCGGAGACTCTTCGGTGAAAGGTGCGAATCTGGCAGCAAGGTTTGCGAAAAAAACATATCTCATAACTCGTGGCAAAGAACTTGTCGGAGAGCCAATAAATCTCAAACAATTGAAAGAAAAAAAGAATGTAGAGGTTGTGTACGAAACCGAAGTAAAAGAAATTATTGGAGAAAAAATGATTAAGAAGATTGTGTTGAGCAAACCTCTCAATGGATCGACGGAACTTGCCCTTCATGGTCTTTTTGTGGAAGTCGGTGCGATGCCACGGACAGATCTTTCTGAAATGCTTGGACTGGATTTGGAAAGAGGATATATTAAAGTTAATCGATTCATGCAGACGAATGTTGAGGGTGTATATGCTGCCGGGGACATTTCCAACGGAACAGGGGATTTTAAGCAGGACATTACCGCTGCGGCGCAAGGGGCAATGGCTGCTACTTCAGCATATAAATATATCGGAGCGCATAAGGATATTGTTTGTTGAGCATCCGAAGATAGGAACCACTTGATTGGTATTTATTAGTTAGAATCCGCTTTTGGTTTCTTCTTTCTGTGACCAGAAAGAAGCAAAGAGTCCCGGGGTTTCCAATTCGCGGGTATTTATCATGCTTGATATATCTAGGAGTGGCTCAATGGAAACCCTCCTCGAGCCCGAGACTCGGAGCCGAGGGCCGGACCCCACCTCTAGGAGGATTTTATTGAGTGAACTTTTCACGCTGCTTCACTCAGGATTTAACAGAGCGCCGTGCAGAATATTTAATAAAACTTGACCATATTAGTTGTGGATAAGGGGTCTTTGTAATTGACAAACATTCAAATTAATGTCAGAATAATTCCATTATTGCACCTTCGCACTTTCAACAATGCATACTGAACTAAACAGTTCGATCACTAGATCCTTACCGCAACAATAACCGGAATTGGGAAAAGCCATGCCAGCATGGCAGAAAGGAGGGTTAGAGTTCTAGAGTAGAGCTTTTTGCATTACCGTAGTACGGTAGGGATCAAGTGAATTCACTCGAGTGAAACGCTGTTTCAAACGGAGGGTATTACCTTGAAGAGGTCAAACCGATTCATTTTACCCGTGATCCTTCTGGTCACAGCCGTTATGACGTTCGGGACGATGAGCCTGACGTATGCGACGACGACCAAGGACGCGATGAAGATCGAGGTCAACCAAAACGGACCTCCGGTGTCATTCTGTAACGTGCAACACAATCCGGCGATCACCGACAACACGACCGCAGTGACGTGCACCGCAAACACAGCCCCGGCCATCGACGAGAAAAAGACGGCCACGTTTGCGACCTGCACGGAAGGTACGATTGAGCTATCAGCTCCTCCTACTCCCGGCCTGGACGCGACCCGCGCCAGCCCCGACAACTTCTGCCTGGCCAAAGTCGACAATGCCGTGGAGAGCAATATCGAAGTCTATGACGCGACCGAATACTCCGTGACGAACCGTGCCGGCCCTACGACGACCGCCGAGTGTTCGACCATGGAGAGCAATACCGAAGTCTACGATGAGACGCCCGTCACCGCCGCGATGAACCGCGCTGGCCCGACAGCAAACTGTGCTGAGAACGTGGCTGAGTGTTCGACCGTGGCGACCGGCGCCCCTGCCAACCTGGCGACGACTGATTATCCGAACCCCGCGATGAACGGTTCGAGGCAGACGACTGATTATCCGAACCCCGCGATGAACGGTTCGAGGCATATGACGGTCATGAAGGTTGACGAGGGCGCGAATCAATCACGTGCTGTTACTGCGACCGCTGACTCGTGGGACGGCACCGATATGTGGACAGTTGAGAAGACCTGGACGGCGATTGCTGACGAAAATGCGACGCGGACCAACATGAAGGCAGGGCTACCGAACGAACTTGTCGTCGAGCTGACGAGTGGTATCCTGGCCGCCAATTCTCGGATGAAAACGACGATCCGTGCGACGGATGTCTCGAAGGCGATGGCGAATGCCGGTGGAATTCAAGACGACGGCGCGATGTGCTGCGGTGCACAGACCGCCGGTACCAACGTGGAAGATGGCTGGAAACTGACGACGGAAATCGCGGCCGACGCGGCTATGAATACCGTCGTGGAAGAAACAAATCGGGCACAGAAGCCGGTGATGACGATTACGGACGACGCCAGCTACGCCTATCCGAATCCGTTCAACGCCGGGACGATCGCGGCCTAAAGTCATTCAAGGCGAATGGCGCGATCTACAACTGGATTAGTTCTGCATTGAATTTGCTCCCCCGCACACATTGTGCTGTGCGGGGGATTGTTTTTTTATTCCTACCATCCTGAGGAGTCGAACGGAGTGAGACAACGAAGGATCACTTAGTTACCGTAAAACAGGGGGATCCTTCGTCACCATGACTAAAGGCATGGACTCCTCAGGATGGTTTGTTATTTATTAAGCCAATAGGCTTGACAGGGACGAGATGTCATGCTAACATGTTCGGTCAAATGATCTTTGCCAACTATAAAGGCCTTTTCGCCATTTTACTGTCCTTATTGAACAGGGACTATCACACAAATACACCTGAAGGAGGCAGGTTTATATTCGATGTGAAAGTGAATGTGCAGAAGGGTCATTCTGACCACTCATAACTAGATGAAGAACAGGAGAACTACCGGATGAAGACGAAGATTTGCATTTTTGCGGCCATTGCCGCGTTCTTATGCACCTTTGTGATCTCCAGTCCGGCCATCGCCGAGACCCACGACGGGTACTCGATCTGGACACTCGATGACCAGGCCGTACCGCCAGCGGATGTCACGGTGAAACAGTTCACCGCAAACTCGACGACTCCGGCGGCCAGCAATTCTCCGCCGGCCGCGTCCCATTTCGTTTCTTATTTCACTTTGATACAGACGAACCCGGCCGCGTTCGAGTCACCGTACACTTCGATCACCTCTCTGAACCGTTCAGGTCCGCCGGCATCCGCGTGCGCGAACTGTGGAACCGATATCAGCGTGCCACGGCCAGCCGACGCCAACCTGTTCAACGGCTTCTGGCAACCCGACTCCGACGTCCGGGATCAGGCAGAGGTCGACACTTCGACATGCTCAGTGTCGGCCTGTAACACCCGTCGCTATGACGACATTAATGTGATCCCGATCTCCGGCCCGACCGGCGCCGCGGCCTAACGACGGCCGACGCCCAAAACCCCCGAGCACTCTTTGAGTGCCCGGGGGTCGATTTTTATTTACACCAATTGTTAATCAATCAGCTTCTCGAACTTGCATTCCTTGCTTGAACATCTCGCTTTGCCTTTTGCGGCAAAGACCAGGAGGTCTCCCGATTCTGGACATTTCTCACCAGATGGCTTGGACCACAGAGCAAATTTACATGAAGGATACTGGTTGCATGCGAAGAACGTTCTGCCGCGTTTGCTGCGTTTTTCAATTATATCGCCTTTATTACACTGCGGGCAGGTGACACCTGTTTTCTTTTCAATATTCTTAATGAATTTGCAGTCCGGGTAGCCGGTGCATCCAAAGAATTCACCGAACCGTCCGCGTTTCACCTGAAGCGGTTTTTTACACTCAGGACATTTCTCATCCGTCACTTTTGGTTCTTCCGGCTCACCGTCCCCATTCACGGGTTTAGTAGTCTTACACTCGGGATAGCCGGTACATGCCAGGAATTTTCCGAACCGGCCCATTTTAATCACCATCGGCTTTCCGCATTTTTCGCATACTTCTTTTGTCGCTTCTTCAGTAAGCTCTTTTTTAGATAAAGTTTTATCTTTATTCATAAGATTTTCCTTGAAGGGTTTATAAAATTCTTTTACAACAGGCATCCATTTCTTCTTTCCGGCGGCGATTTCATCAAGATCATCTTCCATATGGGCCGTGAATGTATAGTCGACTATTCTTGGAAAGTGATCAACAAGCAGGTCATTCACCAGTGTGCCGACGTCGGTTGGTTGGAGTTTTTTTTCTTCTCGTAACACATAATTACGATCAATGATCGTGCTGATGATTGATGCATATGTCGACGGTCTTCCAATATCATACTCTTCAAGCGCTTTTACCAACCCTGCTTCAGAATATCTCGCGGGGGGTTCAGTAAAGTGCTGAATTGGCTTGATTTCTTTGGAATCTACTGAATCCTTTTCTTTTACATCTGGTAGCTGATTTTCTTTTACACTATCGGTGTATACTTTTAAAAATCCATCAAATTTAATGATCGATCCGGTTGCCCGAAAAGTATAAGCATGTTCCTTTGATCCGACATCGATGGTGGTTGAATCCAGAATCGCCTGAGGCATTTGTGAGGCAATCGCGCGCTTCCAAATTAAACTGTATAAGCGAAACAGGTCAGGCGTGAGGTATTCTTTTATCTTTTCAGGTTCATTCTTCGGATCTGTTGGACGGATTGCCTCATGCGCTTCCTGGGCCAATCGTGACTTTGCTTTGTATTTATTAGGCTGAGCAAGGGCGTATTTTTCTCCAAAAGAGGATGTGAGGAATGCTTTGGCTTCATTGAGAAATTTGTCAGCGAGATTGACTGAGTCCGTTCTCATATAAGTGATTAAACCAACAGAGCCCTGGGATCCCAATTCAACACCCTCATAAAGCATTTGGGCTGCACGCATAGTCTTTTTTGCAGAATACCCGAGCTTTCTATTCGACTCTTGCTGCATTGTGGATGTGGTAAATGGAGGAAGCGGGGAACGCTTAATTTCTTTTCGATTTATTGAAGAAATTTCATACACAGCTTTTGTCAGGTCGCCAAGTATGTTCTTAGCATCCTTTTCATTTTTAATAGCAAACTTATCAAGCTTTTTTCCATCTTGAGCATATAACTTTGCTTGAATTGTCGCTGAATCTCCTTTTTTTTCAAAAACAGCCTCGATTGTCCAGAATTCCTGTGGTTTAAAAGCTTTAATTTCCCGTTCGCGTTCCACAATTAATCGGACAGCCACGGATTGAACTCGCCCCGCAGATAAACCTCTCGCCACTTTTCTCCAGAGAAAGGGGGATAATTCATATCCCACAAGACGATCCAAAACACGCCTCGCCTGTTGGGCGTCTACCATATGTGGATCAATGTCTCGAGGTTTATCTAGAGCCTCATTAATAGCTTCCTTCGTGATTTCGTGGAAGACAATTCGTTTTACTTTATCTTTTTTCGGCTTGATGGCTTCGACAAGGTGCCAGGCGATTGCCTCACCTTCACGATCTTCATCAGTAGCAAAGTAGATGAGATCCGATTTTTTAGCCAGTGTTTTTAGCTTTGTGATGGTCTTTTCGCTGCCCTTTGGTATCTCGTAGGTGGGAGTGAAATTTTTCTTTACATCAACACCTAACTTACTTTTTGGCAAGTCGCGAATATGTCCATATGACGATTCGATATGATAATCCTTCTTTCCAAGGAATTTGCTGATCGTCTTGGCTTTTGTTGGTGATTCGACAATGACGAGATGTTTGGCCATAGTATTTAAAGTATGCGAATATAGTTCATCCCACCGAGATGCCTGATGAGGCCTCGTAGTTCCATCGTGGTGAGCGCTGCATTAATGATATTTGTTTGCAGTTTACTTAGTTTTACAATTTCGTCAATGTGACGAGGTTCACGCGTGAGTAGAGAAATAATTATTCGCTCTTCATTAGACAGACGGGTATGCTGTTGATTGTTATCAAAGTCAGAAATGTTGTCAACCCTTCGGTTCCTCAGGGTTGACACTGAGTCTGATTCCGAGTCTAGCGAGGAATCACTGAAGGTGTCAAGTCCTGAAGCGGATTTTTGTTCCAATTTTTCTAGATTAAATGCGCCTAATACATCTTGTACGGAGGCTACGGGGTGCGCACCAAGTTTTATCAATTTATTCGTTCCTTCTGAAGTTTTTCTGAAAATATCTCCGGGCACTGCGAGCACCTCGCGATTGTAGTCCAAGGCCACTTTAGCCGTTATAAGAGAGCCTGAATCATTACTTCCTTCAATTACTATGACCCCCAGAGATAGTCCGGCAATGATGCGATTTCTGATCGGGAAATGGTGCTTCTGGGCATGGGTGCCGAGAGGGAATTCGGATACCAAGGCACCACTACTTATGATTGATTGAGCAAGCCTGCTATTGGCCTGTGGATAAATCTGATCAAGGCCCGATCCTAAGACAGCAATTGTGGCACCTTGTACCTCTAACGCAGACTGATGTGCTATGGCATCAATGCCGAGTGCTAAACCTGACACGACACAGATTCCCAGCTTGGCAATTTCTGAAGAAAGCCATCGTGCCACTTCGCGTCCGTATGAAGTTGTTTTCCTTGTTCCGACAATGGCGATAGTTGGTTGGTATTCGGAAATGGTACCTCGGTAGTATAAAAGGTGGGGAGGATCAGAAATTTCCTTTAAAAGTCTGGGATAGTCATCATCATTGAGTGTGACAACCTTAATATGTTCCTTATACACATGTTCAAGCTCGCGTTCAGGCTCGATAGTAGATCGATGCTCCAATATTGCACGAATAGTCTTTGGCAGGAGGCCGGCACGAACCAGCTCAAATTCATTACTATTCCATGCACGATTAAAATCTCCAAAGTATTTGTGGAGACGGGTAAGTTGTCTGGATCCCAAAAAAGGGATTTTAGAAAAAGCGATTTGATATGCAAGGTCTTGCGTTGACATAGGATTTTAAGGATAATAGATTAAGACATTCGTTCTTCAATAGGTCTCATTCAAACATGGAGGAAAGAATGGGATTCCAATTAGATAAGTGGGAGCTTGTCAATCAGGTTTTTCTTTGCTCTGGCAACTTTCCGGAAGCTGGAGGTCTGACAAAGTCTGAGATCAATCTTTTACCAAAGTCAGATTTGTATGGCCGGTGGCGATCCTGCCAATGCGGATCCCATATTGGGAACGCCCGGATATTCTTTACCTGGCTTAAAGTGGAAGTTGAAAGACGAAAGAAAGCCCGAAGCGACAAGGCTCGTACGAAACGTCAACAAGCAAAACAGGCCAAGACGGCCGACTAGCTGCATGTGGAAACGATCACCGCCTGCAGCTTTTGCTATTTATTTGTTATTACTTTTCTCCTTTTCGTTCTCCGTGTCATCAAGCCGCCACAGCTTCATGACCTTTTTAAGCTCATCAAGCCATTCGCTTCCAAGATAATCAAGATCGATCTTAATCTGATTTTGAGTGAACTGCCACTGGTTGTTGGATTCTAGGAGCTCGCCAAGTTTCTTTGGGTTCAAGTGGTGAGCAAAAGTAATGATTACGCGCTTTCGCTTTTCTTTTTCCGGTCCCGGAAGGCTTATAGTATCAATCGTAGTGATGTCTGTTTTTTGGGCAAGTAATTTGATTTCCAAAACGTCAAAAAGGTTTTCAAAGACTGTTGGGATTTTATGCCGGTAGGTAACGCGTTTTTTAAATACGAGAAGTTCTTCCGGTGTGTTTAAATTAGCAATTTTCTGGTATATCACCATTCGTTCGCCTTCAGCCGGCACAAACGTTTTTGGTACGCCGATTTCAACTGGCAAGTCGATCGTAACGTCTCGGACGGTTTCGATCTTACCGGTCTTTAATTCATTGACTGCCTGCGCGAGAAGTCTCGTATACATCGCAAGACCGATTGCGGATACTTTGCCGTGTTGTTCCTTGCCTAGAATGTTTCCGGTGCCGCGAATTTCCAGATCTCGCAGTGCAAGCTGAAATCCGCTTCCAAGCTCTTTTGCCTCAAGAAGAGCATGCAATCTTCGTTTTGCCGTGCCGGTAAGTTTTTTCCGATCATAGAGAAAGTATGCATATGCTTGGCGCAAACCACGGCCGATACGTCCACGCAGCTGATAGAGCTGGGCAAGTCCAAACTTGGTTGCATTTTCAACAATGAGGGTGTTTACATTTGGAAGATCGAGGCCATTCTCAATAATCGTGGAACATACCAACACATTTGTTTTTTTGGTGTCGAAGTCTCTCATTGCTTTTGATAGAAGTTTTTCTGACAGTTTTCCGTGGGCAATGCCGATCTTTACCTCTGGTATAAGTTTTTTAAGCTCTCTTGCGGCGAAGTCGATCGTTTCAACATTATTATATAAATAGTATACCTGGCCCTTTCTATCCAATTCCTGCCGTATTGATTTGGCAATCAGATTACTGTCGTGACGTTCAATTATCGTTTCAATCGGTAGCCGTCCTTCCGGGGGTGTCTCGATCAGACTTACATCCCTGATGCCTGAGAGCGCGATATTTAACGTTCTCGGGATTGGTGTAGCGGTAAGAGTTAATACGTGTGCCTGTGTTCGCATGGATTTCAGCCGCTCTTTGTGCTGGACACCAAAACGCTGTTCTTCATCGATAATAATGAGGCCGAGGTTTTTAAACTTAATGTCCGGGGAGAGCAGCCTATGGGTGCCGATAACTATGTTGACTTCACCTGTTTTAAGACCTGCGATAGCGGCAAGTTCTTCTTTTTCTGAAGCAAAACGAGAAAGGATTGCCACTTTCACCGGAAGTTTTCCGAGTCTCTCCACAAATGTGTCGTAATGCTGTTGAGTGAGAATTGTTGTAGGTGAAAGGAGTGCTACCTGTACGCCGTTCATCACAGCTTTAAATGCAGCGCGGATTGCTACTTCAGTTTTACCAAAACCTACGTCACCGCAAATAAGCCTGTCCATTGGCCGCACTCGCGAAAGATCTTTTTCAATTTCTGAAATTGCCCGGAGCTGATCAGGTGTTTCTTCAAATTGAAAGGATTGCTCGAGCTCGTGCTCTTCTTTTACTTTTGCATTAAAAGCCGGTGCTTTACTTGCAGTTCTCCGAGCGTACAATTTAAGCAAATCATGAGCAAGTAGTTTAGCCTCTTCTTTTATCTTTCGAGTAATTTGATACCACTGACCGCCTGAAAGCCTGTGGAGTTTTGGATTGGCCAGACCGATGTATTTATTTATCTTTTCAGCAGTTTCAATCGGTACGTAGAGTTTGTCACCTTCGGCATATTCAAGCACGAAATATTCCTTACTGATGCCCTCGACAACATTTTTTGTCATGCCCTTGAAGCGGGCTACTCCGTGATCGATGTGGACGACATAGTCGCCGGGGCGCAATTCAGTGATAAATGCCATCTCCACTCGTTTTGGCAGTCCATTACTATGTTCTGAGTATCCAAATATCTCGATGTCGGTGAGTAAAAGGAATTTCTCTTTCTCATTTCCGAAGCCGGTAAATAAGCCAGGAGGTTCTTTGAGAAATGTTATCTTTTTCGCGATATTTTTTTCTTCGAGAAATTTATTCAGCTCATTCTTTTTTCTTGATGCGATAAATATCTGTATTCCATCGTCCTGGTGCTTTTTTAAATCCTGAGCGAGTGTTTTTAATCGGTTATGATAAAATGGGGCTCGTTTGTATTTGAGGTCCAGATCTCGTTGGCGCGTCTTAAAGCTCTCCCAGATTATTTTTTTAAACGGCTGGATGCTTTCTTTCAGCTTTTCCCAGTCAGCAACTCGCTCTGATAGTTCATCCGGACTGTCGAGAATGACATACGGATGAACTGCCTTTTTTAAATACGTCCACGCATTTGCTCGATAACTCGAGTGAAGCTTAGCTGGTGCGCATTCAAGCACGGACACTTTTGTCGAACGTTTCTTTGAAACAGGATCCAGGTGAGTAATGGAAATGATTTTTTTATCATCACATTCGATTCGTGTTGGTTGTTTTGCACCCATTGGGTAGATATCAACGATTCCGCCCCGACGGGAAAACACCCCTTGCTGATCTGCAGATACGTTCCATTCATATCCCTGCTTCACACATTCCTGAGCGACATCTTGGGGGGATATGGTCTGGCCCACTTCATATCTCAGGATTGAAGAGAGAAGTTCATCAGGGTGGGGAAATGGCTCAAGAGTCTGTTCTGCGGGGATAATTAAGACATAAGGTTTTGCTTGAGTGAGCGTAAGAAGCTGGTCCGGGGTCATCTCTTCATCACCATGAATGATCGTCAGGTTTGGATTCCAGTAGGAGAGAAACTGAGAGATGATTTCCTGATCTTTCTCATTTGCCGTTATCCAAAAGACTCCTCCCTTATCAGTAAGTAAAGGGAGTTTGGTGATAATGAATGTTTGCGCAGACCGACTTGTAGTTCCGCTAATGTATGTTTCCTGGTATTTTTCCAGGTGTTTTGTCAGTTTCGGAATTGCGGAAGGATCCCCAAGTACGTCTGCAGGATGGGTAGCAGAGTTGTCCACAAATGAAAAATATCAGCACTTGTTAACTGTCTATCTGTATAATAGCGCATTTATTGGCTTTTGGCAAGAGCTGGGCACGGTAGGGTCTTGACAGTCATTTTATCTTATGATAAGATGCTCCATTCACTAGAAAATTGACACTTCGGCGATCCCTCGTTAACTCGGGATGCTCAGTGTCAACCCGCCATAGCCTTGGCGGAAGTGAGGTTGACAATCTACCCGTGCAGAACGCTGCTCGCAAGTGAGTGTGATAGTTCATCCCTCCTAGAACTCTCACATTCATAAAAGTTAAGGTGTTGTGAGTTTTCTCACCTCACTTTATACTTGTGAGTGGCGTCATGACCGGGTAGCAAAACAGATAAGAGGATCCCTCGGCAAGCTTTCCTCGGCATCAAGCCTCGGGACTGAAGGCAGGGTCTTCCAAAGACGGTTGGACGGTAGCAATGTTAATGTTCAGCCGTCTTTGTCAATACAAAAACAGCATATTCACGTGTGTCCTGAATGGGAGGGGTGCAATGAGTGCAACGGCAATGAACGACGTCATTGCATTAATGACGAAGGTTCGTGCAGGTATGGATCCTTTGACGCATGTCGCCTGCGCAGGCGGAAGTGTTCAGAGTGCCATGGGACAACCGACGGGTGATAAAGGGCAAATCTTGAGTGCGGCGGATATCGCCAGGGAACTCGCAGCCCTTCTTCGTGGATTTGCCGACGAAGCCGACCAGATCACCTAAGCAGGACATCGGTACACCATTTACCCCGACCAGTGCTAGTCACGATTGGTCGGGGTGTTTTTTTTATTTACCCCAGACACTCATTGCTTTCTCCGGGGAAGTTTGTATTGCTTTAATGACAGTTTCAACCACTTGAGGAATAAGTTCATCAAGCTTTTTTTTGTCATCCCGGGAGAAGTTTGCCATGACAAATTTATTTGTCTCACCTTTTCGCTGCTTGTCAGTTCTCGAATCGATTCCTATCCGAAATCGATAGAAATCTTTTGTTCCAAGTATCTGAATAATATTCTCAACCCCGCGATGGCCTGCAGAAGATCTGCCATGATGAATTTTTAGCTTTCCAAACGCTAAGTCAATATCATCATGGATAATCCACACATCTGACGGATTTGCCTTATAGTACTGCAGGGATGCGTTTACCGCGTTACCGGTGAGATTCATAAAAGTAGTTGGTTTTGCGAGGATGATTTTCTCTTTACCAATACGCCCTTCTGCCACTAGAGCATGTAAGTTTGATTTCATGCTAAAAGGTGTTTGAAGTTCTTTGGCAAGCGCCTCCACTATCATATATCCGAGGTTGTGCCTCGATTTTTCGTACTTTGATCCTGGATTACCGAGTCCAATGAGTATTTTCATATTATCGAAGCCGGGTTGTAAGTGTTATAGACAGGGGAGTACCGACAAAGCCAAATGTTTCACGTAAGTGCTTCTCCATGAATCTGACAAATGACGGATGGATTGTTTCAGGATCATTGACCGTAAGTCGGAATCGGGGAGGATCAGTGCGTTCTTGTACGAGTGAGAATATGCGGGGCTTTTTCTTTGCTTGCCGTTGGTTTGGCCCATGTTTGCCGAGAAATTTTATTAAAAACGTTTTCAATTCTTCATCAGGTATGTGCTTAAGCTGTGATTCTCGGATAGTGTCAGCGAGCGCAAGCAAGTTTCGTACACGCTGTTTCTTTGTCGCGGAGGTAAAAACCAGCGGGGCCCATGGGATCATTGAAAGGACATAGCGATAATATTTTGTGAATTCTTTCATTGAATCAGGAGTTTTATTTTCTACCAGATCCCATTTGTTTCCTACAATGATAATTCCTCGCCGAGCTTTCCGTGCTAAATCAACAACATGAAAGTCATGCATCGTAAGCCGTTCAGTGACATCCGTAATGACTACAGCAATATGTACTTTTTTAATTGCCTCGGCACTTAAAAGGTTTGCGGCACGCTCAATCGAATCGGACACTTTTCGTTCTTTCCTAAGTCCGGCAGTGTCTATAAACACGTAAGTTTTACCTTCGTGGGTTATTCGTGTATCCCTTGGTTCACGGGTCGTGTGGGGAAGTGGTGATTCGATAAGCCGTTTTTCCCCGATAAGAGCATTGATAAAAGTTGATTTACCCGTGTTTGTTTTTCCAATAAGCGCGAGGCGGATTTCGGAACCGGTCTTTTCTACTTCTTCCAGAGTAGTTTTTTTAATCTTTTTTACGATTTCATCAAGAAAATCTCCAACTCCCATTCCTGTTGTTGATGAAAGGGGAAAAATTTCCTTATATCCAAGTGAGTAAAAATCTTTACTAATTGATCCGCCATCCTTTGGACTGTCGAGCTTATTAATCACTAGCATGACCGGCACACCTAGCTTCTGTAAATGTTTGGCGATGAGGCGGTCTTCGTTCGTTACCCCTGTCTTTCCATCCACTAACTGGCAAATGACACTTGCGGAACTCAGAATAGTACCTACTTGCTCTTGAACCGAAGTGTCAATGACGGTTCGTTCTTTTCGCTCCAATCCGCCACTGTCGATAAGCAAACAATGTACGTCGCGCCATGCAATTTCAGCTTGGTTTGAATCACGAGTCGTTCCAGCTATGGTAGACACCAGGGCCTGTTTTTTACCCAAAATAATATTAAAAAGCGTTGACTTGCCAACGTTTGTTCGCCCGACGAGTGCCACGACGGGAAGTGCTTTTTTGCCCATACGCTTATTATATGAAATAGTGTGCTACAGACTTGTTCCTGTGCTTTCAACCTGATCAAGACCGAGAACGATAAGGAAGTCGGCTGATGGCATTGTTGGAGATTCCTCGATATCTCCAGTCGGATTCTGAAGAGAATTGATAGTGACAGGCGAAGAGGCATTTACGAGGAATCCCGGGAGCGTAGTGCTTACCTCTGCGTCGAAATGATCTTTTAATCTGGAAAGGGAATAGGGCTTCGTTCCGCTGGTGAGATCATATATTACGGTTGTTTCATGGTCTTGTTCTACGGCATTGCCAATATCGACGATGGTAAATTCGTCAGCTGATAACTTCTGTGACGCCTGATATGCAAGTCCTGACACCTTCGTTCCGTTCTGAATTTCGATTTGCGGGTTTTCTTGGATAAGAGTTTTTTCTGAAAAGATATTCTCTGCGAGGTCATGAATTTCGTCATAGGATCCTGAAATTGGCTGTAGAAGATATGCTCCATCAACAGATGTGACCGGCTCTAAAAGTCCTCCAGGAGAAGTATCAAGCACCTTGGTAACGATACTGTTTTGTTCGAGGTCATCGCCCATTTCAGCAAGACGCAGTATTTCCCATATCTGTAAGTCTGTTCTATTGTGTTCCCCAAGATCTTCAAGAGCCGAAATTATTCGCTTTGGGGCAATGAGCGTCTCAAAGGCGAGCCCCTGGTCTTTAATCGCGAGGAGCACTTTTTGCTGACGCTGAGATCTGGCAAAGTCTGATCCCTCTCCATTTGTCCCGTGTCTGGAGCGTACATATTTCAATGCAGTCTCACCATTCATTTTTTGATATCCTTTTTCGAATTTCAGGAATTGATATCCAAAGTTGTTATCCGGATATTGATAGTCCGTAAAACCCCTTTCAACATCTACCCAGATGCCGCCGAGATCGTCAATTATTTTTTCGAAGCCGGTGAAGTCGATTCGCATGAAATAGTTAATTTGCTGGCCGGTAACCTGCGAAACCACCCGACTCAGGAGCACCTCACCTCCCCCAGGATAGTCGTTTGTATGGCCAAATGCCATTGCGTTATTGATTTTTCGGTACCCATATTCAGGTATTTCAACGTATAAATCACGGGGGATTGAAAGCATTGCCACATTACCCGTTGAAGGCTGGATACTCGCGAGAATGATGGTATCTGCGAGATATGCGCCCTGATGTCCTTCACCACCTATTCCGATAAGTAAAATATTAACTCGATCCTGAGCCTCACCGCGAAGCTGTTTGTCAGGACTTAAGATAAGGTGCTTGAGTTGTTCAAAAAAAGCGACCTTCTCTCCGGTCTCCGTGTTGGTACTGTTTACAGAAAGAATAACTTTTGCCGTCACGCCAAAACCAAATCCCAAAAGCACCATACCCAGGAGCACAAAGAGTAGACCAATTTTTCTACTTTTTACTTTAGTATCCTTAAGTTTTGGCTGATCGTTTGTTTCTGGTTCTACGTGCTTTTGAAAGTCAGGCATGATGTTTGAAAGTAATGGAATTATACGGATCTAAACGCTATTCGTCAATTCTCACTCTATTTATTAGTACTACATTCTTCTCAAAAGCGGTTATTTCATTTGGCGGGTGGACAAAACCATTTTTTTCTGTTATACTCGTGTTAAGAAAACTTGGTAAGTGAGACTAATATTTCCCCTAAGTAGAGCCAAAAATAGTTCAAAAGGGAGAAAAAAGCTTTGTTTAATACAGTACGAAAAAACCTCACTTCTGGGAGGCAAGAAGATAAGCCTATAGACTTTGACTCGCTTCCACAGCTCCTTACTCTTGAACAGGTAAGTGAGTTTCTTGGTGTACACCCAAATACGCTCAGGAATTGGGATGCAAATGGTAAGTTGCGTGCAGTGAGAGTAGGGAAGCGACGCGACCGTAGATATGATAAGAAAGATGTACGCATCCTGTATCTCGCAAAAAACGGATTAGATGATGTTCAGCAAGAACCCGAGGTTGCTGGTGATGAGCCAAAGAAAGAGTTGGCGCCTGTTAAGAAACCAGTGTTCAATTGGTCAATGGTTCATCTTGTCATTGCCGCACTTTTTCTTCATGTCGCAGTTGCTGCAAATGACACCCCTGGACTTGTGCTTGGCACCCAGATTGAGATGTACAGGCTCGAACCCGCTAATTGTACCGGTTGGACAAATGCAGAGCATGCAAAACGAATAAATGCACTGTCAACATCCGCCCTATCTGACTTCAATGAGGGAGTATCTGCCTATTACTCCACATCAAAGCTTTTTCCGGTAGAAGACGATATGGCTGAATCGCTTCAAGCTCCGGTTTCAGATATCGTGTGTTCCGGTTATCTGTTACCAGAAGATGTATCCACAGAAACAGTGCCGGAATACGTATCATTAAACGAAGCCCGGGTACTCATATCAATGGGTGCAAAAAGCTTCAAAGGAAATGAAGACGTTTTGTCATTCTCTTACTCTCTTGATGGACAAACATGGATTCCACTAGATTCTTTCGGAATACTTGACGAGATGAGCAACTCAACACACGAAGGTTACTGGGCATTTCCAATACGGGTTGATTCTTTTGAAGAAATTTCTCAAATACAAGTAAAAGCCGATTACAATGCTGTGCCAGCAATTGAAGAATCGCTGGTATATGTAGACGGAATAATAATTGAAGCTGATATCGGCGAATTGGATAAGACATCAAAGAATATTGTTGACAGCGTGAAAGTAGAAAAGAGAGATTACGATGTATCAGAGAATCCTGTTGTATCAATTGATGTTGAGGAGCGCTCAGCCCTGTCATTTATCGGCATAGGCACCACGGAAAGAACAGTGAAAGAAGCAACTCTTACGAGACCTGACGGAACCCAAAAGATTGTTGCGTTAGAAGAAAAAGAGGTACAGGAAGGGGATATCAAGCGGGTTGAATACTCTGTGTCAAAAGATGAGCTGGCTCGCGGAGGGGAGTATGAACTGAGCTTTAGCGTCGAGCAGGATGGGGAAGTTGAAATAGTTACAAAAAGTTTTTCATGGGGCGTGCTGGCAATAAACCCTGATCAATCTGTATATCGCCCGGGCGATCTTTCAATATTATCGATCGGAGTATTGGATGATAAGGGGGGTATTGTATGCGATGCAGACATTGAGCTTCTCATCACTGATCCAAATGGAAAAATTCTACCCAAAATGACTACGGAAAATGGCGGTATCGCAGTTTCCGACAAGTGCCATATCAAGGATATCTACTTCGAACCCGATTATTCAGCGTACTTTCGACCAAAAATTTCCGGTACGTACAATATTCAACTCACCGCAACCCACGTGAATGGTACGCATACGATCAGCCAATGACTTTGGAGGTTACAGCGTATAAGGACTTTACCGGAGAGATCATTGAGCGAGTTCCGCGTGAATTTGGCGTCGAAGTGGAGTACGGAGGTGCGAGCAGAGACATAGAAGGTGTACTTGAATTAGTGTGGGACACTTCAATATCTAAGGGAGATACCATCACCCTTGGTTATACATTTAAATCACCGGAAGTGAGCCCCGCATTGTATCATCTTGGTCCGGCAACAATTGGAGAATGGTCTGAAGGGCGTGAGTGGCAGTTGGCAATTGATCCAACATACATGTATCTCTATTGGGATGGAGCCGGTCCGCCTACTGGATGGTCGGTTGTTTCAACATATGATGGTAAATTTGCCCGTGGTGAAACTGCTGCAAATTTCGGTATAACTAGTGGAAATGCAACTCACACTCCTACCATAGCTACTCAATCGCCTACAAGTCAGCCAGGTACAACAAAATTGGCAAATTCTGGATTTGGTTATTCAAATGCTTCTGGCACTCACACACACGCTGTTATTGGAACGACAATTGGATCGGCAAACAATCTTCCGGCGTACAGGGATTTAATCCTAATTAAGAATGATACTGGAATTCCTGCCACGATCCCTGGTGGTGGTATCGCATTTTTTGATGACGATCCTGGTTTACCTGGGGCGGATTGGACCAGGCAGAGTGCTCAAGACGCAAAAATGACTCGCACAAATAGCTCGGTCGCAACTGCTGGCTCTGATACCCATACCCATACTATTACCTGGGCTGCACCTGCTAGTGGTCGAGCGGGGGCTTTTCATGAGGACAATTGTATAAAAGGTGGATCTGCCGTGACCCACGGACATACAGCACCATCAGCTGGTGCGACTACAGGCATGTCCGCTCTACCCCCCTATATCGAAGTAATTGTCGGAAAGGCCGATTCAGATACTTCGGTTCCTTCAGGAATAATACCGATGTTTGACGCCGATCCAGGAGCTGGATGGGATCTACGTTCAGATTCTGGGGATGATTTCTATCAGAACTTTGTTCGAGGGGCAGCTGCGTATAACGGATCATCCCAAGGTGCTACTACGCATAATCATGCGCAGGAGACAAGTGGAAACACTGGGTCGGGTGGAAGTGTTAATGGCGGATGTGGAAGTGGAACAGTTACGCTTGCGGGGAGTAATCACAATCACACAGAAACAGTTACCTTTACCACAGGTACCGACAACATGCCGGAGTATTGGAACGTCGTATATGCAGAAATGGCGACAACGGCCGATACCGTTTCAGGGTCTGTGAAGGGGACGGATGAATCAAGCTTTATTGGCAATCCTCCTTGTGATGGTGTGACTGCTGCGGTTTCACTTAAAATAAACGGAGCTGGCACTGACACGACGGACTGCGATAACACAACGGGCAATTACGAGTTCTCTGGCCTTACTTTTAGTGCGGGCGATACGGTATCAGTCTACCTAAATAGTAATTCTACTGAGAAAGCTAATTTGAATATGGTTATCGGGTCGGCGAACGTCACGGATGCGGACTTATATGAGGAAAAAGTAATAGTGCGTGACGAAAACGATGGAACATCCACTATTTTGGATATGGTCGATTATGATAATGATCAAAATTCGACTGATATGCTCTTTGATGCCGATGATCTTGCTACGGATACACTCAGTACCGAATCAGGCAAAGAACTTCATATATGGACCGGCGATACGCTCGATCCAAATGGCGATGTAGATACAGGTAGTGATATTCATATTGATGATAGCGCGACAATGAATCTCGATACTGCTACGTCGACCATTGGAGGCGATATCGACGTTGATACAAGCGCGACATTGAATGTCAGTGCGAGTGCTACGGTTAATGGAAATGATGTTACAACTACCGGAGCGGTAAATCATTCCGCGGGAACTTTTACTATTGGTGATAGCACGACCGAAGACTTTATTGTAAATGGCGGGACGGTAACATTGAGCGGCGGCACGACAGTCTTAAAGGATGATTTTGACATTAATGGCGGAACGATCACGATCAGCAATACCATGAATATTAATGGAAACTCTGCTGCAATTGTCGATCAAGATGGTGGAACTTTAAACATCAATGCCGGAGCTGATGTAAATGCTCTTGGTGCAAATGCTACGTATGCTATTGATGGTGCGAGTACTATCCTAAATCTTAATGGCGGATCTTTTGATTTGGGTCAGTATTGGTTTAATAATGAGGGGACGGTTAATCTGAACGGCGGTGATCATAATATCGGGACAGGGGGACAATTTCGATTTGGAAATGCCGCAGGAAAGGGGAATGTGATGGACTTCAATATGACTGGTGGGGAGATTACAACGCCAATCATGTATACATTTGATACGAGTACGTTAACTACGACAACAGTGACTGGAGGTACTATCAATCTCGGTGTTGACGGAGTCAGCGATGTAATTGGTGAACAAAATACTGATAGTCATGAGTTTTATAACTTTGTAATTGAAGAAAATGCGTCGTTTTGGGCATCAAGTACGGTACCTCTCAATCTTGTCGGATCGTTTACCATTAATAATGGAAAATCATTTGATGCAAACGCGGAGATGATCGTTGCTTCTGGTGGGTGGGTGAATAACGGGACATACACGTATGACACAAGCACAGTGACGCTTCTTGGAGGTAATATCAGCGGTACATCTGACACAACTTTCTATAACCTGAATATTGGTGATGCAACAACCACCGGGACAGTAACTTTGACCGGCACGGATGATCCGATTGTCAATGGTACGCTTGATGTTGATGCGGGCGATACTTTAAGCATTGGCGCAAGCCGCACTGTCCAGTCAAATAGTACCGGCTCACTCACTTTAGATGGAACGATATCCGGAGCAGGGAAACTTATCTATGAGCCAGCAGCCGCGTTCCCGACGTCTGGCACCATTTCTTCCATCCTACGATTTGATACGACAGTCAATAACCAGACAATGGGTGCCACGAGAACATACGGCGGGGCAGTGGAAATTTATAACAACAGCGCATCAGCTCGAAGTGTGACCGGAGCTGCAGGTACGATTACCATGTCGTCCACTCTTGATATTTCGAGGGACGGAGCAGGTGGAGTGACACTTGAACTCAACACGAATGATCCGACTACAATTATTGGGGATGATGTCACTATCGGTGTAGGGACCACTCTGTCTGCAAACAGTGCAAATGGAATCACCATGAATGGGAGCTTTACGAATAGCGGGACATTTACGAGTAATAATGGAACCGTTACATTCGGATCCGGATCACCCGAGAACATTACAACTGGTGGAGGTAGTGGACAATTCTACAATCTTACGTTCGATGGTACAGGCCCATGGACACCGCTAGCAAATGAAATCAGAGTGGGTGGCGACCTTCACATGGTGGCAGGTACTCTTCAAGGTTCTCAAGATTTATGGGCGTTCGGAGATATAGAATGTAATGGTACATGCGGGACTATCACCTTTAGCAATAATTCAGTATTCATTATGGGTGCTGGACAAAATATCGGCACTAATGTAGCTGAGGGAGATGTATGGACATTTCATAATCTTGACTTTATAGGAGGCAATGTGACATTCAATGGATCTGGGACTGGCACAATTATCGTCAATGGCACTATGCAATTTGTAACAGGAACAGCTGATAACGAAACAAATGATCGGAATATTGATGTTGTTGATGTGATAATTGCTGGCGGGACATATCAGGCATCATCATCGGCTACGTTTAAAGTATCGGGTAGCTGGACAAAAAATTCAGGGACTTTTACCCCAAACAGCGGCACGATTACATTTGATAATGACGGAGCTTCAATAGGGGGTTCTCAAGGTACCAATTTTAATAACCTTACTATTGATCCCGCGGCTCCTCATACTAGTCCAGGTACAGTATCAATTGACATTTCTAGTGGCTATATACTCGTTAATGACACATTAAACATTGCATCAAATGATTCGGTATCGATAGCAGTAAATGATATGCTCACTATCGCTGGGGAAACAGGGTCGATAACACTCAACGGTACTATCGAAGGAAGCGGAATACTCCGCTACTGGCCAACATCAGGCTTTCCAGATACCGGAACAGTCTCTTCTATTGTTAGATATGATACATCATATGGAACAGGTCACACGATTACAGACCGAACCTATGATGGAGATGTAGAGTTCGTAGGTTACATTTCAGCTAAGACACAGACTGCAGATGCCGGCACTTTTATCTTTAACGGGGACGTGCTTATTGATTATCTTTCCGCGTCACATATCGTGGACTTTATCACCAATGATCCCGATGTCACGATCGAAGGATCATTGACCATTGAAGCTTCGAGTGTGTTTCAAGCACCGAGCTCATTGACGCTTAATGGTGATTATTCTAACAGTGGGACGTTTACCGATGGCAGTGGAACGGTGACACTCGATGGATCAGGACAACAGACTTTATCAGGCACGATGACAGGGGAGTCAGAATTTAATGATTTAACAATTACAAATAACTCGGGAAGTTATGCGGGTTCATGTGGTACTCCAACGTATAGTGTCATCTTCGCAGCTGCCGCAACTATTAATGGTACCTATGAAATTACGACTGCAGGTGTGAGAGTCCAATACCTTGCCGGAGCTAATTATACCGTAAACGGAGAAATCAATTGGACGGGTAGCGGAGGGGATAGTAATCTAATAGTTTTTAGAAGCTCAACTACCAGTGTATGGAATCTCATTGTTGATGCTGGGGCTACCCAAACGGCTGTGTCATATGTAGATGTTTCTTATTCATATGCGGATGGCGGAGCTACCATTGATGCTGACGACGGTACTAACATCAACTGTCTCAATAACTCCGAATGGGACTTTGATGCTCTGCGGAATATTTCGGGTTATGTCAAAGGAACAGACGAGTCAAGTCACATCGGTAATCCTCCATGCGATAATTTAACAAATAATATCGGTCTACGAATAAATGGCGGCTCAGAATTTTTAGAAGAATGTTCAAATGCAGGAGAAACTGGAAGTAGGGATTTTTACTTTGCAAATTTGGACGTCGTGCCCGGTGATAAAATTACGATTTATATAAAAGGCGAAACAGAGAAAGCCAATCTTGTTTTGGTAGCATCAGGAACAGATGTGAATGATCTAGAGCTTTATGAAGATAGAGTTATTGTACGAGACGATAATGATGGAACAATGAATGTTATTGATACAAATACATGGGATAACGGCGACGACTCTGCAAATATGCTTTTTACCGCAACTGATGCATCTCCCGATACGCTCAGTGTTGAGGCCAACTACGAACTGCACGTGTGGACGGGTGATACACTTGATTCGGAGGGGACTATCACGACGCAAGGGACGGGAGATGTCCATGTAGATGACAATGCGACGATGTATTTTGACAATGCGACGAATACGGTTGCCGATGACATATTTGTGGATGCTGGAGCGATAGCATATATTGATGCAAATACATTTGTGAATGGGGGTTCCATTACTACTACTTCTACTGGTGTAGTTGATACAAGTTCAGGTACTCCTACAGTTACCATGTTTACATCGGGTGCGATAGGTGGAGGCAGTGGAGATATCACCATCTATGATCTTGCAACTATAGGGGGTGGGACAACTTCAATAACCGGTACGGGAACGAATACTATTAGCAACGGAATTTCCGTTGGAGATGGGACTACTTTAGATATCCAACAATCACTTTCAGTTGATAGTGTTGGTTTGGGTGATTTTGCTACAGCTGGTAGTGGATCTGTCACCACAACGTCGGGTACTCCACTCGTTACCTTAGGAAGTGGCTGTGACATCGGAGGTGGCTCAGGATCAATTACGTTTCACGATCTTACCTTTGGTATAGGTACCCATACTTTTAGTTCTGATTTCACGGTAAATAATGACTTAACATTTGGTGCAGGTGGAGTTATTTCAGAATTAACAAGCACTGTGACCATGGCAGGCACTGATGGTACGGGTACGCTGATAGGAGACAATGAACATCTCTATAATCTCACTATTGACCGCCCGGGCTTAGCGACTAATATCTCTCTTTCCTCATCCGACATCGGAATAACAAACAATCTCGTTGTCGAAACCGATGATACCTTCACAATTGGTACCGGACGTACGGCATATTGGTATGGAGACGGCTTCACACTTAATGGAACTATAAGTGGAGATGGAAAGTTACAAGTAGAAACTACTAGTCCTATTGCCACAACTGGAACGTTTTCAGCCGATATATATTATGACGCGACTGATTATGCAGAAATGCAAATGTCAGCCCGAACGTATGGCGGTGACGTGACGATTTATAATGATCTTGCCCAAGACGTGATTCCCGGAGGCTGTACAGGGGGTGAGCACATTCCCTACTACAACGATGATAATAAACATTTCGTACAAGTTACCCACGCAATAGGCGAGCAAAAGGTTATCATGCTTGCCGGCTCGCATGTCATTTCCGGCAATTTATATATGAATGCAAATGATGACTGCGATATTTGGCTGAGTGGCACTGAATACAATCCAACAGTGACTATCAATGGCAGTATCGAATATCTTAGCGCCCCTCTTGATGGTAGAGAAGAAATATACACAGGTGCGTCAAACACCTGGACAGTAAAAAATGATATTAGTATCTCCGTTGGGGACTTTAGAGCTGATCCAACGAGTACCCTCGTGCTTGATGGTTCAGCAGACGGCTCAGCCACAATTACGTCGGGTGGTTCAAACACCGAATATGGAAATCTGACATTATCCGGGGGAAATATAACGTTTTCAGATAGTTATCATCAAGTTTATGGAAATCTGGACATGACGGGTGCGAGTTCTATTATTCCCGGTTCTTCAGATATTTGGATGAGAGGCAGTTCAAAAAATATTATTGGAGCGAATAGGACGCTTTATGACCTAACTATTAATCCGGTTTCTACAAGCACGATCACACTTCAGAATTCCGATCTTACTGTCTCAAATGAGTTGACGGTGAGTGATGGGGATACTCTGACAATCGCATCAGGCAGGACACTGACTCATCTTGGTCCCGATATCATTCTTACCGGATCGCCGGGTGGCACTATCACCGGGGCAGGAACATTACAATTTACGAGTGCATCTGGTGGACCCAGTGCTGATGGAATAATTAGTTCGGTGGTGCGTTATAACGCTACAACCGGCAATATTGCCAACACGACATTTGATGCAAGAACATACGGAGGCAAGGTGGAACTCTATAGTATCAGCGCGGGAATTCAGACGATAACAGCGGCAAGCGGCACATATGTATTTAGCGGGGATCTTTCAACTATTGCTGATGGAATAGGACTTAATATCATCTCATTTACTGCAAATGACCCTGATGTGACAGTTACTGGTACGTTAACAATCGGAGGGACAACAAGATTACAAGCTAGTGATTCAGGCACTTTTAATATTAACGGCGACTATGTCAATAATGGAACTTTTTATGATAACCTCGGCACGGTAACACTTGGTGGATCATCACAGCAGAGTTTGTCGGGTTCTATGACTACGTCTAGTAATGATTTTAATAACCTCATTATTACCAATACATCGGGAAGCCACTCAGGATGTGGCACGTTTACAGCGGGTGTTGATTTTGATGCAGCAGCAACAATTAGTGGAACGTTTACGATTAATACTACGGCATTAGGTGATTCTGTACGGGTTGAATATCAGGATGAAGCAGTATACACAGTAACAAATATTAGCTGGACGGGAACGGCTGCACGCCCGATCATCTTCAGAAATTCTGCGATTGGCACCGAAGCATGGGATTTGAATGTGACTGGATCACAAACGGTTACCTACGTTGATGTCCAAGGTTCGAATGCGACCGGAGATACTATCGATGCTTCTGACGGAACAAACACGGATTGTGGTGAAAATACGGAATGGCAGTTTGCAAATCAAATTACTATCACCGGCATACTGTACATGAGCGATGAGGTTACTCCAGCCACAAGTGGGAATGGTGGTCCATGCGATGGATCGACACTCAATTTGGCAGTGAAAGTTGACGGTGTTGGGTCTCAAACATTTTCTTGTACTTCTGGTGCCGCTTCATTTTCTTTAACAAATGTAGAGGTAGATAGCGGTGAGACAATAGCGATATATCAGACGTCAGCGCAATTAGCGAATAGAATCTACGTATCCGATGGTACGGATGATGTGGGAATGCATTTCTTTATTGATGCAGTGGTAGTGGGTGATGAAGCTGATGGCACGCTGTCCATACTCGATATGATTGACTGGGATAATAACGATGATTCGGATATGCTCTTTACTGCAGAAGATGCTTCTCCAGACACACTTGTAGTGGAAGCTGGTAGAGAATTGCATATTTGGACAGGCGATACATTCCAACCCGGCGGCAATATTACCACTGCACAAGGAACAGGTGATATTGATATTGACGGCGGTACGCTCGCCATGGAAGCAAATACACTTACTGTCGGCGGAGGTTTCAATAATGACGGGGTGTTTACCTATTCTGGTACTCCCACGGTTACATTTAATCACAACACTGCTGCTACTGTATCAATCGACGGTGACGGGACAGGATCTGAAGCGTTTTATAACGTGACGTTTAATGATGCCAGTGGAGGTGCCACATATCAGCTTACTGGTGCGATGGATATTGATAATAATATGTTGCTCACAGGGGGCACACTGAATCAAAATAGCAATAATATTACCGTTGGTGGTAATTGGACTGATAATGATATTGTTACTGGTACGGGTACTGTTATTTTTGATGCGAGTGATACTGACAATACAATAATCGCCGATCCTGTGCCCGCAACTTTTAGTTCCATTACTTTTCAGGGAGGTGACGGCAGCGGCAGATGGACATCTAATGATAATCTTTCAGTATCTGGAACTATTGACGTGGATGACAGTGACGAATGGGTCATTGGTGATGGTACATCAGTCATTACTGGAACTACAACTACCTTAATTCTCAACGGTACTATTTCAGGCAATGGGATGTTTAGATACCGTTCAGAAAACACCTTTCCAGGAGCAAACGATCCGGCAGGCACAGGCACCATCTCGGCTCCGGTATGGTTTGAGTATATTGGCGGGGGCAACCAATCGACTAATGGCAGGGATTTTGATGGCGCAGTAACTGTTTATGGTTGGACTACCCCAAGAACCACCACAATGGGTGCAGATGGACAGCCGCTTAATTTTAATTCGGATTTAACAATTTTTTATGGTGCAGATACTTTTATCGTTGATTTCATCACAAATGATCCGGTTGTCACTATTGATGGGAATTTAACTATAGACACTGTGGGAAGTAATGGTAGTGTTTTTTCTGCGCCTGACTCACTCACTTTAAGCGGTGACTATACCAATTACGGGACGTTTACAGATAACGGCGGTACTGTGACACTCGATGGTTCTGCAAAACAGACATTGTCGCAGAATATGATCACTACATCAGACTTTAATAATCTCACTATCACAAATAGTAGCGGAAGCTGGTCTGGATGTTCGGATTCATTTAGCGAAGGAATTGATTTCGCTGCCGCAGCTACGATAAGCGGAACGTACACTATCACCACGGCTGACGTGAAGGTAGAGTATGAAAACGGAGCTACATATACTGTTGGCGATATTAATTTTGATGGCCAGGATTCGCACACTCCCATTGTCTTTAGGAATTCTACCCTTGGATCAAATGCGTGGAATTTTGAAACAACTTCGCAGACGGATGTATCGTTTGTTAATGTTGGTAATTCGAGCGCCAATACGTTCCGACAAATTGATGCAAGTAACGGTACGAATACCGATTGCGGCGGCAACATAAATTGGAATTTTGGCGGGTTTATTACGATCCAAGGAAATGCATATACAGATGAGGGGGTATCTGCTCTTGATGGAAGCGGTACTCCAAAGACAGTGAATCTTCGGGTAAACGGTGCCGGTGCGCAAACCGATGATATTGTTGATGACACTGGGATGTATATAATTAACGGCGTTGCGGCTACTTCCGGCCAGATTATCACGGTATATTTGGATAATGAAACTGAAGAAGCCACAACTGTGATGGTTACTGATGATACGAATCAATATAATGTTGACCTGTATCAAAATACCGTTATCGCGCGTGCTGATACCGGCTCGCTAACGAATGTAAATATGTTAACGGGTGATGATGGTGATGACGATGTGAAATACCTCGTGACTGGAAGTGATCTGGAAGTGGATGTTGGATTCGAATTACATATATTAGGCGGTGATACATTTGCCCCAGGAGGAGACGTAACAATGAATGGTGATTTCCATAATGTAGGTAACATTACTTCAGGACTCAACACAATCACGATGGCTGCTAATAATTCTAATTTTATCAGCCTTGGTACTGCCGAAGATAATGAAGCTGAAGAATATTATAATCTGGTTTTTGATGTAGCTGGTACCGGCACCGTTACCCAGCAAACGGGGGACATAAAAGTCTTAGGAGCGCTTACAGTTGGAGCGGATGATACCGTATCCATAGATGCTGGTCGGGAGCTGAAATGGGACGGCACTGGTCTTTCTTTCCAGGCTTCCAGCACAATTAGCGGAAGCGGAGCACTTGAAATAACTTCAGACAGTGTTGTTTTGCCTGATATCGGCACACTAAGCTCAATAGTGCGTTTTGATGCAACTGATCATACTTTGATCATGCCTGTTCGTCCCGGTATTGGATATGATGGTGAAGTGCACATATATACTGAAGGTTGTGCAACACCCGCCTACCTTCCTATCATTAAAATCGCTCATGCAGCTGGTCCAAGTATCGTGACAATGGAAGCGGGGACTCATGATATCGCTTCACACCTTTATCTCAACTCAAGCGACTGTACGACAGGAGGTAATGAAAGCAGGCCGATTCAGCTTGATGCAGACACGAATAATCCTACAGTATATGTTCACGGAGATATTGATTATATTGGTAATTCTCCAGATATAGATGTAGCGTACGAATGGATTAAATCAGGTACGGGCACCTGGACAGTATCCGGTGATATCGATTTTGAAAATGACGATGACGGGAGAGGGACATATGAAGCTGCTTCTGGTAATACATTAATCATGGATGGCAGCACAAAAACTCTCATAACGAATGACAATTCATTTCATAATCTGACTATTACTGGTAGCGTAACGTTTAATGATGATGTCACGTTAGCTGGTAATTTAGACATCGACCCGGGAACAGTCACGCACGGATCAAACCTCGTAACGATGACTGGCACTTCTAACACGATTGATGGGGGAGGAAATACTCTATATGATGTGACGATTAATCCATCATCTGCAGGTACGATCACACTTCAAACTTCTGATCTGACTGTGGCAAATACACTAACGGTGTCTGATGCTGATTCTTTGGCGATTGCTTCTGGAAGGACGCTGACTCATACCGGAGCCACGATGACACTTTCCGGGGCTACTGGTGGTACGATCAGCGGAGCGGGCACATTGCGATTCACTGATGTTTCGGGAGGACCGGGTACCGACGGTACGATTAGCTCGTTAGTGCGTTTTGATGCGAGTGGCGGTAATATTTTAAATACTACCTTAGATGCTAGAACTTACGCTGGCGATGTTGAAATGTATAATAGTAATTCTGCGCCGAGAACAATAACAGCTGCAAGTGGTACCTATGTATTTAGTGGTGATCTTGATACAACGACGACAGATGGTATTACTACTTTGCAGTTAGATACAAATGATCCCACTGTCACGGTAAACGGTACTCTTACCATTGGGTCATTTACTGTCCTTCAGGCGAGTAATTCAAGTACTTTAAATATTGCTGGAAGCTTCACAAGAAGTGGGACCTTCACACACAATTCAGGCACCGTTGCGCTTACTACCGCAACTGCGGCAGTAATTGATGGAAGCACCACGTTCAATAACTTATCAGTTACTGGGATCGGAGCGACTAAGACGATCACATTCACTGCGGGCACGACGCAGACTGTTGCCGGAACATGGACAGTTACTGGTGCCAGTGGGCAACTGGTTACTTTACAATCATCTACTACAAGTGATTGGAATATTAATCCAACGGCAGCAAGTGTTTCGTATGTTGATGTTTCGTATTCAAATAATCAGGGAGTATCTTTTTGTGCCACATATTCTACTAATAGTGGAAATAACACTAACTGGAGGATTAGTAGTGGTGCGAACTGTAATATTTCTGGCACCGTGTATGATACTACAGAAGGTACTGAAATCGGTAATCCACCATGCGATGGTTCTACCCAAGTGCTTACTATGTATGTAAACAGCACGTTAGAAGGGACTACTTCCTGCGTATTATTTGATGCTACGTATTCCTTTGGAGACATTAGCGCTGAAGCCGGAGATATAATTTCCATTTATCTGAATAGCGGAGCTGATGCCAATACTGTCTTGGTGTATGGTGGCGCTGGTTTAAGTGGCGTGGACTTGTATGAAGACAGAGTGATTATCAGGGATGACCAGGACGGCACCATGAGTATTCTTGATATGGTGGGCTGGGATAATGACAATGATTCAGATATGCTGTTTACCGCAACTGACGGAGATCCGGATACATTGGTCATTGAAGCAAATAAAGAACTTCATATATGGGAAAGTGACACGTTCCAGCCAGGGGGTAATGTGACTACAGCGCAGGGTAGTGGTGATATTCATATAGGCCTTTTTGCCACCATGGCAAATGAAGCTAATACCCTTACACTTGGTGGTGGATGGAATAACGATGGGGCATTTACGTATTCAGAAACGCCGACCGTTACTTTTAATAATAATGTTGGTGGGACGGTTTCTATTGACGGAGACGGTCTGGGTGCTGAGGTAAATGAATCATTTTATAATGTTGTCTTCGATGACGGAGCTGGAGGAACCACTTTTCAATTAACTGGTACGACTGATGCTGATAATAATCTGACCATTACCGGAGGTAATCTGAGTGCTAATGGTAATAATCTCATAGTCGGAGGTAACTGGGATAATAATGATACTTTTACTCATGGGTCAGCCACGGTAACTTTTGATGCACCAACGAGCACGAAGCAAATTGATTCAGGTGGTGACAGTTTTAATAACGTTACTTTTGAGGCATCATCGGGTGATAGTACGTGGCAAATTTTGAATGAGAATGCTGTTGCAGTTGGTGATGTTGACGTGGATACTGGCGATACACTGAGCATAGGTGTTGCTCGTACTTTTACATGGACAGGCACAAGTTTTACGTTAGATGGAACAATTAATGGTACGGGGATACTCGTAGTGAACACAACAAGTACATTAGGAACGGGCGGTACATTAAATGTCATAACGAGGTTTGATAGCTTTGGCGGTATTAATGTCCCTATGCCGGCTCGGGATTACGGTAGTCATGTACAGGCGTATTCAAATGATGACTTTACTCCCAATGGCTCAAATTATTCGTCTGTAATTATGGGAGCTGGCGAACATAACATTGCAGGTGATTTTAACGTTTTTGTTTATCAATCATATAACATCGTATTAAATGGAGGGGAAAATAATCCCACTGTCAATGTTGACGGGGACTTAAGCTTTTATGATTCGGGAGATGGTGATGCAAGTATAACGTCAGGCACGGATGTTTGGACAGTCTCTCAAGATGTTGATTTATCAGGCGGTACATATACTGCGACGGCTGGCAATACAGTTAAGATGGATGGGCTTGGAACACTAACCACAAGTGGGAATACATTACAGAACCTAGAAATCAATACAGCTGATACAGTTACTTTAGCAGCGGCCACTCATACCATTGCCGGTAATCTGGTACTCGCAGGAGCTGGAACACCAGAAGTTGCTGGTTCCACAATAGCTATGACTGGAACATCCAAAACAATCGATGGCGGCGGGAAGACTTTAAACAACCTAACAATATCTGGCACAGCTACGCTTCAGAATACTGATCTTACCGTTTCAGGCGGACTAACTGTAGACGATACAAAGACGCTAACTATCGATGCTGCGAGGTCACTAACATGGACCGGTTCGAGTTTTTCACTCGGTAGCACCGGTACTGGCACGATTGATGGTAGTACAGGGACGTTGATTGTTGATTCGAGTACAACGATTCCAACTAATGGCACATTGGATTGTGATGTCAGGTTCGATGCCAGTAATGGCAATACGGCGGTCATGCCTGCTCGCACAGGTGCGAACAATTATGGAGGAGATGTAGCAGTTTGGAATACGAGCGGAGCCAGCGCACGGACAGTAACAATGGGAACAAGCGCAGATCAAGAAATTGACATTGGTGGAAACTTAACGTTATTTGACTCTGGAATCGGAATTACGCTCGAGGGAACTACATATGATCCTGTTGTTGACATTGAAGGTAATCTTGGTCCCTGCACGTCTGCAACTTTAGCGGAATTTGATACAGGTATAGATAATTGGTACGTGAATTCCGATTTAGATTTTAATAATTGTACATATACTGCTACAACTGGTAATACGTTAATAATGGACGGTACGGGTAACTTTAATTCACGCTCACAACATGTCGATAATCTGACTTTTTCTGGCACTACCACAATACAAAATACAACCTTATCAGTTGAAGTACTGGGAAGCTTAGACATGAGTGGGGCTACAGATGTTATTGCGGGTATTTCAACTATTCGTATGTGGGGCGCTGCTAAGACAATTATCGGCGGTGATCAAACTTTACATAAATTAAGTATTAGTGTCGCAGGTGATGCATCGGTAACCCTGCAGACTTCCGATTTATTCGTATCGGAATCTTTGACGATTAATTCTAGTGATAGTCTTACTATTGCTGACGGTATTGAATTAGATTTAACAAAGACATCAGGAACTACACTGGGATTAATCGGTACGTTAAACGGTCCAGGCAGACTCATTTTCCGAAGTACTGCATTTGTGTCTTCCGGTACTTTAGCAAGTAATCTCATTTTACGGATGGATGCAACAGCTACCAATCAATTACTCGGTGATAGGGAAGATTATCAGATATTAGAAATATATAACACCAGTAATACCAATGCCCGGACGGTACAATCGTCTTTAGCTTCCGGTCAGGTTATCAGCGGGACCGTTGATACTGTAATTACTGGTAGTGAGGCAGTGACTTTTGATCTGGATACCATAGATGCAAATTTAACGATTAATGGCACAGTTACTATTGGAGCAGGCACTACTCTACTGGCGTCGAATCTAAATACACTTTCACTCGGGGACAGCTTTACTAATAGCGGTACGTTTAATGCAAATTCCGGATCTGTTAAATTTGTTGCCAGTGATGCAGGTAATACGATTACCTCCGGGTCATCGCCATTCTTTAATATTGAGTTTGATAACGGTTTAGGTGGTCAATGGACTCTCCAAGATGCTATGGATGTGAATGGCACGTATGATTTGACGGCAGGAACATTTATTCAGGGCACAAATAATGATTTGAATGTTGCAGGTGACTTTACCTTAGCCGCAGCAGTAACAACATTTACGAAAGATGCAGGAACGGGATTATTGATATTCGATGGCGATCTGACATTTACTGATAATCATATTTCAAAGGAGGATGTGGGTAATGTAGAAATTGGTACATCACCTGATAAAACTGATCTTGATAGTGACTTGAAGGCCAATAGCATTACCATTAATAATGGTGATGAATTAGAGACGGATGGTTTTGATTTAGACGTAGGTCAGCAGGGCTTAACTATTGAAAGCGGAGGCCTCCTGGATGCAGCAGACTGTGTAAGTGGCGGTGACGTATGTGAAGAAGATGAAACAGATATTAATGTCACGGGTGATTTTGATATTCAAAATGGCGGTGATTTTGATTATGCCTTGTCTACCCTTACCTTCGATGACAGCTCCGGAACATCTAGCTTAAAAACGGATGGTACCGGTGATAACTATGCTGTATATAATTTAGTAGTTAACGGCGGAGCAACATTAGACGTCGATGTCTTTGATGACGCCAATGATGATGATCTCGTGGTTAAAGGCGATTTAACCATCACTCTAGGTGAGCTGGATGCTCTGGCCAGCGACCATGCGATAACAGTTGGCGGCGACTGGACAAACGCTGATACCTATACTGCCCAAAGTAATACTGTAACTTTTGATGGAGCTTCTGCGGCTGCCAGCACGTTTACCATCGATTCCACCGGTGCCACCATAGATGATTTTTATAATATTATATTCAACGACGCTGCAGACGGAGATACGTTCCAACTGGAATCCGCTCTCGATGTGAATAATGATCTCACAATCACCGGCGGTACTTTGGATACAAAAGATGCCGATGATAATTCTATCAATGTCTTTGGTAATTGGACGAATGGCGATATTTTTACCGCTAATCAGAGTATGGTTACTTTTGACGGAACATCCAGCGGAAAGACTATTAATGCCGGATCATCAAGTTTTTATGATGTTAAAATTGGTAATGCTACCGGCGGTCATTGGTCTCCATTAACAAACACATTAACTATAACTAATGACTTAATGATGTACGGTGGTCATTTAGATACCACAAGCGGTACGGCTGATGTAACTGTGAACGGAAATGTCCAATGCGGGGATGTGTGTGGCTATATCACTATGACCACCACCAACACATTTAAACAATCTGTATCAGCAAACAAAAATTTTGGCCAGAATGATGGTGTTGGACCGACTGCTGCTTGGACTTTTTACAATTTAAATTTTGATAGTTCCGCAAATTCTCCGACCATTACAATAAATGGTTTTAATAGTGGAGCTAAAAATATCAACAACAATTTGTCATTTACTAATAGTGGCACCTCACTGACTGTCGATAATGAAACCAACGACAGGACGTTTAACGTTGATGGTAATGTTTCCATTGGTGCTGGAGCAACCTATCAGGCTTCATCGACAGCTAGCTTCACAGTGGCAGGCAACTGGACTAATAACGGTGACTTTACTGATGGAACAGGCACTATCACCTTAGACGGTACTGGCCAACAAACCTTGTCTGGTCAAATGACAGGTGCCTCAGATCAATTTTATAATCTGACCATTACAAATGCATCCGCTGCAAATCCAGATATAATATTTGATGCAAATGCCCAGACAGCAGGAACATTCCTTGCGAATACTGCAGACACACAACTACAATTTAAGGCAGCAAGCACGTATACATTCCAGAATATCGACTTTGATGGTCAAGATGAGAACAGCCCGGTCGTGCTTCGAAGCTCTACGACTGATACACAGTGGAACCTAAATGTTGCAGGAACCCGATCTGTTCTTAGTACGGATGTCCAGGATTCAAACGCATGTGGTCAGGCGCCCGACATTGATGCTACCCATGTCTCAAATACTGATAGTGGTAATAACGACTGTTGGAATTTCAAATCTATTACATTTACAATCAGCAGTAATACCATTAGTCTTGGGAACTTATCTACCGGTTCGGTGGCCACTGCCAGCCATACGATAACAACGAGCACGAGTGCTGATAGTGGGTATATTACTCTTGTCTACGATGACGGTAACTTACGAAAAGGAGCCGATGACATAAATGACGTCGGTGATTTAGCAGTTACAGCAGGTTCAGAGGAATATGGAATATCAACAACTGACACAGGCCAAGACGTTATTACTGACGGTGGCGGAGGTTGTTCTGGTTCTACATACGACGCTGATCCTATTACCACGACCCAGCAATCTGTTGCAAGTGCTTCGGGACCGGCAAATGAAGAAGTCACAATCTGTTACATGGCTTCGATTGATGCAAACACAGTTGCAGGGGCATATGCTCATACAGTGACATTTGTCACAATAGGACTATTCTAAAAGTGGTCTCTTATTGGAATGGTGTTGCGCTGGGTTAAAAAATATGCTATAATTCCCTAATCAAAGGTGCTTAATACGCACACAAAGTGAGTAAAATTAAGAATTAAGCCAAAGACTATGAAACATATCAAGCCAGTTGCGAAAAAGGGGCTTTTTTATGCGATAATTGCCTTTTTTGCGCTTTCTATGGTAATGCCACTGCAGTATGCACATGCAGGAACATTAACCACACCCCGCGATTATCTCAATCGCGTGAAAGAGAATTTAACAAGTGGGGTGCAGCACGAAATATTTTTTACTACTGAGACTGCGGTAAGCGGAGGTGCTGGAAATAACGAAGTAAAGCTTGTTTTCCCAGATGCAGACGACGGTGATTGGTGTGCAACTGCAGGAACAGGGACTGCCACTGGAATTACTGATCCGACTGGTGGGTCAGAAACAGCTACAGTACTTCCGGGAACACTAGCAGTTTCTTGTACCCAAGGAGCGGGAGCATCAAACTACGATACGATTACTGTAACAGGAGTGAATGATCTTTCGTCAGCAACAAAGTATGGTGTGAGAATTACTGACACAGGGACAGGCTCTCTTGGAACACCAGCTGCCACAACTACTGGAGTGATTACAGTCAGTACCACTGAAGGGGCGGGTGACATCGACTCAGCTAACACAGCTGTTGATATCATTACGGATGATCAAATTGCCGTTTCTGCAACAGTTCCTCCAAGCATTACCTTTACAATCAGCTCAAACACCGTTGCGCTCGGAACTCTTTCCTCAGCGGCTGTAAGCACAGGTTCGCACACTATTCAGACGGTAACAAATGCAGTAAGTGGATACACCACACTTGTCTATGATGATGGTAACTTACGTAAAGGAGCTGACGACATTAATGACGTTGCTGATTTAGCAGTTACAGCAGGTTCAGAAGAATATGGAATATCAACAACTGACACTAGCCAAGACATTATTACCGACGGCGGTGGAGGATGTTCAGGTTCTACATATGACGCTGATCCTATTACAACGACCCAGCAGTCAGCTGCAGGTGCCACATCCGGTCCAGTCGATGAGACAATCACCATCTGTTATATGGCTTCAATTGCCTCTACCACAGTTGCAGGAGCTTACGCTCACACAGTTACGTTTGTAACAGTAGGCTTGTTCTAAACTTCATTTATTACTCTCGCCAACTTTCTTGGAGGGAGGGTAGGTAACCAACTAATTATGACACTTTTATGACAAAGAAATCTGTCTTCATAGCAATTACTACCCTAGCCGTCGCACTCTTGGTTTTTCCAAGCCAGACAGCGGCGCTAACGCTTACACCGACGTTCCGTGAGGTAAATCTTACCCCAGGACAAAAGTCGGTAGTGACCGTAGAGATAGAAAATGAGGGGAATGAAGCCGTTGAACTTACGACGGAAGTTGCACCTTTTACAGCAAAAGGAGAAACGGGTGAGCCAGAGTTTAATTTTGACGTTCCGGTAGCAGGAGCTGTTTCATGGGTTGAAGTGGAAGAAGGACCGTTTAGTGTTGCCGCAGGAGCAACAAAAGAAATCGATGTCGTGTTTAATACACCATCTACAGCTACTCCAGGCGGCTACTATATTGCTTTATTCTTCACCCAAACAAAAGAAGCAGAGGAAGATGGAGATGTAACGATTGAGTCGAAACTTGGAACACTCTTTCTTATCACTGCGGAAGGATCGTATTCTGAAGCAGGGAATGTGTCTACATTTTCTGCTACTGGTGAGTCCATGACGGGCGATTCGCCAGTGACATTCAGCGTTAAATTTCAGAATACGGGCGACATTCATCTCAAGCCGGTTGGAACGATAGCAATCACTGACTTACTTGGTAATGAGGTGGAGACAATCACGGTTAACAGCGAAAAAGGAGCTGTATTACCAGATTCGATTCGAGAATTTGAAGCAGAATCATGGACACCAACTGGGTTTCTATTTGGCAAGTACACTGCGACACTCACATTTACAGCCGGAACGGTAAGTGACACCGCAACAATGGACTTCTGGTTTTTCTCAGTTGTTGGAATTGTCGTTGCCGCAGCAGTTATTATTGTCATCATTCTCTTAATTGTATTGATAATTAAGAAAGCAGGTGGGAAGAAGCCCGAAGAAAGAACTAATGAACAAGAAAACGCATAACAATCTACCTCAGCGTTTCCTGGGAAAAAGCGCAAAACTGATATTGCGGTCAGCGGTTGTTGGAATAGTGTCTATTCTTGCTTTCGCTCTCTTTTTGCCATCAGTATATGCACTGACGCTTATTCCGCCTTCACTCGAGCTCGGACTGACTCCCAATCAATCATCTCAAGTAGCCATCAAGCTGTTTAATGAAGAAGCGAAGGCTGTAGAATTGTATACTGAAGCAAGAAACTTTGATGCGCGCGGAGAAACCGGCCAGCCAGAGTTTGATTTTAACTCTGACTCGTTTGGTTTGAGCAGCTGGATGCAAATGGAAAGCGGCCCGATTGTTCTCGGAGCGGGAGAGCGATATGAAGTGCCAGTTACAATCACTCCGCCTCTTGGCGCTGATCCTGGTGGTCATTATGCTGCAGTCTTTTTCAGCACATCTCCACCTGAAGACGGTCAGGTGCGTATTTCATCTAAAGTTGGTACGCTCGTACTCGCAACTGTTGAAGGAGATATACAGGAAAATGGCGAAATCGCACAGTTCATACTCAAGGATGGTCAGAAAGTGCTTACACGTTTACCAGTAGAGTTCATAACTCGATTTCAAAATACTGGTAATATCCACCTGAAGCCGACTGGAACAATTACCGTATCAAATCTATTTGGTAAGATGGTCACTGAGCTTGATTTCAATACCGCACAAGGTGCCACTCTTCCATCTACGACAAGAAAATACGAGACAATATGGGAACAGTCGGCAGTTAATGATTCTGATGGCAATTTTTGGAAAAAATTCTGGCAGGAATACACTAATGAAAAGAATAATTTCGCAATTGGTAAATACACTGCCTCCCAAGAGATAATTGCCGGTGAAGATGGAGCTATTCGAGATACAGCTGAGGTGTCATTTTGGATTATTCCTTGGAGATTACTGCTCGTGTGGTTTATTATCGCAATTGTTGTAGTGTTTGTATTGATCATACTGATCAAGAAATACAACACATGGGTTGTCAGCAAGCATGCGAAAACTGATAAGAAGTAATAAAACACATGAGGCTACTACAACACTTCGGCGGCATAGTGCTGATTGTCCTAGTAGCTATCCCCATTGTTCAGTTTCAGACCGCTGTTGCTCAGGTAGCTGAGCAAGTTGAAGTTACTGCAACGGTACCCGAATCTCCGCCATTTGAGACGGATACAACGGTTGTGTTCGAAGGTATAGCGTATCCCGCTTCGACGCTAACAATCAGTGAGGGTGGCACCGTACTATCATCAATTGTCACTACTGCGCAAGCCGCGTTCAGTGTGTCACTTGTTGTTGATCCAGGTACACATACGTATTCTGTTTGGGGCACAGATGCCGATGGAATTGAAGGAAGAGTATCTAATTTTACTCTTACGCTAGCAGAAGGATCCACCACTACTATCAGTGGTATCTTTCTAGGTCCCTCTATCATTTCTGACAGGACAACCATGACGGCTGGTGAAACACTTACCCTTTCCGGTACGACGCTACCTAATGGTGATGTGAATGTAACGTTAACAACGATAGTTGGTGCCGGCGCCGCAGCTGGTCCGCCAAAGATTGCTGTTCAAGTTGCCAGTTCAGACGGTAATGGACGATGGGTTCAATTGTACAATGCAGATGATCTTACAGTAAGCGCTTATGAAGCAAAAGCACAAGCCATTGATCCGATTACCACTTTTGCATCTGAATTCAGTAAAACAGTAAATTTTGAGGTCACCGCTGGAGAGGTTGACCCTTGTGATGGTATGTCCCCGGGAGACCTGAACTGTGATGGATTAGTAAATCTTGTCGATTTCAGTATTTTGCTGTTTTATTGGCAAGACGCAAGTCCGGCTAACCCTCGCGCTGATATCAATACTGATGGTATAGTGAATATAACTGACTTTAGTATCATGCTCTTCTATTGGACGGGATAACACTTATGCATATGAAAGTAAAAATATTTTTCATCATTGCGTTATGCCTTGTTGGGGTAAGTGCTGTAATTCATCAATCACAAGCAGCAATTCTTACAATTGACTCTGATGCTACAACGACAAGAGCGGGAACTACGTTTCTTGTGGATGTGATTCTCAACAGTGAGAAAGAGGTGATTAACGCGGTAGAAGCAGTTATTACCTATCCTGCTGATCTCTTGGAAGTTATCGAAGTATCCCGCGGTGGCTCCTTTCTCACCCTTTGGCCGGAAGAGCCGGAAATAGATGAAATATTAGGAACTGTTTCACTTACTGGGGGTATACCAAACGGCAGCATGGTATTTGATGGAAAAGTGGTTACCATCACCTTTCTTTCCAAAAAAGCTGGAGGCGCAGAAGTTGATTTTTACACTGATGATACGAGTGTGCGCCTGAATGACGGACAAGGAACGAAAGCAGAACTTTCATTTTCATCAGGACTCTTTCCGATTGTTCCGAACTCATATATTACGATTTTTTCAAAAACACATCCAGAAGAGCATGTATGGTACTCCAATGACAATCTCGAAATTGAATGGTCGACTCAGTCGGGAGCCGAGTATAGCTATCATTTGACGGATAGTATTCGAAAAGAACCAGATAATGAAAAAGAGCCCCTGCGTGGCCGAGTGACATTTCCGGGTCTTTCAAATCGTATTCATTATTTTGTGCTAAAAGAAAAACTGCCTGATCAAAATTGGCAGGTTATTGGTATCAGGCGTGCGATGGTTGATGTAAAACCCCCATTACCGATCAGCCTGGAAATCGGCCAGGAGCCTTCACTCTACGATGGTAAATACTTCTTAGTGTTTTCTGCAACTGATGAACACTCAGGTATTAGTCATTTTGACGTAACAGAGGGGGAGGAGACCTATAAAGGAGTGAGTTCTCCCTATATCGTTAAAGATCAATCAATGGAGCGGGTTGTGGTAGTAACGGCCTATGACAATGCGGGGAATTCCACTCGTTATGTCATAGGTGAAGAAGATGAAACGACTGAGAGAGCAACTGTGAATGGAATATTTTACCTAGTAATCGGCATAATACTTACCCTCCTCGTAATATTGTTTGTACTCGCAAGACGAAAAAGGAAAAATTAATTTTGTAAGCTGTCTTATGCTTCGACGTCTCGCATTCACGCTTATTGTACTGTTTCTCGGGCTTGCGATTCCTCAAGCAGTAGATGCGGCGTCACTATACCTTGTCCCCTCCAGTGGTTCACGAACCGTCGGAGACAGTTTTAGTGTTACTGTAAGTGTTAATACCGACGGTGTTGCGATAAACGCTTCGGATGGAACCATCTCGTTTCCAACAGACATTCTTGAAGTGACGGGGGTCTCAAAGGCCGGCACTTTTTCTTTGTGGACTTCTGAACCTTCATATTCCAATGCAAGCGGATCAGTTAGTTATAGTGGAGGGCTTCCTACTCCTGGATATACGGGTGCTGGAGGGGGTATTATCACAATAACGTTCAGGGGTAAGGCTGAGGGCACAGCTACTGTTAGTATTTCTTCAGGTAGTGTACTTGCCAATGACGGTTTAGGCACTAACGTCTTAAGCTCTCGTGGGAGTGGAACGTATACGATTCTTCCACCTGGAGAAGATCCTGATCCTGATCCAGAGCCGGATCTCGATCTTCCGAGTGCGCCGACTATTACTTCACCCACGCATCCCGAGCAATCATTATGGTATTCGAATGCAGGTCCGTCGTTTGAGTGGACGAGCGAAGACGGGGTAACAGGGTACAGCTTTTCTTTTGACAGCGAAGGAGGCACAACTCCCGATACAACACAGGATGGCACTGATACGTCAACAAGTTATTCGGATAATGCTGACGGAATTTGGTATTTTCACGTTCGTGCTCGAAATGAAGATGGATGGGGTCCCGCAGGACACTTTAAAGTTCAGATAGATACTACGCCGCCGCTTCCCTTTAATATTTTTGCTCTTATTGGAAGCGGAGAAGAGGATCAGCCTCCATTGATAAGTTTTGAGACAACTGATGAGATGTCAGGTGTACATCACTATGATTTGACTATTGGTGATGGTGAGACGGTAGGGGTAAATGTGGGAGAAACAACTCCGTATGCGCTTCCAGATTTAGCTGACGGAAGTTATGACATCGTGGTCATGGCGTACGACTTTGCAGGAAATAGTACTCGCGCTTCAGCAACACTACTCATTGGTGAGACAGTAACTATTCCCGATGATACAACAACAGTAGATGAAGATAAGGAACCATTGTCTTTGATTGATCGAATCGATGATATTGCCAAGAAAACGGAAGAACAAATACGAGAACTTCTACCGGGTCCGATAAATAATTTTATCGATAATTTTAACAAACTTATCGATACATTACGTGCGAATGATGATCTCACCGGAATTATTGACGAAATTATAGAACCAGTTGCTACGACTGCTTTAATTCTTACATCAATCGGAGTAGCAACGACCACCACGACGCTCGAACTTACCAATCTCATTTATCTTCTGTTCCGCTTTGGTTATTTCTGGCTTCTCCCGATCAGCATCGGAAAAAAACGGAAACCGTGGGGAGTCGTCTTTGACAGCACTACTGGTAGGCCGATCAAAGGAGCTGTTGTACGTGTCTTTTCGAAAGAGTTTAACAAATTGCGAGAAAGTCAGATTACCGATGAACAGGGAAGATTTGGTTTTCTTGTTGATGTGGGGGAGTATTATGTAACCGTGTCGCGTCCAGGATATCTTTTTCCATCAAGGCTATTAACCTCCTCGGTTGTCAGCCAATACGATCATATCTATCGCGGAGAAAGCTTTGGCATTCATGAACGGGTTGAGGCGGCTATCTCAATTAATGTTCCGATTGATCCGGAAGAAAGGCAGATATCTCATAGTCGTATGATCTGGCTGCGCATTCTCAATATACTCGGAATGGTACTCGAGAAAGCTAATACGCCCTTGCTTATTGGAGGCACTGTCATAAGCTGGATAACGCTGATTTTGCAGCCAAAACTGGCAAATTACTTTATTCTTGCGCTGTATGGATTCCTGATTCTTTTGAAACTTCTTATGTCAAAGAGAATTCAGCGTTCATGGGGATCTGTCACTGATATCAATACAGGGGAATCGATTGAGCTTGCCGTTGTTCGTATTTACAGTATGGCTACCGGAGCAATCATGGCGACAAAGATTTCCAATCGTGAGGGTAAATTCACTGCTTTAGTCCGGCCGGGCCAATATTACATAATGGTAATGAAAGTTGGCTATGATACGTTCCAAAGTCAACCAATTACTGTTACGAAGCAAAGAGGTCTTATTAAGCTATCGGTACAACTTAATCCTGTAAAGAAAAAAACTACTCAAGCACCGACACCGACATCAGATGACCAAAAGAAAGAACAGGGCCACGCAAGTACTATTGATTTACAGCAAGTATCAAAAAAAACTTTAAAAAAATGAGAAGGTCATATTGTCTTGAAATGCCCAAGATCTATTCTCTGACTTTTTTTATATGCATTCTATAATCATCATTCCAACATATAACGAAAAGGAAAATATTGAGCAGATGATTTCAGCTTTGCTGAAATTACAGCTTCCCGGCAAAACGGAAATCTTGATTATCGATGACGCCTCACCAGATGGAACCGGAAAAATCGTAGATGAAATGAAAAAGAAATTCTCAAATATCTCATGTATTCATCGTGCAAGCAAGATGGGGCTTGGGAGTGCTTATCGAGAAGGGTTTCGCGAAGCTATCAAGCGGGGAGCACAAAATCTTATAGCTATGGATGCGGACTTCTCCCATAATCCGTTCTATCTTCCTGAAATGATTCAAAAAGCGCAGTACGCTGATTTAGTGATCGGCTCCAGGTATGTGAAAAATGGAGGTCAAAAAGGATGGTCATGTACTCGAAGACTTTTAAGCTGGGGAGCCAACTTGTTTGCCAGAACCATGCTTTCGCTTCAGACACGCGACACTACGGCAGGCTTCAAATGCTATACAAGTAAGGTTTTTCAACAGGTTGCGATTGATTCAATTCATTCAGACGGATATTCTTTTCAGATCGAGACTGTTTTTTTTATCGAGCGGGCCGGACTGAGGGTTACGGAAATACCTATCATTTTTGAAAACAGACGGCGCGGTGCATCAAAAATATCCCGTGGTGAGGTACTGCAGGGTGTTTTTACGGTATTTAGGCTTTTTGTATCACGTTTTACGGATCCAAAACAGTCACTCTAAGCACTTGATTTTTGCTATTTTTGTGTTATACTGTGGCTAATTCGTACGCTTTTAAAGGGTTTTTGGATTCATTATTACTATCAGTCGAGAGGGCAATTAGCTCAGCTGGTTAGAGCGTACGGTTCACATCCGTAAGGTCGGAGGTTCGAGTCCTCCATTGCCCACCACAGCACTGTTCTAAAGAGGAAAACACTGGAAGATCCGATATGTGAGTTAAATATAAGGACTCGAAGGGCACGAGCGGGCGAAGTGCCCCGGGATCGAGTCCTCCATTGCCCACCACAGCACTGTTCTAAAGAGGAAAACACTGGAAGATCCGATATGTAGGTTAAATATGCGGACTCGAAGGGCACGAGCGGGAGAAGTGCCCCGGGATCGAGTCCTCCATTGCCCACCATAATAAAAATATATGAAACTATTTAACAAAAAATCAAAGCCAAAAAATAAAGAAAAGGATGAAAAGCAGCTCGGAGGAAGTTTTTTATTTGAAGTTGCAAAAACTGTTATTATCGCTACAGCAATTGTGTTAGTAGTGCGCTATTTTCTTATCCAACCTTTTTATGTCAAAGGCGCCTCAATGGAGCCGAACTTCTATGATCATGAATATCTAGTAATTGATGAATTAAGCTATCGCTTCCGGGAACCGGATCGGGGAGAAGTGGTTGTTATGAGGTTTCCACGGGATCGTGCTCAGTTTTTTATTAAACGAATAATTGGGTTACCAGGTGAGACAATCGATATTAATAATAATACAATCACGCTTTCCGGAGGGTCGTTAGTTGGAGAAATAATTTTACAGGAGCCGTATCTTGACGATGAAGTAAAAACGTCTGGCAGTCATCACATGACTCTCGGGCCGGATGAGTATTTTCTTCTCGGTGACAATCGCAATGCGAGCCTTGATTCCCGAGTTTTTGGTGTAGTTGAAGAAAGCGATATTATTGGCCGGACGTGGATCCGTGTCTGGCCGTTTCATCGCTTCGAATTTTTTGGAGATCAGGAATACAATATTTTACCCTAACGTACATGGCAGAGAAAGCAAAAGATAAAACAATCCACCTGCTTCGGGGCATGAAAGACATTCTCCCGGATGATCAACCCATGCGGAATATGATCTGGAAAAAAGCACAGGAATTTGCTAAGAGTTATGGCTATGCTTCTATCGATACCCCAGTACTTGAATCAACCAATTTATTTATCCGATCCGTTGGCAAAGGTACTGACATTGTTGATAAGGAAATGTTTTCTTTTATTGATCAGGGTAATGATCATATCAGTCTTCGACCGGAAGCCACCGCGGGCATTGTCAGGGCATATATTGAGCATGGATTTGTTAATCAGCCGAAGCCTGTAAAGCTTTTTTGGCAGGGACAGCTTTTCAGACACGATCGCCCTCAAGCTGGCCGATATCGCCAATTTTGGCAGTTTGACTTTGAATCAATAGGGGATGATCATCCGGTAGTGGATGCAGAGTTAGTTTCAGTTGCATATAATCTGGTTCGTGAGCTCGGCCTGAGGCCAGTTGTGCAGATTAACAGTATAGGCGATGGCGATGATCGGGACCGCTATAAAAAAGCATTACAAGAATACTTTCGTCCGCGTCGCAACCAGTTGTCAGATGAAGTAAAGAAACGCCTGCAAAAAAATCCTTTACGAGTTTTGGATTCAAAAGATGATGCAGTACGAATTCTTATTCAGGATGCGCCGCAGATTGTTGATTTTCTTTCAGAAGAAGCTAATGCGCATTTTGTAAAAGTACTTGAACATCTTGATGAATTAGATATTCCTTACAGACTTAATCCACGGCTCGTACGCGGCCTTGATTACTACAACAGAACGGTTTTTGAAATATGGACGGAAGATGATGATACCGGACAAATGGCGCTTGGCGGCGGCGGTCGCTACGATGGTCTGATTAAAATACTTGGCGGTCAGTCTGCTCCCGCGTCAGGTTTTGCCATGGGAATAGAACGGCTTCTTATCAAAATGAAAGAAGCTAATATTCAGGCTCCAACGACAGATATGCCAAAGATTTTTATCGCTCAGCTTGGAGAAGCGTCGCGCAAAAAATGCCTCAAACTTTTTGAAGACCTTCGTAAAGCCGGCATTCACGCCCTGCACGCACTTTCGAAAGATGGGATCAAACAACAAATGGAAGTAGCAAATCGCCTCAAGGTGAAGTACACGCTTATTCTTGGACAAAAAGAAATGCTCGATAATACCATTCTTATTCGTGACATGGATAATGGCATTCAAGAGACAGTAGACTTCACAAAAGTTATCCGTGAAGTCTCAAAGCGGCTTGAGAAATCAGCCTTGAAGGAAAATAATAAATCATAGAATTGTGGCGGACTGCGTATTCTGCAAAATTATTTCCGGCGACATACCGTCAAAGAAGGTGTATGAGGACGACAAGGTGATTGCGTTTCATGACATTGATCCTCAGGCTCCAGTTCATGTGTTGATTATTCCTAAGAGGCATATCGTCTCTCTCAATGAGTTTACAAATAAAGAAAAAGAGCTGCTAGGGGAAATAGTACTGCGTATCCCAAAAATTGCAAAAGATCTAAGCATAGATCAGGGATACAAAGTAGTAATAAATAATGGCAAAGATGCTGGGCAGATAGTACCTCATGTCCATATTCATATTCTAGGCGGTAAGTCTCTGCAAGGCGTAGTATAAGCCGTTTATTCCACAAAATATTATCTCTTCAAGTCCTATGATAATGGGTACTGGGATGATTTGACTTTTTGTAGGAAAAAGTGTTATAGTGACTGCTGAAACTATCCACATATTTATTCACTAGTTTAAAACCAAGAAAGGGGGTTACAGAACCACCGTGGTAGAAGTAAAGAAAAAGGAGAGTGAATCGCTCGAAGGCCTACTTCGTCGTTTTTCAAAACGTGTCCAGCAAAGCGGTGTCCTCATCCGCGCAAAGAAAGGAAGATTCCATGAAAAGGGAAAAACCAAGCGGGAGATGAGATTAGAGGCTTCCAGGCGCGTGCTCGTACGAGATAAAAAAGAATATCTTCGTAAAATCGGCAAGCTGGACGATATCCTTGAAAAGAAAAAAGGCGGAAGAAGAATTAAACGAGGTATTGCTAAAAGAATCCTTAAAACCAGAGTACGGTAAAGGAGTTTCATGCTATGAACCTCAGTGAACGAATCTCACATGACATAAAGTCGGCAATGCGGGAAAGTAATCAGCAAGAGCTGTCGACACTTCGTCTTGTTCACTCGGCCCTTCAGAACGCGGCAATTGCCAGCAAGAAAAAATTGTCTGACGATGATGTCGTGAGTGTCCTTCAAAAAGAATCAAAGAAACGTTCCGATGCTGCTGAGGTGTACAAAAAAGGTGATCGACCTGAACTGGCAGAAAAAGAGTTGCAAGAACTTGAGATTATAAAACGTTATCTTCCTGAACAAATGTCACACGAAGATGTTGGGGCAGTTGTGGAGGAGGTCATTGCTGCATCAGAAGAGAAACCTGGATTTGGTCAGGTGATGAAAGCGGTGATGGAAAAAGTACGCGGAAAGGCTGACGGGAAACTTGTCTCGTCAATCGTAAAGGAGAAACTTTCCTAAAAAACTAATTGCAGGGTAGCTTGTCACCCATGCATACAAAAAGAAACAAAACCGACGAAACACTATCCGTCATTTCTCGAATTACGAGAAGGCTGACGAGTCTTGTAGGCCGCAGTAGGAAAGTACAGAAATCATCTCATAACATTTCGATACGAAAATTTTTATCGGGAATGATAGCCGGCGGGGTTGCAGCAATCATCATGATCGTGGTCATTGCTGGTTTTGCATTTCCACAGACAACTTCTGCCGGACTGATAAATCAGTCTGTTGGTTCGACTTTTGGTTTGGGTACGACAAGCTTAGAAAACACAGTCATTCGAATTGTTCAGTGGGCGCTCGGACTCTTAGCGCTCGTCGCGGTGATTGTAATCATGTACGGCGGATTCATATGGATGACGGCAGGGGGCAACGAAGAAAAGATCGCCCAGGCAAAAAAGATTATCACCCGTGCAGTAGTTGGACTGATTATCGTACTGCTCTCATGGGCGATTGTCATTTTTGTCAACAATGCGATTTCTAATGCGACAAATCCTCCGTTTCCTCCTCATTGCTCAAATGGCATATTTGAACCTGGTCTTGGAGAAACGGGACTGGACTGCGGCGGACCATGTCCTGCATGTGGCATTCCCGGGACTAACGAATTTGTCATTACTGAGTTCCAGGATTCCAATGGGTCTGGCGATCCGCGGTTTGATGTCCACTTATGTACGAGCGTTCAGACTTTATATAATAGGACAGTTGACGGCGGGACAGTTGCCGCAGCTGCAGCCGCAGGCTTTTTGCAGGTTGTGGATCTTGATAACGGTGGTGCACCAGTCCCGGGTACATGGGCAACGGTGAGTAAGAGTACCATCTTTACTCCTAACAGCTTTTTTACCCCAACGACTAATTTTCAGGTGCAGCTGCCGAAAGATGACCTCAAGAGTTTGGGTTTACCGGTACTTGGATTAAGTGCCTGTGACGCCCTCGCTGTTCCGGGATGTGATGACTCCGCTGATCCGATCACGTGGCCGTTTACTACGGGAGTTGACTTAGATGTTATTCAGCCATCTATCACGGCGACATATCCAATATCAGATTTTGCGAACCCATCATTCCCAGATCGAAATGTGCCTATGCTTCCGGTCATTGATGTTCAATTTAGCGAATCGATTAGAATGGATACGATCATCGATGGGGCAAATCCCGATCATCCGATACCAGGTAATTTCTGGTTGAGACAGTATGATGCTCAGCCATCAGCAGGCGGAGCCGTTGTTGCATCATATGGAGTAGATGACATGATCGTTGAGTCCACGTCTAAAGGATTTCGAATACGGCTCAATTCGGCAGTACCTCTTGAAGCATTTACGTGGTATGAAGTTAGTATCGGGAATGTTACTGATCTGTGCAATAATCCGATGCTTGGTAATGGTTTTGACGCAGCGTTTCCCGACAGATATGCATGGGAATTTGAAACAAATGATAGTGCTCCAGGAGTAGGATCGTGGTATCCGGAGGGCCCGAACCAGTGCCCGGACACGCATATATTTGTCGTCTTTAATACGACGATGTATTACAATAAAGTGACGATTGATATTCCGGTCGCTGGAATTAGTGTAGAGATTGAACCGGAATTTCTTGCATTTCCGAATTACAGCGTCAACTTCGGTGGTGCTGAGTTGCGTATCAACGACATTGTGGATCCGACGATAGAACCAGTTAATAATCACTTCAGAGTTTTTGAATTAATACCTAATGCTCCTTTGGCGCTCAATACCACCTTTGATGTAAATGTCACCACTGACATGATCATTGATATTGACGGTAATTTGCTCACTCACTCGTGGAGTTTTGATACATCTGATGCAGAGAGCTGCGCATGTGCGCCATTTATCACATCAATTGCTCCAAATCAAGGTTTGAGCGGGGAATGTGTGACAATTAGTGGTACGTGTTTTGCAGGTACAGCAGCAAATCCTGCGGCTGTTACCAACGTTACATTTGACGGGAATAATGCCATTATCGGAGGATCAACTGCAACACAAGTTACCACGACTGTGCCTCAAGGATTCTTTGTTAACGGAGACCGGCCAATACCACAAGTAGAGATTACATATGTTGATCCGGCATTTGGATCTCTTACTAGCAATAATGCAGTAGTTGATTTCTTTGTTAATGGAGATGGCGTTGCTAATGGGCCATGTCTCTTTAGCGTTAACCCGACAGCGGGAATACAGGGACAGCCGGGGATTGTGTATCGTGGAATACGATTTGATCCACCAGGCAACGCGACTAGAAATGTTTGGTATGATCCCGGTGTGTTCAATCCAGTCAATCCAGGTGTATGGACTGACGTATCAGCAATTACCAACGTTCACCCCGGTGCGACAGAGATGGTCTGTAACCAAGTGTATGTTGAAAATGACGTTGGTCAGAGTAATCCGTTGTGTTTTGATGTAGTACCTCCACCGCCGGATCAGTGGCATATCACAAACTGGGGGCCGCCTTCATGCGAAGATATATGTGGGACTCCCAATACATTTATTTTCTCCGATAAACTGCTGGATCCATTGACGATCACAACTAATAATGCAAAAGTATTTGAATGCGCCGATGCCGCATGTGATGAAGCAGGATTAACTGATTTAAATTTACCTGTAAATTATATACCCATGGGGGGTGGGGTAGTCTGGTTTACCCTTCCCGGGCCTGGATATTCTGCAGATACATGGCATCGTGTAACTTTTGTCGGTGGACCGGGAGGAGTTTTAAGTAGTCTCCCTGATCATGAGGAGCTCGGAAGCATTAATTCCACCTTTGCGGGTGATCCTGCGTTCTCTTGGGTGTTTAAGGTGCGTCCGGTACCATCGGAGTGTGTTTTAGAGTCTGTCGCATTAACACCGGCAGCGTCAACAAAAGCTACTGGTCAAACTGAAACGTATCTGGCTACTCCGTATGGAGCTCAGAATTGTGTTAATGGGTTTACTCAACTTGATTCTACACGCTATATTTGGACATGGTCATCGGCGGGACCGGAGGCTGTTGTTCAACCTGCAACGAGCGTGTGTGTGGGTGGGGTTAATAACGGCAATTTGTGCAACATTCCGGCTAACTGTCTTCCGGGAGGCGTATGTGAAGGTATGAACATACGGACATTTAACGCGGTCAGCCCGACGTTTCCTGCTTCCGTGGAAATACGAGGTCAGGCACAGAGCGGACTGATTAGTAAAACAGGAACTTCAGATCTTACTATTTATAACTGTGATTCAGACGATCACTGTCGAAACTTGTGCCCATATCCCGGAAATCTTTCACAATGCAATGATGTGACAAAACGATGTACTCCATGGGTAGAGTCTGTAAATCCAGTTCAAGGACCCGCGGAGTCATTTATGACGGTGAGAGGATGCTACTTTGGTAATGTGCCGGGCGTCCTTGATCTGATTGACGGATTTAATGCTCCTCACCCAGCCGATGTAGGGGTGTGCGGCGGAAACAGCTGGACCAACAGTCAAATCGTAGCTGGCGTTCCTGATGTCCCGGTTGGTATACATGATTTACGAGTCACCACGAGTGTTCTCGAAGTGAGTAATACGGATCGAACATATAACATTACCAATCTTTGCTTTGCCGCTGGATTATGTATCGGTGGTGCAGATGCCGGAGATTCGTGTGAGATTGATGGTGATTGCGACAGTAATAATTGTACGGGTAATGTACCAATTCCTGGAACAGGTATGCCCGGAATTTGTTCGCTTGCTCCAGCAGCTCAATTCATTGGTCAAGGCGTAACTATTAATGGCGATGCAATCAATATTGCCGGTGCAGGCCAAATGGTTGAGTTCGATTCTACACCCACCTCTATCCAAACAAATACGTTAACAGGACCAGGAGTGTGGAATGCCAGCACTATTGATGAAATTGAAGTTCCAAATGGAGCTGATACGGGCCCATTGCGTGTCATCGTAGATGGTTGTCCCTCCAACTCGCTCGATTTCGGAGTTGCGTGCAACAATGATGCCCAATGTGGTGCAGGAGAATGCTGCAAATCAAACAAGTGTGTTGATGAGGCACTGTGTGCTCCTGGAGGCGTAGAATCACTATGCCAAATTGTAGATAATCCCGCGACTGTGGAAGATCCAGAAAATCCGAATTGTGCTTTTGGACCGGGGGTTCCGCCAGGAGAACCGGGAGATTATGACTGTATATCAAATACTGGAGATAGATCAGATAATCCACCTCCACCTCCAGCTTTTCCTGATGCGTCATATGGTGATGATTGTAGATTCTGCTGTATCCCGGGAAATGTGAGTGCCGCAGGTCTTGATTGTTTTGAGAACCAAGGACTCTGTGATACTGCTAATCGGGGGCTATATTGCGGCTGTACAAACGATGCCCAATGTGGAAATCCCGCGATTATTGGATGTGGAGATCCAATACTTGATCCGATGCAGTGTTGCCATGCACGTCCGACGATCATTGATCGTGTTCCTACAAGTCCGCCAAACATTGAATGCATTAATCAAGCTATTCACGGAACATTCTCTCAGCCGATGAGTCCAGCTACAATTGATGACACAAATATCAGGCTCCTCGAAGGAGGGGCTCCGGTACCGTTTGTTGTTCGTCGTGTAGGGAATAATGGCTTCGCAATCAGCAAGGATGGGGATTATCTTACTCCGGGGTTAGTGTATACCGTACAGGTTGATGGTCCGGGAGGTGTGCAAAATAGATGGGGTGTTGAAATGGCAGCAAATGACAGCTGGCAATTTACTGTCGATGCAAACGCAGATTTATGCCAAATTGCGCGTCTCCAAGTAATGATGAACACCTCTGATCCGCCAATGAATGCCTTGAATGAAGAAGAAAGGTTAGTTGACATATTCCGATGCAAAGGCAATCCCACGGATACGGCCAATGCGGATGATGATGACGGCAATGGCGTGTACGATTGCATAGGTGATCAAGATGTGGGAGGTGGCGCAAATGGTAACCAACATTATTTTATAGCTACCCCAATTGATGGTGCTGGAAATGAGCTTGATATAGGGGATTTTGTGTGGACGACCATCGAGTCTGGACCAGACGTGGTGACACTAACTGGGCTGGCAGCAGCAAATGAATGGTTTGCCACTAATAGTGGTGAGGATGGGGTGCCGGAGCGTGTATTAATTACTGCAGACGGGACTGCAAACGGAGTGGGTAGATCTTCATCGACTGCACAGTTCAGAACTTTTATTTGTAATAATCCATGGCCGTCGGGTGATGTAACGCAGCCGTTTCCTTTTACTGATCAGAATGTTGATCCGCACAGAGTGTGGGGTCCTGCAGCGTTAGGTACGAATTTTTCTTTCTTTTACTGTAGAGACCGCGGAGATCCAAATGATACGAGCGATGATCTTCCGGCGATACTCTTTGATATGGGGACATGGCCGTCTGGGCAGCCAAATGTGCAGGCTCCTTTTGACTGGATATGGGTTCCAGTTACAGGAGAGGACAGGCTTACTAAACAGTTCTTATTTTTTACTGATGAAGTAATTGCACCCGAAGAAGATGCGAGCAATGCCCTCGGTGTGCGAGTGATGGAAAATTATGGGTATGACGGACCTATTAATCATGGTTTAGCGCTACAAGATTGGTTTGCGAGAACATTCCCGTCGGATCCAGCTCCAACGCCTATGACTGTTGATGGATATGAAGCCGGGAGAGGCGGAAGAACTGTGTATGTTGCGGCAACGAACCTTGTTCCTAGTGTAAGCTTCTTTGCTAATTACCACGTAGATCTCATGCATCGTATCTATATTATTTCATATCCACAGAATGCCACTGAAGATACAAAGGCAATATATGATCGTCTTCTTGAGAGCTGGACATTTAACACTAATATTGAGGGAGATACGAATGGCGATGGTGTTGATGATAAGGAACAAATTCAAAGAGATACAAAGCGAATTCATAACATTGAGTCAATAGAAACGAAACTACTTACTTATAAGAGTGAGAACGGCGCGTACCCGCTTCTTCAGGGAGGTTCCTATCTCAATGGCCAATCAACATCAAGGTGGCCATCATGGAGCGAAACACTGGGTTCCCAGATTGGTTCAATACCAATAGATCCACAGAATGAATTTAGTGGTTGTCCGGCAGGATACGATGAAGAGTCGTGTTGGCGAGAAGAAGACAAGCGGTTTGAGTGTCAGGATAATTCCCGGTTGTATCACTATGATGTCGATCCTGACGGGCAGGGAGTGCGGCTCTATGCAAGTCTCGAGGATCCGCTTAACTGGTGGGCAAGAGCCCAGGATGGCACCGCCATAGCTCGTAACAGTTTATTTGATTGTTCAATATTTGATGGCTCAGATTGTACTTGTTATAACTACCAAAATGTTGGTGCAGGTACACCTTTTGACCGAACAGGTCCGAATCTTACTCCTGTGTATATCGTATGTAATGGTGGTACTAATGATGGCAATATTTGCGAAGATGATTCTGAATGTCCAGGAGGAGGTACTTGCGATAGATCAATTCCTATCATAGATGGAACGACTTTTACGGGCACCCTCATAGACTCAGGCGCTGGCGATGCCTCAGGCATTGCCAGAGTTGAGT
>JBHPFX010000002.1:0-111221 GCA_042570925.1 Patescibacteria group bacterium
GTATAAAGATATGAAAATATAACATCAATACAAATAGCTAAGGAGGAGCCGTGGATATACATTCTCAGTCCGATGAACACGCAGTGTTCTTTTCCATCCCAACGATCATGTCAACCGTTGATGCGGTTATCCAGCCACTCGCGGGCTCTGTATATCATCTGGCAGATGGTCCGTTTATGGTTCTGGAGTGCCAAACCCGCGAACAAGCCGAAATTATCAGTGAACAGATTCTTCGCGGGCGAACGCCAGAAGTGTTTATCAACCTTGACCTAACAGCACAGCCCCCAGGTCTCGGGGTCTATCTCAAGGTCGACGATCCGAACGGGATACCGCTCACACGAGAAGAAGTTGAGTCCTTGTACCAGATGGTCCAGCCAGGGTATGTTGCACAAGCGTCGCATGCTGGGCCTATGACACGTGTCATGTTCGGCAATGTTGTTGACATCGACATGGATCAGCTTACTGGTCTCGTTAGGGGGCGTACCGCTCATGGACGCTTCAACATCATGATTGGCATGGAAGTCCGAGAGGGACGGGGACTCTTCTTCAAACCGGAAGGACTGGATCCGGTAGTTGTAGAATGCACCTCGTCGTATTCGACTGAACCATGGGAAGTGTTTTGCAGGAGGATGGTGCACACTTTCCGCAATGCGTAAGTCCGTATGGGGCACCTGGATAATCTCCCGGTGCCCTAGCTTTTTTTATCATTCATGTGGGATGCGAAAGTCACTTAAAAAGAAATCCTAATAAACTAAAAAACCCACCGAGTGGAGTGGTGGGTCGCGTTTTTTACGTCCAATCTCCTGGGACCTGTCTTGACACTCACATTATGATGTGATAGGTTTGGCTTGCTGGTTAATGAAATAGAACCTTTCACATCCAACCAAAGGAGTAGGTCATGACTTACCATGGAAAAGAAAATCGTTGTCCACATTGCGAAGGTCATACGCAATGTAGATGCGGATCCTGTGGCGTTGATGCGGGAAAGAAGGACCACGATGGTACAAGGGCATTAGAATATGCCATTTGCACTGTATGCAAGGGCACTGGTCGAGATCCAAACTCGAAATCAAGTAACTAATCGTAATTGCTAGCTCTCTTCTGCAGGATTTGTGATGACCCGGGAAAGGCCTGACTCAAAAATAAACACTATTGTTCTTTCTGCTCATAAAGCCCCCCGGGGCTTTTTTATTTTACATCAGATAAACAGCTGTTACTGTGATGCGCCGCGGGGAGTGGAGTACTACCTAGTTTGATTTAGACATGATAGACTAAAATTCCATTATGAGAAAAAAGTTTTTAGTAAGTATTGCCCTAATAATATTAGTACTAGTAGTGATTATCCCTATTAGTATTGGTTTGGCTACTGATTGGCTTTGGTTTTCTGCCCAAGGCTATACTTCGATATTTACCACGGTATTATTGACCAAACTGATAGTAGGGGTGATAGTCGGTCTGGTTACTTTTGGCATACTTTATTTGAATTTTTATATTGCGTATCGTCACACTAAAGATAAGCCACTTATTCTGAATAACCTGCAATTTCGTCGCCCAAATTTTGACGTATCAATAATTATTCACAGATTACTCTTGCCAGTGTCGCTTGTCATGGGATTTATGATCGGTATGGTGGGAAGCAGTTATTGGCAAGTGGTACAGCAATTTATTCATAGTGTAAGTTTTAACACAGCCGATCCTTTATTTGGGCGTGATATTTCATTCTATTTTTTCACTTTGCCTTTTATCAAAATGATAATAGGCTTTTTGTTCTGGATAATAATAATTTCAATTATTGGCGCTGCCATCCAATATTTTATTAAAGGCTTGCTGATTTTTATAAGTAGAGGGGTCCAGACTGTTCGCATAGCAAAAAATCATCTTTCCGCTCTACTGGCCATTTTCTTTATTATTTTGGCCGGACGTGTTTATTTTATCAGCATGACTAATGTGCTTTATTCTGATACGGGGTCTTTTATTGGTGCCAGCTATGCTGATATTTACGCCCGATTACCGGTATTATGGGGACTGCTAACCATTGCTCTTTTTATCGCCGTAGCATTTATTATCAATACCTTCAAACCAATCAAACGACTCGTGCCCTCTTTAATAATTCTCTACATGGCCGTAGCCATACTCGGCGGTCCGGTGTACACGACAATCGTCCAAAAGATGATTGTGCTGCCAAACGAGCTTATTAAGGAAACTCCGTATATTGAGCGGAATATTGAAGCTACCAGAGCTTCGTATGGACTTGATCAGGTGGTAAAACGCGAATTAGTGGCTGATGAAATCAGGCTTACCAGTGAAGATATAAAAAACAACGAACTCACAATTAAGAATATCAGACTGTGGGACAGGAAGCCTTTGCTTGATACCTTTGGACAAATTCAGGAAATCCGCACCTATTATGATTTTGTGTCAATTGATAATGACCGTTATATAATCGACGGTGAATATCGCCAGACGATGCTTTCACCGCGCGAGCTGAATACGGCCAGTCTGCCGGCTGCCACATTTATTAATGAGCGTTTGGTTTTTACTCACGGATTTGGTCTCGCTCTGGGGCCGGTCAACGAGGTAACGAAAGAAGGACTGCCGCTGCTTTTTGTACAAGACCTTCCTCCGGCTTCCAGCACCGAATCTATCAGTGTTACCAAGCCGGAAATATATTTCGGCGAACTCTCGTCTGATTATGTATTTGTAAACACCAAGGCGGAGGAATTCAATTACCCATCCGGCGATGAAAACGTTTTTACCGATTACGAGGGGACTGGCGGTGTAGCTATAGATTCGTTACTGAAAAAAGCGCTCTACGCGGTCAATTTAGGTTCGATGAAAATATTGTTATCAAATGATATCGACAAAAACAGCCGTGTTTTATTGCATCGCGATATTACCAAGCGCGTAAATAAAGTAATGCCATTCTTAGAATATGACGGTGATCCTTATATGGTGATTACCGACGATGGAGCATTGAAGTGGATGTATGATGCCTATACCACCAGTAACGCGTACCCATATGCTAATTCAGTTAGGATGATTTCCACAAACACGAATGCAACTCCATATGCCCCCACCAGCAGTATTAATTACATACGTAATTCAGTAAAAGTGGTTATCGATGCCTATAGCGGCAAGATGAAGTTTTATATAGCTAATGAGCAGGATCCGATTATCCAGACATATAAAAAGATATTTCCTGACACTTTTGTTTCGTTGGATACTATGCCGGATGATCTCAGGGCCCATGTTCGCTATCCTGAGGATATTTTCAAATATCAGACATTCATTTACTCCACATATCACATGGAGCAGCCTCAGATTTTTTATAATAAGGAAGACAAGTGGGAGGTTCCGCAGATCAGCGAGGAACGTGCTGATCCTATGATGCGTCATATGATCATGAAGTTGCCGACCGAAGAGCAGGAAGAATTTATTTTAATGCTGCCTTATACCCCGCGTAATAAGGACAACTTAGCCGCCTGGATTGTAGCCCGATCCGACAGCGAGCATTACGGGGAGCTGGTAGTCTACCGATTTCCCAAACAAAAACTCATTTTTGGCCCGAAGCAGATTGTAAACAGAATAAATCAGGACGCTGATATTTCCAGGCAAATATCTCTCTGGGACCAGCGCGGCTCAGAAGTAATCCACGGTAATTTACTCGTTATTCCCATTGAGAAATCATTAGTGTATGTACAGCCGATCTACATACGAGCTGAAGGCGGAAAGATTCCGGAGCTCAAGCGCGTTATTATTGCTTATGAAAACGAGATCGCCATGGCAGAAACTCTTGATCAGGCGCTAAATATTATTTTTAGCGGCGCTACTACGCCAACATCAGAGCCGACTGCTGACGTTGCCGAAGATGAAACTCAAGTAGATACATCACAAGATTTAATTACTCAAGCGAATACTCATTACGAGGCAGCCCTTGATGCTCAAAAGCGCGGTGACTGGGCAGCGTATGGTCGGGAAATCGAAGCACTGGGGAATGTCTTAGATAAGTTAAAATAATCCCTCCAATCCCGAGAGAAGTGGGTGTTTTTTAGTTTGTCATTGACACTTCAAGGGGTATTATATAAAGTATACTAATTCAAAAACAGAACCTTCTGACGGGAGGATATCGATGAGGAGAATGAAGGAGCGGTATGGGAACTGCCCAAAGTGCGGGGGTTACGGAAAACCCGGTAAACCCCATAGAAGCTGCACACACTGCGGAGGCAGTGGTACAAAACGATTGAGCAGAGGAGGTAAAGGCCGGAATGGCCGTGGAAGACGCGGTGTGCGTCGTGGGTGGTGACAATGGTCATCACACAACTTATGGGTTCCGCGTTGCTTTACGCGCGGAGCCTTTTCTTTTTATTGTTAATGTGGGGATGCGCCGTGGGAAGGGGAGGGTCTCAACAAACTGCCTACGATATTTTTAGCTTCTAATGTATAAATGGACTTCCTTAATTAATGGGCTATACTATGTACATGGACTTTGTTTTTTCTGAAAAACAATACATACGGATATGGTGGATACGGATCTTGGTTGGCATTATAGCTTTAGGTATGTGGGTTGGTTTTGTAATTCAGATATTTTTTCATATTCCCTTTGGAAATAATCCCGCACCTGACTGGGCCATGTATCCGATGACGTTGCTTATTGGTGCGGTATTTCCGTGGTTTTTTTTCAACACCCACTTAAAGATACAAGTATCAGGCAAGCAGCTTAACATGAGGTATTTTCCGTTTGTGAACAAGGTGTATACCCACGTGGACATTGCTCAAGCTACGCCGACCACGTTTCGGCCTATCCGCGAACATGGCGGTTGGGGTATTAAATATTCGATAAATGGAGTATGGATATATACGGCATACGGCAATGCCGGAGTGGAGATATTGTTTCGCGACGGTAAGAAGATAATTATTGGCAGCCAGCGGCCGGACGAGCTTGCCAGTGCCGTAAATGGCCTTCACTAACCCTCGTTATTATGATGCTCAATATGATTGGGTTTTTTAGTTTGCCATAAATGCTGGGATGCGCCGCGGGGAAGGTTTTTTTACAAACGATGTTTACAAATATAGGTGGATGAGCTAAGTTAAAATATAAAAATGTACCTTTTATTTCGCAAATAACGAGGAATCTCTCAATAGAGAAATAACGACAAACCTACTAGTAGAGGAGAAACGGCATGAATGTGCAAGACGTTCTTCGAGCACTGGGTATTACGGATGTTTCACTCGGAACATCCGCAAATGGAGACTGGTATCCGCAAGACCCAGGGGATGTACTTGAATCCAGAAACCCGTTCAGCGGCGATCTGATCGCGGGTGTCAGGCAAACGACACCCGATGGCTATGAGTATGTGATGAGTGCGGCGAGCGGAGGGTCCGCCAAGTGGCAGGCGATGACAGCACCAATGCGCGGAGACATTGTGCGTGAGCTTGGCAATCGGCTTCGGGCACTCAAGGGACCACTCGGACTTCTCATCAGCATGGAAATGGGCAAGATTTTGGCAGAGGGCGAAGGCGAAGTACAAGAGATGATCGACATCTGCGATTACGCCGTCGGCTTATCGCGGATGCTTCCGGGATTGACCATTCCTTCAGAGCGTCCGGAACATTTCATGTGCGAGCAGTGGCATCCGCTCGGAACGATCGGCATCGTAACGGCTTTCAACTTTCCGGCAGCGGTTTGGGCATGGAATGCCGCCATTGCCGCTGTGTGTGGTAGCACCATGGTGTGGAAGCCGTCGAGCAAGACACCGCTTACAGCAATCGCGATACAGAAAATCTGCAATGACATCATGCAGGAACACGGACTGCCATCCGTTTTCAACCTCGTCATCGGAAGCGGTCAAGTAATCGGTGATTCCATGATCAATGATACGCGCATGCCGCTGATTTCTTTTACCGGTTCGACGAAGACTGGAATCAGAGTCGCCCAGGCTGTTGCCGGGAGGCTCGGCGACCACATTCTGGAACTGGGCGGAAACAATGCAGTCATCGTGACTCCTCATGCCGACCTGGAAATGGCTACTCGTGCTATCCTATTCGGCGCTGTAGGCACAGCCGGCCAGCGTTGCACATCGACCCGTAGGGTCATCGTTCAAGAATCAGTAGCAGACGAGCTGATCAGAAGGCTGACCAGCGCTTACGGTCAGGTTTGTATCGGTGATCCAACGGATCCCAAAACACTCATGGGCCCGCTGGTGAGCTCAGATGCCGTTTGTGATATGTTCGCGGCAATTGAGTGCGCGAAGGGACAGGGTGGAGAGATTGTTTACGGAGGCAGGCGCCTGACAGAAATTGGCGCATTCTGTGTCGAACCGACGATTATCCGGATGCCCTCACAGACGGCGGTTGTCAAGCAGGAAACGTTCGCTCCCGTTCTCTACGTTCTGACGTACGGCGATTTGGATGAAGCAATTACCATCCACAACGATGTGCCGCAGGGGCTTTCGTCCTCGATGTTCACTACTGATCTGCGGGAGGCCATGAGGTTTATCTCGGCCAGTGGTTCGGACTGTGGTATTGCAAATATCAATACCGGTACGAGCGGTGCTGAGATAGGCGGGGCGTTCGGCGGTAACAAAGCGACCGGTGGAGGACGCGAATCCGGTTCGAACGCTTGGCAGCGGTACATGAGAAGGGCGACCAATGTGATCAACTTCTCCGGCCAACTGCCCCTGGCGCAGGGTATCGAGTTCGGGACGAATTGATCGGAGTACTAAGTTGTTGTTTAATAGGGGGCGACGAGTGATCTCGTTGTCCCCGCTTTTTTTTGTTTGTCATAAATGCGGGGATGCGCCGCGGGGGGGGGTAGCAATACGAATTGACAACTCCAGTTAGCTGTTATAAGATATCGGAATTCAAAACAGACACAGAATAGTTTACCAATCAATCACGTAGTCTTCAGAGGAGGGATTATGGATCAGCGATTTGAGGCATTTGCTGATGAAGTGTTCCGGGTGTTCCAAAGCCGCCATCCCCGCATTATAATTCAGCCGATGAATATAAATGAAACAGTGCAGTTTATGATTACGCGGGCTCAGAAGGGGTAATAAATTATTTAACATGCATTCACGCCCTCCGATATTAGTGTGTGGAGTTTGTTGTAAATGCGGGGATGCGCCGAGGGGAGGAGTGAATTGATTTTTCTGGTATACAAGCTAAAATGTAGCAATGAACAAAATGTACGACAAAGTAAAAAAATGGCTCGAGCAAAACGCCAAGCCCCGACAGATGGTTCACTTCGAACGAACTGCGCACTGGGCACGCGAACTCAGGCCGGATGCAGACGAGGCTATGCTTATAGCCGCCCTTACCCATGACATCGAACGTGTTTTTAGCAAAAGAAAACATCAGAAAACAGAAGGCAATCTCCATGAACCGGAGTACTTGAAGATGCATCAAGAAGGCGGTGCGCAAATTGTTGGGGAGTTTTTAAAAGACAACGGGGCTGATGATGTCATGATAGAGCGAGTAAAAATGATGATAGTCAAACATGAAGAAGGCGGTAATGATGACCAAAACGTTATCATGGACGCGGACAGCATAAGTTTTTTTGAAAATAATGTCGATCACTTTGTGGATGATTTAATGGAAGTTTATGGTCGGGAAAACACTAAGGAGAAATTTTCCTGGATGTATGACCGCATGTCATCTGACCGCGCGAAGGAGATCGCCAAGGAGTGGTATGACAGTGCGATGAAGCGAGTGTAGTACGCTTGAACGTAAACGGCGAAGGGCTGGGTTGATTTCCCACTAAAATGAAAATATCATTGGTATTAAAAAACGACTCCCCATAGAAGGCACGGGGAGCCGTTCGGATTGTTATAGCTGTGCTTCATGGTCCGACTGTTAGGTCGCCATGGCCCAGGTAATTACTGGAAGGTACGATGCGATAGGTGTTGCCACCCAGCGTAATCCAGGTGATGATATTGGATCTCGTGGGAGCCCACGGATATCGAACGGCGATTGCATCGCTGGCTGGTGACCACGAAAAGTGAAGGCTCTGAAACTCATCTATTTTCAGGAGCAATGTGGGCGACCAGTCACCTACCAGCCCGTAATACAGCTCGGAGGGTTGGTATTCCTCCCACGTACTGAATGCATAATACCTGCCGTTGGGAGAGATACTGAAATCCTGGATTTTGCCATTGACGCTGATAATTCGCTCAGGTGAAATCGGCCCCACTCCAAACGTATCTGCTACGTTGAGGTAATAGATGCCCGCCGAATCATTTCCGCTGCTCTTGAAGAGAATTTCAGAATGAGAAATCCATGCTGGATTGAGCTGCTCATCCCAAGCTGTCCTAAATCGGTTGGTCATGGAGATATGCTGCTCACTTCGAATGTTTCTGAGATACCCCCAAGCCCGCGTGCCATACGAATGTTCGATGTAAAAGATAATCGAATCGTTGGGACTAAAGGCCGGTGAGTTTGCATACGTGGTTCGAACGACCAACTCTTTGATCTTGTCATCGACGGTAAACAATGAAAGACCTTTCCACCATTCATGAATTGCGAGCTCGTTTCCCGTGTGTGACCAGGCATAATCGGCTCTTTGCGTCATGTGATAAGCAGCAATGTAGTATGTCTGACTTTGCCCAGTCTCAATCAACCCAAACCCATCCCGATGCATGTACACGAGGCACTTGCCATTGGGAGACCATTTGAGAGATTTGTTGTCAGACGAGCGATAGCAGTCAGTTGCGAGTATGGCAGGATGCATTCCATCAAGTCCGACGACGAAAATGGTATCCTGATCCGTATACGCAATATGGAAGTTAGGAGCCGGATCGAGACGCAACGAAACCTCACGGGAAGGTATATTCGCAACGGTGAATGTTGACTCAGCGGGGAAGTGGCCCTCCAAGAGGATTCTAACGGTATGCTCTTTAGGCTCCAAATCAGTAAACGTTGCTGGCGTTGTCATGCCAGTTGGAGTGTCATCAAGGATCACTTCAAGTCCTGAAGGTACGGTGGTGATTGTGATAGTGGATCTGTCTGGGTTGGTAACGCCATCATCGCCGCACCCCAGACATGCGATAGCCAGACACAGCGCCATGGCTCCGAGTATTCTGTTCCATGTGTTCATGAAATCCTCCCGTTCATCCGTTATTTGTTTATGTCAATTTGCGATTTGTGATTCTGTTTCAGGGGAGGTATATCGTATTTAAAAGGAAAAGTCAACACTAAGAACAGGCTATTTTAGAATAATGATTTCCGCACACTCCTTAACGGACTCAACACCAATGAAATTGGTGAGTCGAGCTTGTGCACCGTAGCTTTAGCGAAGGTGGGCCTGCTCCCACACAAATTAAGGGGGGGCTTGCCCTGAATTTGACGAGCATAGCGAGTCATAGTTCAGGGTTGATCTTATTGGTTAGAAGTGGGAGAATGGGGGTATGAGAAAAGATAAAAAAAGATATGCGCATTGTCCAGAATGCGGAAACTATACAAGGTATAATCTGAAAAGTAAAAAATCAACTTTAATTGAATTTTTTTCTCGGATGCTCATACATTGGCGCCCTAAAAATTTAAATAAAAGACCACCTTGTAAAAAGTGTGGTAATGATAAACAGAATTTTACCCACGTCTTTTTGGAAACTGAGATCAGTGATGAAGGTAGGGAGATTGCCTACTACACACCTGAAGGAGAAAGAATTGAGATAATAAAATAATTTACCCCGCCCCTGCATGCTGGCAGGCAGGTCTGGCGGGAGTGGTACACGGTTGATTTTTGGTATGGGAAGGGGTAAGGTTTACGTATGAGTGACATAAAAAAACTCCAAAAAAAGCTGGCGGAATTTACCGAAGCGCGCGATTGGAACAAGTACCATACGGCCAAAGAACTGGCTGTGTCACTAAACGTGGAAGCCGGGGAACTGCTGGAAAAGTTTTTATGGCAGCGCGGCGCTGATCCCAAGTATATTGCCGAACACAAAGAGGAAATCGGTGAAGAAATGGCTGATGTTTTTATTTATTTAATTATGCTGGCGGATGAAATGAAGGTTGATTTAATTGCCGCGGCTGATAAGAAAATAAAGAAAAATGCGAAGAAGTATCCGATAGAGAAAGTTAAAGGTTCAGATAAAAAATATAGTGATTATGAGTAATTATGGGAATAAAAAATCTTTGGTCACTGAATATTGATGAATGTTTAGTGGCAGATAAGTTAAAAGCAAATCTGAAAGGATGGGAGATATTTTTCCCCCTTAATTCACAACTAAAGGATATTGATCTTTACGCTGTAAATTTAAGGAAACAAAAGACTATCTCAATTCAAGTCAAGGGAAGTAGGACGTATGAGGCGAGTATATCCCAAGAAAGGCACTTTGGTGACGGTGGGGGAGCTTGGTTTAGATTAAAAAAGTCCTCGGTAATGAAACCAACAAACAAGCTAGATTATTATATTTTTGTATTGCATAATTTCGTTGATACGTCTACTAGAAAAAAATTGAACATTGATTATTTAATTGTCCCTGAGAAAGAGTTAAGAATAATATGTAAGAAGAAAAAGGTTAGAAGAGGAGGGGTTTATCATTTTTTTATTTGGATTGACTCAAAAAGTAAAAGATCATTCGAATTTAATAATAAAGGATTTAATATCATACCATTGTCTAAATACTTAAATAACTGGAAAATCATTAAATAATAAATAATTGTATGACAGACAAGGTCTTAACAATATTTATCAAAGATTCTGATTTAAATGGAATAAAAATTGCCGAGGTTGCCAATAGTAATTCGAAAGTTTATGTTATTCCAAGGGATAAGTTAGATTTTATAAAAAGTCGTGATGATTTATCATTTCCTGCGCTTTATTTATTGATTGACGATGAGCGTACTACCTTATACGTTGGTGAGTGTGAAAATTTTAAGAATAGAATTTACCAACATAAAATGAACAAGAAGTTTTGGTTTTGGGTAGTAGTATTTGTATCATCTGGAGGTGTCCTGGATAAAGCGGATGTAAAATTTCTTGAGTCACATACAATCGCTAAGGCTATAGAGGTAAATAGATTTAATGTTCAAAATTTAACTTCACCGGTAAAAATTAATTTACATGAATTCAAAATGGCAACTGTTATGGATTTATTTAATGATTTTGAATTATTAATAACCGTATTAGGGTTTAATATTTTTGAACCATTAAAAGAGGATGTCCCGAGCATAGCTAGTAAAAAAGGGGAAATGGAAAAGAAAGAAACAGACACTAGAGAATATGACACTATCATTGGTCCTTCAATAGGTAGTGGGCGAAAAAATGCCTTTGAAAAAGAGAATGCTTGGTGGGCAGTTAGAATAGGAAAAAATAATATTAAAAAATTAAAATATGTTGGACTTTATGAAGCTGCTCCGGTAAGTGCAATTAGAGTTTATGCAAAAATTACGAAAATTGAACCCTATCATGATTCTCCTGGCAAATATATTATTCATCATGACGGGAATATACATAAATTAGAAAATCCTATTATTTTGGGGAATCATCCTGAATTAGCATTATTTGGACCACGTTATTATAAACTTGGAGATATTATAAGTTCTAAAACAATGGCTGAATTAACAGATAAAGCATTTGGGACCAATTATCAGGAGAGTAAATAAGGATAAGTATTTTTCTAGCCAATCATGAAATTTGGGTTGATTTTTTGCTGCATTAAGCGTAAAGTAAGAGCATACTTTTATTAATGCGTGATGTTTATTAATAACCCGTAAATATAAGGAGGCGGGTTTATTTATTTAATAATTAATTAGAAAAACTATGAAAAAAGTAATGATAACAGGTTTGGTAGTAATTTGCGCGTTGTTTATTACTACAACAAGCGTGAAAGGGTTACAACTTGTTGCAGAAACACTGGATCTCGAAACAGTGTGGAATAATGAAGTTGTACTAAGAGGCGGTAATCCTTTCACGGCCCTTTGGCAAGCCCTGGCTAATCTGCAGGAGCAAATTGATAACATCCAGCTCATCCCCGGACCAGAGGGACCTCAAGGCCCCCAAGGTGAGACAGGCCCCCAGGGTCCAGCAGGGGAAGGGTGGGATGAAGAGCGCTTTGTGGCATTAGAAGCTCGAGTTGAATACCTTGAAAGCCTTCACGCCTCAATTCCTCCTAATGTCATTCTTTGGGATAATTATCATCCAACCACTGATCTTACAACAGGTGAAATATTAAATATAAAGGATTATTCAAATGCACAGCTTGAATTTGATTGGCAGGGTACACCAGCTGGGCATACTTGCCAGTATGCGTATACATATTACGACAATAATCAGGTTGAAACATATTACAGCACTTTTCTTTATCTAGATGGCGGTTGCCAAGGAACAGCAAATATTTCTATACCCGAAGACGTTGTTTTCATGAGGATTGATGCATGGACACCAGCCTGGGGAACACTAAATGGTGTTTTGCATTTGTTTGAGTAATATTAACCTATAACTAAAAAACGCTCGAGCTGTAAATTGCTCGGGTGTTTTTTAATACTAAATGTTAGTAGATTAGTTTTTTTGTTGCGGAATGCAAATTTTTCAGCTTGACTTTTTTTGGAAAATAACATATTATAAAAGTGTCTTTAACAACCTAACATAATTATCAAGAGTGCAGCGAGGGAACTAGCCCCACAACCTGCCGGCAACCCTAAGGCAATCCACTTAGAAGGTGCCAATTCTAGCCCGAAAAGGGAAAAGATAAAGGTCGATTTTTTATTTGTGAAAATAAAAGAATCTTTCTTTTTCCGGGAAAGATTGTTTTATCATTAACATTAAAATTATGGGCATTGATGAGTTTAATAAAAAACGTAGTTTTTTTAGCTTTATTCCCGAGCATCTGCAAATTCAAAACAAACCGGAATTTGACGACTTTCCCTTGAGAGTCATGTTTATGAAATTCAAAATGCAAAACGGAAAAACCATCAGCGGCACGGCACTGTATGATCCTGATTTGTTATCATACAAACAAGCAGGGGACAAAAGATCAATGGAGTACCGCAATATATATGGCGGTGACGGTCGGCTGATTATTGAATATAATATCCTGAAAAAATCATACTATGGTGAAAAATTTGTCAACGGCAAATCTGTTTTGAAAGCGATGGGCCCGAACTGGAAAATATTTTTTATTCACCTGACCATGGCGGGGTTAACAAAAGGGGAGCGCTGTATGTTTGAGCAGGTTTTATAATTTTTCTTAAAATCCAATTATTTATTGGGGCCTGCTTCCACACCAATGTATATTGGTGTGTGGAGTTGATTTTATTGAGTGAAAGTGGGATGATGGGGGTACATGAATGACAATTATGTACACTAAACTATGATAAATAAACAAACTAAGATTAATACAAAGGATGCGACAAATCGTAGAGCCACATACAACATCACTGGCGTAGCAGGAGAGTATTTTATTGCAGCTGAACTTTCAAGACGGGGATGGATCGCAACTATGACGTTAAAGAATACTCCAAATATAGACGTAATTGCAACCACTCCTGATGGAGCTAGAACTCTAAATGTCCAAGTTAAAACTAGATCAGTTGGAAATAGGCAAGGATGGATTTTAAATAAGGGAATAGAGACTATAGTGCCCGGTAATAATTTTTTTATTGCTTTTGTTGATTTAAAAGGAAAAAATGAAAGGCCAGATTATTTTTTAATTCCAAAAAATTTGTTTGCAAAATGGATGGCAAAACAACATCAAGAATGGTTAGCCACACCAGGACGTCAAGGACGTCCACACGTAGACAATCCTATTAGAGCGTTTGATAAGCCACAGTTTGGCGAATTCGATAAATATCATAATAATTGGGATATTTAACACAAAAAACATGACAAAAAGAATAAAGAGAGTCTGGCATAAAGAGTTTCTAAAATATATGAATTTTATAGTCAAACACTCTAATTACGAAGGAATGCCTGAGCCATATAAGAAAGATGGTGACATACGATGGGTAACTACCGTAAAAAGTAAAATTGGACAACAAAGATTAGAATGGTGGGATAAAAAACGTAAGTCATTAGAAATGGAGAAAGGTAATGCTTGGATTTCTAAAGTCGCTAGGGCCATTCACCCAACTGGTGAAAAACCTTGTCAAATTTGCGGAAAAACTAAAAGTCTTGATTATATTTATCCAAATAAAAGAGGTGGAAAAAGTCCTGGAGCAATGAGTGACGCCCCGGATCGTTATGATGGGTATCATACATATAACAGCTGTTGTAGATCCACACAAGATACTGGTAGACATAAAGATAATTTAAATCGTTACGGAGAAGATAGGAGGGCGTACGAAAACTGGTCCGACGGAGACTGGAAGGCTGCTAGTTGGTTGATGAAAGAATTTAATAAGCACAATTTAAGTCCTGATCATATTGGACCAATATCACTTGGCTTTGCTCATAGACCAAAATTTAATCCACTTACGGCAGCAGCTAACTCGGCAAAAAATAATCGAATGACCTTACAGGATGTTCGGACTCTTATAAATGATGAAAAAAATGGTGAAGCTGTTGTATCTTGGCACTCAAAATATATTTGGGATAAATTAAAGTATTTAGTAAAAACAGATGTGGATGCGCTAAAGTTGAGTAAAATAATGAGAGAAAATTTGCATTACGTACTAATAACACTTTCAACAATATCAGCTGCTGGTTACAACGACTTTCTTGTTAAAACTTTTCTTCATCCTGAATATGCATATTATTTACCTAGAATTATTGGATTTGATCCGAAAAACGGTACGTATGCAAAGCTAAAGAAAGTTAAAGGTGCTAAAAAACAGTATAAGAACAATGCAAAAAGGTATATCAGAATATCCATTGAGTCACTTAAGCACTACAAAGAAAAAAATAATAGAAAAATTAAAATAATGAAATCAAAAGAATATTCGAACGAACTTGATAAAACTATAAGCTCACTCAATAATAAAGATAATAGTCTAGCAGAAAGACATTTAAAAAACTCGTTAGAGTATTTAGCCGAAGAGTTATTAAAAAGATTTTAATTTGTAGAGTAGAGTTTAGGTGAGATTGTACCAGCAAGAAATTCCTGATATCTGTTTTTTGGTTTAAGCTTAACTTTCCTTACATTAATACCTCCGTTGACCTTAATTGATGGCAGGTTTCCTATAGCAGTTTTTACACTAGAAAAGTTATTTTCATCACGTATAATTGGCTCAGGAAAGCATTTTTCTGGGTCACCTTTAAGTACGCCAATCATAATCACTCTTTTTCTTTTTTGTGGAACCCCAAATTGAGCTGTATTCATCTTTTTACCTAGTAATCTATAGCCAAGATCAGAAAAATTATCTTTTATATTTTTATAAGTATTTCCATTATCACTTGTTAATACTCCTTCAACATTTTCTATCAAAATTGCCCTGGGTTTAGTCTTTTTCACTATATAAACAAATTCTTTATAGAGAAAATTTCTTGGGTCATCAATAAGACGCTTTCCAGCATGAGAAAATCCTTGGCATGGCGGTCCACCTATTACAATGTCAATTTTCTTTTTTCTTATAGTGTTTAATAATACTTTTTTTATTTGTTTCGTTGTAATATCTCCTTCCAGAAAAAGAGTTTTCTTGTGGTTACGTCTATAAGTTTCGCAGGCAGCTGGAAAATTATCATTGGCTGCTATTATTTTATAACCAGCCCACTTGAACCCTAAGCTTAAGCCCCCGGAACCACAAAACAAGTCTAGTACATTATTAGTGTTTGTGACCTTTTTGATCTCCTTAGCTATATGATAAGCAAGCAATGGCGGGACAGCATTTCCGATTTGTTTAGGTAAGGATGTTTTTGATCCATAGAAAAAATAGTTATCTGGAAATGATTGTAATCGTGCAGCTTCTCTAGCACTTATGACTCTATTATCTTTAGGATGAATATATGAGCCATTACCCGGTCTGTTAAAATAAGTGGTTATTGTGTAACTGGGTTTTGACCACATAAGTCTACCGTATAAAGTGGTTCTGCCGCCATTTTTTCTAATCTGCTCAAGTCTTTTGGAGGGAATACTTTTAGGAATATTTTTCCAGTTTCCTCCTTCTGGTATCGACTTAACCATTTTTAAGTCATTTGAACTGAGAGAGTACGTTACATGGTTATAAAGCATAGTTTTGTGTTTGTTTGATTATATAGGTGATTAATTCATTTTGTTTATACTTACTAAAAACATGTTTTATCTCATTTTTTGAAATGTTATATATCTTAAATACTAAAATATTTAACTTACTTAATCTTTTGATGTCCGTACTATTAATATTTTTAACTAATTGACAAATATATTCAATATTTTTTTTGTTTGTATGAGCAATCGGGAGATCGTTAAGTTCATAATTACTAATATGATTATTAGAGTTAGTCAGATTAAACCTCCAATCAAGTAAGTATGAGTTTAAAAGTCCTAATAGATAATCTAACTTGATATCATCGCCAATTTGTAGTTTATTCTCTTTTGAAATAAAATTACATGAGTTGCCTAAAATAAATCCTTTCGGGACTTTTACAAATTTTAATCTTTTATCTGAATTTATATTTGAAATTTGTTGACAAACTAATCGCTCCTGTTTAATGTATTGACTTTTACTGCTTAATTTTGCAATAAATTCCTCCTTAATAAATTTGTTACTCTTACTAAAGTTGAACTCATTAATATTTATTCCCTTTAAAAGCGGATATGAGGTAGCTTCATTTGTTACATATTTTTTATCTAGAGTTAAATCAAGTTCACCGCGTAAATTATTTATTGATAGAAGTTGTTTAATTTTATTATGTTTGGAGATTTTATTTAATATTTTCCAGCCTATGCTATTTTCAGCAATTATTGGAATTGTTGATGAAATATTTATTAAATCATTTATATTGATGTCAATTTTATCATTATGAATTTTATTAATACTATCAACATCATTTACAACTGAGAAATTATCTCCAGAATAACTTTTATTAATTCCAAAAAAGCAAAAAGATTGAGTTATGTCAGGAAAGAACTTGTTTTTTTCTGGAATTATATATATATTACTAATTTTGTAGTTATAAAAAATTCTCTTCCGAAGTTTTTCGCTTTGAAGGTCGTTTAATAATGTTATTGGAATTAGTAGTCCAATACGACTGTCATCATGTGAGTAGTTTTCAATAATTTCTTCTACAAATAGCTTATAATAATTTAAAGTACCTTGGTTATATTTATAGAAATTATTATTTTTAATAAATTGAATAATATTTTTTATTTGTTCATGATATCCATTATTTGTTTTTTTGCCATATTTATCACCGTTTGCTTTTAATAGTTTATATGGTGGATTTGTTATAATAATGTCAAATCCATCTTTTACATTAAATATATTTCGTGGGTCAATTTTTATTATTTGCGATCCATTGATGTCGAATAATAAATCACCAATGTAATAATTATTATCAACAAGTTTGATTTGATAATTATATTTCCTGTAAATATACTTTTTTAAAATGATTTTTAATAATTCTATTGCTTCATCGTCAATGTCGGCACAGTAAATGTTATTCAGCACTTTTTGGAGATCATGTTGAGAGCAATTCTTATTTATTTTAAACAAATAATCGATATATGCAATTATAAAGATACCGTTTCCTGCACAGGGCTCAAGAAACTTCTTTTCAAGCAGCTGTTTGAAAGTAAGACCCTGAAGAGATTCAATGATTATTTGCTCTGCAATTTGATAGTCGGTGTAGTAAATACCAAAATGTTTTCTTTCATTTGTGTTATAAAGTTTCTTTTTTTCTTTTTCTTTTTGATGGGTTATACCAATAAGTTGAATTAGCTTAATTAAATCAACATGATTATTATTGCTAATTGATTTATATATATAATCTTCAAGAGTATTGTTGATCTGGAGTGGCTTTGAAAAGAATGAAAATAAAATATCTAACAGTTGTTGTTTAGAAATACTCTTTAAATTAATATTATTATAGATATCAATTAATAGAATATTTTTTGAAATACTAAACCTTTTATTAAGTAATTGATGTTGATTATTTGCTGTCTTATTGTCAAAATTCCTAATAATCTTTACTACTAAACCTCTTATTTCAACTTCGTTTCTATAAATTGGCAAAAATGTAGGATTAGCTGGTTGAAGTCTAAATCTATTACCTTCTCGATACAATTTTTTGAGAGTTGCTTCATTATCATCAATAATTGCGACAACAGTTTGTCCATTATCTGCAATTTTCTGTTGACGGATAATTACAATATCTCCATCAAAAATTCCTTCTTTTATCATGCTATCGCCTTTAACTCTAAGCGCATAATGATTTCTTAATAAGTTAATTTCTTCTTTAGGAATTGATACGCTAGAATCGGGTATCTCTATAGCCTCAATTGGTTCTCCGGCAGCTATCGTCCCTTTGATTGCAATTTCTATTAAGTTACTGCCACTTTTGCTTAGCTCAACTCCTCTTGCTGAATGATTATTTCTAGTCAGAAATCCTTTCGACAATAAAGCTTCAATATGCTGATGTACAGTTGATGGCGCAGATAACTTAAAATGACGGCGTATTTCCTCAAAGGTAGGGGAGTAGCCGTTTTCGCTTATGTATTTAGTAAGATAATCGAGTATTTGCTTTTGTCTCTTGGTGGGCGTAGCCATTATATATTGACAAACTTTAATGGTAATATTACACTTCCAGTATACCGAAAATCTACCGAAGTTGAAATAGGGAGTTATCCACAATATTTAAGATTAATAAATACTGCTGTGAGCAACGTTAATCGTACTTCCGGCGATCTAAAAAAAGAGCTAGTAGATCAGCTAGAACTATTAAAAAAATTAGTCGAACTATATGATAAGGGAACTATTGTTGCCGCAAAGTCTATTGCGACTACTATTAGAGTACTTGTCCATGACACCACTAACTCACGTTCGCTAGCTGGGCAGTTAGACATGAAGAAGCTACCATTTTTTGATACTATTGCTTTTCTTAGGGTTCCTTCAGGTCCAAATATAATCCGAGCCGGAAGTTTTGCAGGACTTTTATATCGTAGTAATAAGGGTCCTACCCCAATGCTAGATAGAATTCCAAGAGGTGAAGCTAAATATGTTCCATTTAGTCACTTCTGGAATAGAGTCGTTTTTACAGATAATTATAGCGTCAACTTTACGCGAAGCGATGTTATACTTGATCTAGCTAATAAGGACGGTGGTGCCCATGTAGACCCAAAGTTAGATGAAAAGTATATCAACATAGCTCGAAAAAATTCGATGGGGTGGTTTAGATCTTCCGATGGGAAAAGCTGGTTTGCGGAAGAAGGTGTTATCTATGCTACCGTACGTCAGATTGGCCATGAAATACTACGATCATTTGTGCTAGACTATCCAAAAAAGCAGCCGGCGGTGGAACAGGGAATATTAATGAGCGGTCAGGGTATATATATTGAGGTAATAAAGTCCAGGAAGAAATAACTCTTAGTTGCTTTTCTACCAGTAGCTTTCTCATGGGCTCATTTTCTTATCCCCCAAAAATTACCGCAATGTTTCACAACCTCAATCCCTCCAAAGTCTAAGAAAATTTACCCTAGTTTATAAATATTAAAAACTCTTCTTTTCAGAAGAGGTTTTTTTGAATTATAGCGTTTACAGGAAGAAGGATTCTGCACGAATGCCAACTTTTTGCTATACTCATCCTAAGGCAGACGTTAGTACTATCCTGACGGCTACTTTAAGAATCAGTTTTTTATCTATTTCCTAACGTAATTCATATTTCACATACCCAAAGATCTGGAGTGCACTGGTATCTGGTGGAAACAGAAGGTTAGTAAAAAGTATACAGAATGACAAAACACATTTCGCTCGACAATAAGGAAGTCACGTATACATTGCGCAAGAGTAGACGGGCCCGTAGAATGCGCCTTGCGGTATTTGTCGATGGTTCAGTTGTTGTTACGACGCCGTATAATCTTCGTGAGAATATTGACAGCTTTGTTGACAACTTAGATTTATTAATGTATACTAAAGTTGTCAACTACCCATATGGATATTCGAAAGCGTATTCTCAAAGAAATACATAATACCGGCGAAGTCCGGTCTGCAGATATCGTCCATGAAACCGGCTTTTCTCGCGAATATGTCGGTCGTTTTTTGCGCAAGCTCCAGCAGGAAGGAAAAATCATGTTAATCGGTAGGGCAAATCAGGCGCGGTATATTTCCACTTCGCCACAGGCGGTGGAAAATGCTAAGCGCAATATCCTGCAAAAACAACTGATCCTAAAGAACAAAAACCACGATCTGAGCGAAGATCGTGTACTGGAGAGACTCAAGAGAGAAACAGGTATATGGGTGAAACTCGCCACCCAAGCATCCGCTATACTTGACTACGGGTTCACCGAGATGCTCAATAATGCCATTGATCATTCAGGATCGCGATTGATCAGTATACGCCTCGATCGTGAGAAAGATATGGTCTTTTTCGAAGTGATTGATGAGGGCGTCGGGATATTCCGAAATATTATGAGGACACGAAAGCTACGTAATGAAGAAGAAGCGATTGAGGAGCTGATGAAAGGAAAGCAAACAACGATGCCGAAGGCTCATTCCGGAGAAGGAATCTTTTTCACTTCAAAAGCTGCTGACATTTTGATTATCCAGAGTGGAAGCACGAAGCTAGAGTTCAATAATGTTGTAGGTGATATCTTTGTAAAAAAGAGACAGAACCCCCTCAAAGGTACGCGCGTCTCATTTATGCTCCGACTTCCTACGCGAAAGTCATTGAACCAGATATTTCGTCGGTACAGTGATAAAACGATGTCATTTTCAAAAACTCAGGTACGTGTCAAAATGTTCATGGCTGGGAGTGAGTACATCTCAAGGTCGCAGGGTAGGAGATTGACAGCTGGTCTTGATAAGTTTAAGACGATTTCCCTTGATTTTAAGGGAGTGACATCAGTCGGTCAGGCTTTTGTTGACGAGGTATTTCGGGTATTTCAGATGCGATATCCAAAAATTACTATAAAACCGATTAACATGAATAAGGCAGTAACATTCATGATTGAACGAGCGAAGCGGTAATGGACAGGCTGGTGCACGTAGGTGCTATCAGTAAAGATTTCAAAGCATGACAAGAAACATATCCTTCGATAATAAGAATATTTCGTATACATTACGCAAGAGTAAACGGGTCCGCAGAATGCGCCTTGCGGTATTTGTCGACGGTTCAGTTGTTGTTACGACGCCGTATAATCTTCGTGAGAATATTGCGGAGAAATTTATCCGGGAAAAAAGTAGGTGGCTTTTTACAAAATTGGATTATTTTAGACAATTCAAACTCAAACCCGTTGCTCGACATAGTCAGGGGAGCTACTTAAAAAGTAGAGATGATTCATATAGATTTGTAATAGAGCGTGTTCAACATTTCAATAATGAATATACATATCCTTTTAAACGAGTTAGTATACGAAATCAAAAAACACGGTGGGGAAGCTGCTCTAAAAAAGGCAATCTTAGCTTTAACTATAAAATCACCTCGTTACCACCACGATTGGCTGATTACATTATCGTCCATGAACTATGTCATTTGAAGGAGTTTAATCATTCCAAGAAGTTTTGGAGCTTGGTTGGACAAACCTTTCCGGATTACAAAGAAATAAAGAAAACGCTAAAACAGTATAGCTTGAGTTTAGGATAGTTGATTCAACACCTCATGCCCTACACCCAATGAGTCAGTTTTGGGGTAGGGTGGTAGTGTTTTCTAACCACTCCGGGCATCGATAGAGGGTGTCATTTTTATAGGTTTACACTTTAAAGTTATAAAGTATTGACTTCTAGTGATTTTAATCATAAATAGTCAAAATAACGTGAATCCTACTTCAATTATGGGTAAATTCACGGTTTATTGACAAAATACCGTGAATAGTGTAGTATAACAGTATGGTAACTCCAAATCATGTTCAAAAGCGGATCAATAAGCTAAAAAAAGAGTATGAAACGCTCCGGAAAGGAAAAACGGAACTTTTGAAGTTGATTGAGGAAGCTGAAGTCCCTGAGAGCGTGTATAATTCAAACGCTATTGAAAACTCTACTCTGACACTGAAGGAGACTGAGAAAATCCTCCTCGAGATGGAGGTAGAAAGAAATATCGACTTGCGAGAGGTGTTTGAAGCCAAGAACCTGGCACGCATTATGGAGTACTTGCGAAACAAGGATTTTTGGGGAGGAGTGCTGGATGTGGGAAAAATCCTACTGCTCCATAAAATGCTTCTGGAAAACATCAGTCCCAATATAGCCGGACGCCTAAGAAAAAAAGGCGAGTACGTCCGGGTCGGCACGCATGTCGCTCCCGCGCCCGAAAAGGTCGAAGGGTTGTTACAGCAGGCAATGATTGATTTTGCCAGTGACGATCGATCCTACTTTTTAGATAGTATAGCTAATTTCCACTTGGACTTTGAGACAGTGCATCCGTTTAATGACGGGAACGGTCGTATCGGTCGCGCGCTGATCAATTTACAGTTGAGAAAATTTGGGTACCCCCCGATAATAATCCATAATAAGGATAAAAAGGGCTATTACCGTGCTTTCAGGGAGTACCGCTATGATAGAAAACTCAAAACGATGTCGAGTTTGCTCGCGCTCTCATTGCTCGAATCCCTCCACAAACGTATTACTCATCTTCAGTCAAAACAGATTTCTCCGCTCTCTGACTACGCAAAACACAATAAACGATCGTTACGTTCGCTACTGAATAGTGCCAAGCGACAAACAATACCGGCGTTTCGGCACAAAGGTGTCTGGCATATTGGCCAGTGAGACGCAGCTTGGTTGCTCAGGGTGGTGGAGAAGGGTTCGGCACAAAAGCCGAGTTTTTGCTATACTTATCCCAAGGCAGACGTTAGTACTATGCTAACGGCTACTTTAAGACTCGGTTTTTTATCTATTTCCTAAAGAAACTCATATTTCACATGCCCAAAGATAATGTAGTTCTCAGTTTCTCTGATGTTACCTTCGCCTATGGCGGGGGAAAGCCATTGCTTGAGGAGGTAAGCTTCTCTGTCCGTACGGGGAGTCGCATCACCCTGATGGGTCAGAATGGAGCGGGGAAAAGTTCAATTTTCAAGCTGATCACGGACGAGATTAAACCGACTGATGGCCGGGTATCCCGTACTCCACCGAGTGCCAGTGTCGCCATAGCCCGTCAAGTCATGCCTAAGGAGGCGCTTGATTTAAATGTTCGCGACTACTTTGAAACCGCGTTTACTGATGTACAGCACAAACTGGATAAAATGATTCAGGAAGTATTTGATATCGTTCATCTCTCACTGCCTTTGGATCGCATCATCCGCCAACTGTCCGGCGGACAGCAGGCCCGATTGCTTTTAGCACATGCTTTGATTCAGAAGCCGGATATTCTGTTGCTCGACGAGCCGACAAACAATCTCGACCAGTACGGTATCGACCATCTAACCGGTTTTCTTGTGATGTACGAAAAAACATGTCTCGTCATTTCCCATGATGCTGATTTTTTAAACGCTTTTTCGGATGGCGTGCTCTATCTCGATGTCCACACTAAGAAGGTAGAACAATATATGGGAAATTACACGGATGTCGTGGAGGAGATTACGAAGCGGATTGAACGCGAGAATTTACAGAACGCGCGGATGCAGAGGCAGATCAGAGAAAAGCGTGCACAGGCTGAGGTGTTTGCCCATAAGGGCGGCAAGCTTCGTGGCGTAGCAAAACGTATGCGTGAATCTGCGGAGGAAGCTGAAGAAAATATAGTGAGTGTGCGCAGAGAAGACAAACCAATTCGGAAATTTACTATTCCCAGTCAGGACTTCGGTCCGCATTTTGGCGGGACAGTTGTCCAGCTTCACGCGGCTACGGTTATACGCGACCACAAAGCTAAGGAGCGGAAGCTCGACGTTACTGTCCGTAAAGGTGATCATGTGGTTATAGCAGGACCGAATGGTATCGGCAAAAGCACCCTGCTGGCAAAAATTGCCGGAGGGTCATCCGATTTTGCTACTGTGGCACCGGAGGCTTTAGTCGGGTACTATCAACAAGATTTCGGCAACCTCGACAGCGACCAACTTGCTTTCGATGCGTTGAAGGCGGTTATGTTTGAGGATGATGAGCACCTGTTGAGATCAACAGCGGCCGGATTCTTACTTGATGGCAAATTGCTCACCCAGCCTATCGGCGCACTGTCTGAAGGGCAAAAAGGTCTGCTGTCATTGTGCCGGTTTGTCCTGCAGAAACCAGGCTTGCTCGTCCTCGACGAACCGACAAACCATATCAACTTTCGCCATCTGCCGATCTTAGCCAAGGCTCTCGATGAGTATAGTGGTGCCTTGATCATGGTGTCCCATATCCCGGAGTTTGTCAGTCAGATACGGATTGATACTGTGGTTGACCTGGATCGTTGATCGAGAAAAGGGTCGGGCACAAGAACCGGGCTTTTTTGGTATACTCACTTTATGAATAAACCAACTAAGATAATCCTCATCCATGGAAATGGTGGAGGCACAGGCACCGACTACTGGTTTCCATATGTGAAAGCCCAGTTTGAATCACTCGACATACCTGTGATCGCGGAGACATTTCCAGATAGCGTAGAAGCGAAGGCGGCTGTGTGGCTGCCGCATTTAGAAAAGCTTGGTGCGGATGAGCATACTATTCTCATCGGCCATTCATCCGGGGCGGTGGCGACTTTGCGGTATGCGGAAAATCACAAACTATACGGCTCGGTGCTTGTGGGTGTGAATCATACTGACCTTGGACTGGAAAGCGAAAAGATCAGCGGGTACTATGACCATCCATGGAAGTGGGACGTTATTAATAAAAATCAGAAGTGGATTATTCTTTTTGCCTCAAAGGACGATCCGTATATCCCCATCGACGAACCTCGCTATATTCACCGACAGCTTAAATGCGAATACAATGAGTATACTGACAAGGGACACTTTGGTACTGTTGATTCAAAGAGAGGATATGACAGGCCTATGACGGAGTTTCCGGAGCTGGTCGCATCGGTGAAAGGGAAATTGTCTTAAACAAAAAAAACTTATACAAAGATCATGCGTGTTCCCATCCGAAAACCAGGAAAGAGAGTTAGGCCGAGTGGCCAGCTTTTTGGTATACTCACTATATCAATAAACCCCAAAAAACAACCCCTTAAATTTCGGGACATAAAATAAATATAAAATAACCCTCATGACTAACCTCCACCTCGCCGAAAAAGAAGCCACTTAGTTAAGAATTGATAAACTAATATACTCTATGCTATGGAAACCAATGGTATGAGCGAAAACAACCAGAAGCCCACGGTTGGGAAAGACCCGCTACATTTCATAAAAGGCGTGTTGTGGGTGTTGCTCTTGATCAGTTTTGCCATGATTGCCATTTCCTTTACCTCCGTTGGCCTTAAGATTCCCTACATATATACAGGGTATGCTCTTCTCCCGGGTGTTGCGATCATTCTAGGAGTTCTTGAGCTATTGAGTCACGGCGCCCACATACGGTTGGAACAAAAGAAACCAACTAGCTCGAAGATTGCCTCTAAAGTCGCTTTTTGGTTTATTATTGTTTGCTTCGCCGTACTCGCATTTTCAATTCTTGGTACGTCGGTGGGCTGGTGGTAGAGGGTAAAGGCTAGAGTTTATTTATGCCACACTAAAATCACTTTGCCCAAAATTCCAAGATCATGCGTATTCCTATCCGAAAACCCGGAAAATATACTCATTCTAAAACGGACCTGCATCTCACTCAGGCTAAGCTTGATGAGATGAAAAAGGAGTTAGAGAGGTTAGTAAGTATTCTCCGTCCCAAATCGATGAAGGAAGTCAGCCGGCTTGCCGAGATGGGGGACTTTTCTGAGAATGCGGCGTATCAGATCTCTAAAGGCCGCTTGCGAGGGATCAACGCGCGAATCTTGGATCTGGAAGAACGTATAGGAAAGGTGGTAATTATTGAACCAAAAGACAATGCCCACATTCAAATTGGACACCGGGTGACTGTCGAAGCAAATAGAAAACAGCTCACGTATCTGATACTGGGATCTACGGAGTCTGATCCCGGTCAGAGTGTTATTTCACATACGTCTCCACTTGGTGCCGCATTGATCGGGAAGGCGGTCGGGGATACTGTGACGGTAAAACTGAAGGAAAAAGACGTAAAGTATGAAATTATAAAGGTAGAATAAGAAGGACTTACTTCTTCCTCGCAGCCCGGACTCGATCGGATTCTTTTAACATCTGTTTACGAAGTCTGGTGCTCTTTGGAGTAATCTCCAGATATTCATCATCATTCATTATTTCCATCCCACTTTCGATCGTTATCTCCAATGGCGGAGTGAGAGAAATGGCGTCATCAGAACCGGATGCGCGCATATTTGTTAAACGTTTTCCTTTGATAGGGTTCACTTCCATATCATCTCCTTTTGATACATTTCCGATAATCATACCTTCGTATACTTCCACATTTGGTCCGATGTACAGCTGTCCGCGAGTTTGCAGGTTATATAGTGAAAACCCCAGAGCTTTTCCTTGTGCCATAGAAATCATAGAGCCGGTACTTCGTTTTTCAATTTTTCCCGCGTGAGGCTTGAAATCAATAACACGTGAAGCCATAATTCCATGCCCTCGCGTATCGATGATAAACTCACCTCTGTATCCAAGAAGTCCTCTAGTGGGAATTTCAAAGAGTAAACGGGTCTGGGTGTCGTGCTGGTGCATATTTGTCATCTTCCCGCCGCGGTTGGATAGTATTTCAATCACTGCTCCGGAGAATTCATTTGGAATATCAATCGTTACTTCTTCGAATGGTTCATGTAATTTTCCGCTAATTTCTTTTGTAATCACTTGCGGTTGTGAAATTTGCATTTCGTATCCTTCACGCCTCATGTTTTCCAGTAAAATAGCGATGTGCATCTCACCTCGTCCATGGATTCGATAACGATCCTTTTCGGTAAAATCAATGGCCAGACCGACATTTACTTCCAGTTCTTTTTTTAACCGGTCATGAAGCTGGCTGTTTGTCACGTACTTTCCTTCTTGGCCCGCAAAAGGCGAGTTATTTACAAGTAAGTCGAGAGAGATAGTCGGCTCGTCAATTGAAATTGCGGGCAGGGCTTCTTGGTCTTCAGACTCACAAATTGTCTCACCGATATCTATGTCCGCTATTCCTGATGCCATCATTATGTCGCCGGCTTTGGCTGTCTGGACTTCTTGTCTTTCAAAACCATGAAAAGTGAAGAGCTTAGTGATCGTTGCTTTTCTGTTTTCACCTTTAGAGTTTTTCACAATGATTTCCTGTGCTTTGGAAATCGTACCCTCATATATTCGTCCAATTGCAAGGCGTCCTAGATAATCGTCATATCCTAAGTTAAATGGCTGCATTCGAAGTTTGAGTGATGTGTCATGGGGAGAAGGAGGTACATGTTCTAAGATAGTATCTAAGAGCGGGGACATGTCTGTTGATTCGTCCGTCATTTTTTTCTTAGCCATACCTTGAGTGCCAATTGCATATACGGTGATGAAATCCAGTTGCTCATCGTGTGCTCCGAGATCCATAAATAGTTCTAATACTTTATCATGAGCTTTATCAGGATCTGCGGCCGGCTTGTCAATTTTATTTAGAACAACAATAGGTTTTAATCCAATCTCTAAGGATTTTTTTAACACAAAACGAGTCTGGGGCATCGGGCCTTCCTGCGCGTCAACAATTAAAAGAACAGAATCAATTGAGCGTAATACGCGTTCTACTTCAGAGCTAAAATCAGCGTGACCGGGAGTGTCCACGATGTTTATTTTTGTGTCCTTGTATATGAGAGAAGCGTTCTTCGCATATATAGTAATGCCGCGTTCCTGCTCGAGAGTATTGGAGTCCATAGTTTCACCCTCTTTTACCATGCCCGTTTGCTTCATCATCGCATCAACCAAAGTAGTCTTCCCATGATCAACGTGGGCAATGATTGCGATATTTCTTGTTTCTTTGTACTCCATGAATTGGGTAAAAAATAAAATGGCCGCTTTGGCCAACCTTGTTATGAAGATAGACTATACCAGTACATATAACTTGTGTCAATAATACGAGGCACTAGTTGGTGTTATTACAGTGAGACCCTGAATAGAACCTGATATCCATCAGGACTAAAGGTTCAGGGTGGTTAGATGGGTTCAGGGTGGTTGAATAAGTTAAAAATGGTAAGAGGGATGTGGCGATTGACAGGATGGTTAACATATGTTAACCTATAGAGGTAAATAACTTATTGGTTAACATAGCTAAACATGCCGGAAAAAGAATACATTTCCACTATTGAAGCTGCAACGATACTTGGTATCAGCCGTGTTGCGGTATTTAAGAAAATTAAAAAAGGCGATTTAAAAGCAAAGAAGGTTGGTCGGAATTATGTTATTGACCGTGAAGCTGTGCTCGCACACCAAGGTGTCAAACTTGACGAGCGGGCCAAGGTAGAGATTGGCAGGGCGGTAGACAAAACGGTGAAAGAATACGGAGAAACATTAAAAATGCTCGGTGATGCCTAGGAAAAGTACGCAACTTTCCGTTGAAGAAGTGAAACTTATCGCGCATAAACTTGCGAGACTGCATTTGACGTTCAATGAACCGATACCGGATTTCTCGACTCGGTTTCCGGGAAAGCTGGAAAGTTGTCTTGCTACGCCGTTTCAGAAGTATTCGAAGAAATCACTCTACCAGGGCCTCACGAAGAAAGCGGCTGTGATGTTTTATCTTATGGTCAAAAACCATCCTTTTCAAAACGGCAATAAACGGATTGCAATGACCAGCGTGTTTGTTTTACTGCATAAAAACGACAAGTGGCTGAAAGTTGATACAAAAGAGCTTTACAATTTCGCCTTGTGGGTTGCGGAGAGCAATTCAAAATTGAAAGATGAAGTGATTGCGGCAACTGAGAAATTCTTGAATTCATACATTGTTGATTTGTAATACTGACCATTTAAAAAAATATGATGAGCAGCTTGGCTATGAAATTATCATTGAGTGTGCTAATGTATGTCCGTGAAGAGCATAATTCGTGATACATGGCAGGGCATGGCACTTTGCCCGTATTCTTTAATTATCAAATATACATGACAAACGAACAACAATTAAATTTCCACGGACTCGGGATTGCCCCGAAACTGCTCCAAATACTGGATCAAAATCGTTTTATGAAGCCGACGCCTATTCAGGCAAAAACAATTCCAATGGGAATCGAAGGGAAAGACCTGATAGGTATCGCGCAAACAGGTACGGGAAAGACGCTGGCATTTGGGATTCCTATGATGCAAAACATTGCGCGTCATAAAACACGGGGACTTGTAATTGTTCCAACACGCGAACTTGCTGCCCAAGTCGATGAGATGCTTATGCGTTTTGGCAGGTCACTTGGATTTAGAACCGCCGTCATCGTAGGAGGAGCGTCTGCGCCACAGCAGATTCGCGCGCTTAAAAATAAGCCGCACATCATCGTAGCGACACCGGGGAGGCTCATTGACCATCTTTCACATAATCAGGGACTCCTTCGGGAAATTGGCATACTTATTTTGGATGAAGCTGACAGGATGCTTGATATGGGTTTTGCACCTCAGATAGAAAAGATTCTTGCTCGCACGCCCAAACAGCGTCAGACCCTGCTTTTTTCTGCGACGATGCCGCAGTCAATCGTATCGATCGCGAGCCGGCACATGCACCTGCCGTTGCGTGTTGAAATCGCGAAATCCGGGACCACCGTCAAGGAAGTCGATCAGGAAGTGATTTTCCTTACTCAAAACAACAAGCAGACAATGCTGAAGATTCTCCTCGGAAGACACGCAGGTTCAATACTTGTTTTTACCCGGACGAAGTGGGGAGCTAAGAAGCTTGCCCGTTCGATCCGTTCTATGGGATTTACGGCAGCTGAAATACATTCAAACCTCAGTCTCGGTCAGCGCCGTCAGGCAATTTCGGGATTTAAAAACGGCAAGCACCGGATTCTTGTCGCGACAGACATCGCAGCCCGTGGCATCGATGTGAACAACATTGAGATCGTCATTAATTACGATTTGCCGAGCACGCCTGATGATTATGTGCACCGCATCGGTCGTACGGCACGAGCCGGAAAAAAAGGAAAAGCAATTTCGTTTGCTACTCCTGATCAGCATCGTGATGTCAGGGATATCGAAAGACTTATTCGTACACAGCTTGTAGTTCAAAAAGAAGATTCACTGCCGAAGTCGGCTCCTCATCAAACACCTTATATTCAGCAGCGGCAGCATTCTCAAAACCGTTCGCAGCCATCCCATTACCGTAAACGACATTATAGTCATGGCTCAAGCTCAAACCGGTCTTATCAGTATCCAAAGAGAAAACGTTCCCGGAACCGACCAGGCTCGAGTCAAAGACGACGAAATTTCTAAAAAGTCCTCGTAAGTCTGATACGTATCGGCGTGTTTAGGTTTTTTTAGTTACACGCGACTCTACTCCCATCCAAATCTAAATTCATTTTGAGCCAGCTAAAATTCATACTGGCAGCCGTTTCACAGAACTCGTCAGTATCAAGATTGTATTCTACCCCAAGGACTGCCTTGTTATTCTGAATAAAAGGCAGTAATGTCTCGCATTCATCATATTCAAAACATTGTTCGTTTATCGCAAAATCAAAATAACCCACCAGATCATCCACCTGATCCAAATCATTCTTCAACGCAATCGAAAGATTTCGTTTATGTGCTTCTGATGCGAGCCATTGATTGTAATTTCTTTGATCTTCGTATGTTAAATCAAATCCACTGTCATTTTGATATCCGTCAACATTATCGGGCTCCACGCCGTCGCATTTTTTTTGAACTGCTGTATCGAGACGCTGACGTATTGTTGACGCAAAATTTTCATAGTTAGAAATATCAAGCCATTTTTCATCCTGCCATCCGTCGAGCGTTTTTCCGATAACTTCATCAGGAAAGTCCGACGCATCTTCACGAAATGATTCCCAGCTGCCCGCGGAAAAATAGCATATAACCTTACTGCCGTTACTGTGCAGTTGGTCGATCGTTGCTTGAGGAGTATTTATGAGATCAATATCATAAAGCGCAACATCGTGTGTCGTATTGATAGCGCCGGATAATTGCCACTGCCATGTAATCCCTGGCTGCGGAATGTACCACGTTGCTTGTGTATTGATGTTCGTATTTGCATTGCTAGTATTAACATTTGTATTTGCTTCTTCAGATTCCTGCTGAGTCAGAATTATATAACCGATCACAAGCAAAATGAACAGTATGATAAGGGAAATAAAAATTGTTTTTTTCATGTTTGTAGTATATCATTAATATATACATTTTGTATTAATTAAGATAGAATGTACTGAATATGTTTTCGTCACAAGACACTTCTCTATGTGAGGTGTTTTTGGTATACTAACAATAGTAAGAATTAACTCTCTACATATGATTGGCATGGAAAGAATGGGGTCAGCATTTAGGGAAATGATAAGTGGGAGAGGCAGTAAGAAAGAGCAAGAGCCGGAGGTTCATGTTGATGAACTTCATTCCCAATTTCTTAATGGAGCCATTGGACAAAGAGAATTATTTGCCGCTTTGCCACCTGATAAAGTTGAAGAATTTATTCAACATCATAAGTCTGTAGCTTCAACCATAGATACTTCACAAAATCGTCAGTTATTCTTCAGACTTAATCAGTTAAATAATCTCATCGATAAAGGCGGTTTTGAAAAAGGAGTCAATGGAGCACATGGTGTCAATGTTGTCGAACGGTGGAATTAATATTAACCTTATAATTAATTAAAAATATATGAATGATATTTATTCAGTTCTCGGCTGGGGGTCGCCAATCGGCATCGGGCTCTTTCTCGTTCTTCTGGCAGGTTTTATCTACATCTTGTCAAAGATAAAGGACGATAAGAAGGATAAATAATCCACACAGAAATTCAAAGTATGAAACATCTACCGGGATTCGTACCAGTTCAATTTAGGGTAGTAGGAGTGATACTATTAGTTATTGGGATTATTTTACTTGCACTGCTGGGCGTTGACTATGTTGCAGAATGGGATCTTTTTCCTAATGAGATTCTGTATGTCGGTATCGGATTATTAATTATTGGACTGTATATACGATTAGCCGCTCAAAAAGAGAAAGTATAGTAATCGCGCAGTGTCCTTACGCTATAAAGTCAGGCCTCGTGAAAAAGCACTCAGCGCGTTTGAGTGTTTTTTGATATAATGAATTTAATATGAAAAATCAAAAGAGCGACGAAAAAAAACAGGATATCATGAGAGAATATTATAATTCTTCAGAATACTACGAGGATGAGGATTTTTTACATTCTAAAAAACCCTCACCATTTCTCCAGCACATGATTAATAATGTTATGAGTATTTATCGTCCCGAAAAAAGAGAACGCATACTCGATCTGGGTTGCGGGTGGGGAAACATATCACTCACTCTCCAGAAAGAAGGACACAACGTGACCGGTCTAGACTACTCAACAAAATCAATAGACATGTGCAGAAAGAGTGCCCGTACCCTTGGACTTGATGATAAGAAATTCGTTTGCAGAGACGCAGTACATACAGAATTCGATAATGCGTCTTTTGATGTCGTGTACTGTGCTGATCTAGTGGAACATTTATATCCAGATGTGTATCTAGACATGTTGAAGGAAGTGCAGCGAATTCTCAAACCAGATGGAAAATTTGTTATATATACCCCGAATCCCTCACATATAATTGAATTCATGAGAAGTCATAATATTATTCTCAAGCAGTATCACAGCCATGTGGATCTCAAAAGTATGGAGCAGTTGAAACAATCACTCCAAAATAACCACTTCACTGTTAAGAAGGCGTTTTACATGGAATCTCATTTACCGGTAATTAGTTTGATTGAAAAACTTCTTCAGTCTTTTATTCCGCTATTCAGGAGAAGAAATGCCGTATTGGCAGTAAAAAATTAAATCTGCGACTAAGAAGAATATATGAGAGAACGATTTATTCCGGAAACCACCGAGAGAGAAAAAAAGAAAAATATCTTCGAAGATCCTGAATGGAGAAAGTTTAGGGCCGACTATTTGCTTAAATCATTAGGTCTGGAATATGAAGATTTGCGAGATAAGCAAGTGCTTGATGTGGGCGCTGGTCCACGTTTTGTAGAGCGAGAAGCTGACAAACGGGATATACGCGTTCATTCGTTAGATCGATCAAGGGAAGCAATTATGTTTCCTCCGAAGTTAGAAGGAGGTATTGTGGCTGATGCCGAAGCTCTTCCGATAAAGGAAAAGTCAATTGATGTGGTGATTTCTGCAGGGGCTGCGCCACCATTTTCCAGAAGCGAAAAAGAAACCATTGCATATATGAATGAAATTGAAAGAACTCTGTCTGATGAAGGAGAGGCACGAATTGCCGCAAAACCTTATCCTTTCATTGCAGAAAAAATAATTCCTGAAAGGTTACATGGACCCGTGAAGTTTCTTAGTGTTGAAGAAAGAGATGAACTCGAGACATTAAAGCAAAAAGCACAACAGGAGAGTTTTGAATTTTTACAAAATGAGGGTTATCATATTGAAAGTCAACAAGCTGAGTTTACTATGAGTGATCCAACTCAAAAGAAGGAGCAGGATTATTCAAAGGAATATTGGATTCTTAGAAAGCGTAAAAAAAAGTAATGAATATCTCATCTATCTTTGGATTTCTTGCAGGTATTACCGCGTTGGTAGCGTACGGACTTTATTTTAAGCAGGCATTTAAAAATCAATCCACGCCAAATCCAGCAACATGGTCGATCTGGTTTTTTATCGGCATTATTAATACCGTAACATTTTTTTCTGTCACGAATAATAATATCTGGCAAAGCTTTATTGTTATCGCCGTGACGTTTTCACTTTTTATCGTTGTTCTCTATGCTTTTTTAAGAGGTAAATTTTCGAAAATAACCAAAATTGAGATAGTAGTTTTTGTTCTCGCTCTTGCGATCGGTATTTTCTGGCAAATTACTTCTAATGACAGAATGTCAAACTTACTCCTGCAGGGCATATATGTTATTTCGTACATTCCAACAGTTACAGGAATTATTACTGGTCGGGTTAAGGAGCATCAAGCAGCTTGGGCCACAGTTGTTATAGCATATTCATTTTCCACATTAGCACTAGTTTTTGGAACTCAAATTGATTGGGTCGCGTTTGTACATCCAATAGTCAATGGTTTATTGGGCAACGGTGTCATTGTTGCGCTGATACTACTAAAAAAATCAGGAAAGATTAAGTAGTGATTATTTGATATACTGAATATATGGACATGAAAAAAATTGGATATAACCATGGAAGATTCCAGCCATTGCATAATGGACATTTTAATACATTTTTAAAGATATTAAAGAAATATGATGAACTTTGGGTTGGAATAGCAAATCCACTTCGTAATATTCCGCCAAATATGGAGAAGCTGAGTGATGATTTACGAGAAAGTTTGGAGCGAGCACGGGACCCTAAGAATAATCCTTATTCGTTTATTGAGAGATATGAAATGATACGTAATGCTTTGTTTGAACATGGAGTTGATATGAACCGCGTGCATATCCTGCCGCACTTTGGATTTTATGAGGCTGAAAATTGGAAGGAGTTTATTCCTAAAGGTGCAACGATCGTGTTATCCGCAAAAGATTATCATCATTATTCAAAAATTAAGATATATAAGGATATGGGATGGGAGGTTGACTTTGTTGAACCACTGCCGGGAGTTTCCGGTAGCATTCTTGATAAAGAATGGCCAAACGGAACATGGCGTGAATTAGTTCCAAAAGGTGCATGGAAAATATTGGAAAGTCATAAGTAGTATTTATCATGAACGGCCAACGCCGAGAAAATATCTATCCGGGATTGCTCGTCGCAATCATCCAAAAAGCTGATCAACGCTCTGGAGAATTAACTGAGGGAATCGTTCAGGACATTCTCACAAATTCGCCTTCGCATCCACACGGAATTAAAGTGAGGCTGGAAACGGGAGAAGTGGGGAGAGTGCAGGAAATTGCGGAGTAGATAAGTTTTTTGTATGATGCAAATGGGGCAAATCACTTTTGCCGTGTTTCTTCGGGATCCTTCCTCTTCGCTTCATTCCCCTAGGAACTGATGTCAGAGTCAGGATGGTTTGGTAAATTTAAGCAAAAAATATGAATGACAAGCAGTATTTTGTCTATATTTTAACGAACAAACGGCATACAGTTTTGTATGTCGGCTTTACGAGTGATTTGATCGGTAGAATTGAGAATCATAAGTGTAAAATTGTAAAGGGATTCACTAATAAATATAATATTAATAAACTGGTGTATTTCGAGGTTATTGAAGATTATAATACCGCTCTAGCGAGGGAAAAGCAGATTAAAAATTGGCATCGTGAGTGGAAATGGGGTCTTGTTAAGAAGAAAAATCCTGATCTAAAAGATCTGACAAAAATAATAAATTCATAAAAAATAATACCATGCTGAACTTGATTCAGCATCCCGAAGTAAATCAACGGGACTCCGGATCAAGCCCGGAGTGGTGTTATATGAGGAATCCTGGGGTTATATGCTAATTGCAGTAAATCAACGGGACCCTTCGCTACGCTCAGGGTGGTGTGGTTGTGGTTTAATGTCTTTCAGAAACAGATAAAAAATCGGTACGATAAAGAGTAGGACACCGAATAATTTAAATGCCGCATTTATATCATACAGATCTGCAAAATACCCAAGAAAGGGAGAGGCGAGTGTAATCCCGAGCATACTGACGGAACTGTCAATTGAGATAAGTGTTGCCCGTTTACTGGAGTCAATACTCTCATTCAGCCAATAATTAATAGTCGTGTGCCGTAAGCCGAATAATATTGTTGGGATTACTATTAGGATTCCCGCAGTCATACTTTGTGTAAATGTTGCAAGCAATATAAATACTGGTACGCCAAATCCTGCGAGAAGGAGGATATTTTTGTTTCCGATATTTTTTGCAAGTAAGTATGCACTATATTCACCAATTGCCATAAGTGCTGTCATTCCAGCAACAAGATACCCGATAGACACAACCGATATTGTTTTAAATTCGAAAAAAATTGGTGTAAGCTGCAACAATCCTTCACCGAATGCAAAAACCGTAAAACCTGAAATGATAATGAGGAGAATTTGTTTCTGTGAAATTACACGATTGAGCGTAGAGCGCATTTGCTGAAATACGTTTGAATGTTTCTCCTTATCATATTCTGGCTCAATAAAAAAGAGCGTCACAACGAGGGCAATGGTTAAGGGGATAAATGTCATTAGAATTGGAAGCCTAAATGAGGATTCCGCCATATATCCTCCCGCGATTGACCCAATCGTTGCGCCTACTGCCCAAAGAGCATAATACGTACCGATTGTTTTTTGATATATTTTTTCTCTACCCAGCTGCTTCAACGTGTCATAGAGCAATGCACTATCGGCACCTCGCACAAGACTTGAGGCGATCGCCAGTATAACTGCAAAAAGAATAAACATCAGCATACTCCCTCCAATAGCCAGAAACACAAGAGCGATAATACCCACGAAGTTTCCAAGTACGACCGTTTTCTTTCTTCCAAAAAGATCAGCTATTGCTCCTGCCGGGATTTGGAAGAGAACTGATACGATACCCTCGGTTGCATAAATAATTGCCACATTTGTCAGTGAAAAAAGTGTGCTCTCATAATAGAGAGCGACGATAGGCAAAAAGAACAGCATGCCACCGATGATGGATGAGGTGTATAAAAGCGGGATATTGCGCGAAAGCTGTTTTGTTTGTGTGGATAGCATAAAAACGATCGTTTACATATATGTATGTAGATGTATGGTAAGGCATGAGTAGTTATTAATCAAGAAATTTGGTAAAATGGGTGATATGAAAAGATCTCTTAGCCAACTGAAGAAAGATTTTTTGAAGCTGGCAAACCCAAAACAGGCAAAATTATTGCAGGGTTTTTTCAAAACTGGTAAAGGGGAGTATGGCGAGGGGGATGTGTTTCTGGGAATAAAAGTGCCAGTCCAGCGCACGCTGGTTATAAAGTATCGCGATCTTCCTCGCAAAGATGTTTTAAGCTTGCTTCAAAGTAAGATTCACGAACATCGTTTGACGGCAGTACTCATTCTCGTCGATCAGTTCAAAAGAGCTGATGAAAAGGATCGGAAGGTTATTTACCGACAATATCTCAAGAATGCAAAAAAGGTGAATAACTGGGATTTAGTGGATTTATCAGCTCCGAACATTGTCGGTACGTTTCTACTACACAAACCAAGAACGATTCTCTATAAGCTTGCGAAATCAAATAATCTCTGGGAACGCCGTATTGCCGTACTGGCCACGTTTATGTTTATTCGAAATAATGATTTTACCGATGCGTTAAAAATTACAGATGTTCTTTTGAATGATAAGCATGATTTGATACACAAAGCGGTTGGGTGGATGCTCCGGGAAGTTGGTAAACGAAATCAGAAAGTTGAGGAGCAGTTTTTGAAGAAGCATTATAAAAAAATGCCCCGAACGATGCTCAGGTACGCGATTGAGAAGTTTCCAGAAGGGAAGCGAAAAGGATATTTGCTCAAATAAGCTGCTGTTTGATTATTATATAATTTTTTGCTATACTTGATTACTATGAATGTGATCGAGGTTAAAAACTTTAAGAAATACTTCGGAAAGACAAAAGCCGTTGATGACATTTCCTTTTCCGTGCAGAAGGGAGAGATCTTTGGCTTTCTTGGACCTAATGGAGCAGGGAAAACTACCACTATTCGTAGCATGATGGATTTTATTCGACCAACTGGTGGACATATCACAATACTGGGAAAAGATGCACAGAAGGACAGTGTCGAATTAAAGCGGAGGATAGGGTATTTATCGGGCGAATTACGGTTATATAAAAAATGGACTGGTCATGATCATATTAATTTTGTAAAAAACATACATGGTGGAGAAGTTGTTGCAAAAGAAATTTCAGAACGTTTTGACTTCGATCCAAGTCTTAAGGTGAAATCGTTATCTTCTGGAAACCGCCAGAAGCTGGGTATCGTCATGGCATTTATGACTCAGCCGGAGCTTTTAATAATGGATGAGCCGACTAATGCGCTTGATCCGCTGTTACAGAACGAAATGTATGAATTGATAGAGGAGGTAACACGGCAGGGCACCACAGTCTTTATGTCCTCACATAATTTAGCTGAAGTTGACCGTGTATGCAGCCGAGTAGCAATTATTAAGCAGGGAAAAATTGTAGCAACGGAAAGCATCAAGAATTTAAAGGAAAAAAGACTGTATACCATCACTGCTTACTTCAAGGATGCATTTAATAAAAATGATTTTGTGTTTGATGGAGTCAATATAAAGAAAGAAATTTCGGGTGGATTAATCCTAAGCGCAAAAGGTGATATTAACCCATTGGTAATGAAGCTGGGACAGCATACACTTCGTGACTTGAGGATAGAACACGCGTCATTGGAAGATATATTTTTAGAATTTTACGAATAAAAATATATTTACCTTATTCCTAAGGACAATTAAAGACAGAAAAACCTCGATAATGGTTTTTAGTGCAGCGGGAGTATTACTGCTCTGGATGTACATTTTGCTTTTCCCTACCATGCAGGAACTGGCAGGCGACTTTTTGAAATTGTTGGAAGGATATCCTGAAGCTTTTACGAATCTATTTCCGATCAGCGAGGCAAGTTTCTCCAGCATAGAAAACTTCCTTGCGGTCGAGCAGTATAGCTTAATGGTTCCCTTGTTAATAATATTCATGCTCGTGGCAATTGCGGGAAGTGCGTTATCGGCCGAGGTTGAACGTGGTACCGCAGAGATATTACTCGCGCGGCCAATTTCTCGTATAAAAATATTTTTTGCACGCTATAGCGTTGGTATTTTCTCACTACTGCTCTTTATCATCTTTTCGACGTTTATGATCATCCCATTGGGTGGATTGCATAATGTTGAATACACGTTAGCGAATTTTACCTCGATCTCAATATTATGTTTTATTTTTGGATGGGCAATATTCAGTATCGCAATGATGTTGTCAGCGATTTTTTCTGAAATGAGTAAAGTATATATGATTATGGGCGGAATGCTGGTTGGAATGTACGTGCTCTTGATTATTGCAGGAATAAGCGACAAGTGGCAGAACGTACAATATGGGTCATTTTTTTACTATTATGATCACAATCAAGCACTTCTGCATAATACGATTGACGTATTCAATATTATTCTCTTTTCAGTAATCGCCGTCATTTGTACTTCAATAGCTGCATATAGATTCAATAAGAGAGATATCGCTGTATAAAGAATTTGTTATGTGGACAATACTTTTAAGAATTCTCAAAGATAGAAAAATTTCCCTAGCAGTGTACTGTCTCACTGGCATGGCTCTTTTGTGGATATTCATCGCCATGTTCCCAATTATTCAGGAACAGACAACTGCAATTTTAGATGTTGTTGAGGGAATGCCAGAAGGATTTCTTAAGGCTTTTGGTATGGAAGGAGACAGTATAACTACGATAGAAGGATTTTTGGCAGGGAAGCAATACTCAGCTACCTGGCCGATTATGGTGATATTACTCCTTGTCGCTTTAGCTGGAACAGTGATTGCCGGAGAGATTGAGAAGGGATCCATCGAAATCACCTTATCCAGACCAGTGTCGCGGTTGAAAATTTTCTTTGGAAGATACTTAGTCGGCCTATCAAGCTTAGTAGTGTTTACGTTTTTTTCTGTTTTTTCGATAGTCCCTTTGGCTGCGTTGTATAATATTGATATTGAATTTACCAATATTGTGAAACTTACCATAATCACTTTTTTGTTTGGTTGGGCCATCTTGAGCTTATCAATGTTTTTATCCACTTTATTTTCAGAAAAGAGCAAAGTATATATGATTGTTGGTGGTCTCATGGTTGGAATGTATATTCTGAATACAATTGCACTGATTAAAGAAAGTATTGATTACATCAAGTATGCCTCATTTTTTCACTATTTAGACACGGTGGGTGCATTAATATTTGATACTATTGGAACAACTTCGATTATTGTATTTATTTGTTCGGCGGTGGTATTTACCGTTTTTGGTGCATGGTGGTTTAAGAAGAGAGATATCGCAGTATAAAAAAAACGGCCGGAAGCAGACCGTAGAGAAAGTCCTCCCTCACCAGAGGTCTTCCTCGCATTATGAAAAGCTGAGGGTACTGCCCCGGGTCCTACGAACCAAACGGGGTGCCTTTCATTATGGGCCACAAACGCTTCCAGCCGCGAAACTCATCACTGTTGTCAAAGGTACCATTTCAAGTAGGGGGATGCCCGGAGAATACGATTCTACAATGAAGCTCCTCTCTCACCTAGGATCTCCATATGATGTCGCGCGCGTACAAAGCAGGGCTCATCATTCAAGAGAACGAATTCTCCGTTGCCCGCTAGGATTCCCCAGGCATCACCACTCATTTACTAGATGTATTTTTTGCCTAAGTAAAGGTAGTTGATGAGTGCTGGGCTGTCAAGTGCCTCATCATCCTAGAAAGGTGCATAAGTAAGAATGTCCGGGAGCCGCCTTTATTGACGGTCTCCCGGGGGTCGCCCGCTCTATCAAGAACGAACAATCGCTTAGTAAGTGTAGACGGACCTTGACAGATAATCAATATCTGTTAAGGTTCTTTAAGGTAGTGGTTCTTTACATGCTCATTCACATCTCGTGCTCCGAAAGACTTAATTATTAAGTTTAACGGGGCCATATGATGAATCACGAAACTATGGTCCTTCTCGGTGGTGTGTTACTCACATTTTCGCTCCTGCGAAAACGAACACGTCTATCGAAGAGGACTTCAGGAATGATCACATTATCGGTCCTTCTCGCCGAGTTTCTGGTATTTGCAACAGGCATCAGCTTGTTTCTACTCGGTGTCAAGGAATTCCTGACATAGTATTCGAAAACCCCCATGCATTCTGTGCGTGGGGATTTTCTTTTTATGCAAAACACAGTATAATAAAAGCATGAAAATAAAACTTCAACATGCAATAGGACTTGCGTTAGCAACGGCAGTAATCTCTGGCGTAGCAACCTTTGTAGCAAAAAAGGCTGTAACGGTCGTATCTGATCCGGTGGTTTTCACATTATTGAAAAATGCCATTGTAGCTATGCTACTCATCGGACTGGCGGTAGTTTTTACTAAGTTTAAGGAACTCAAGGGATTAAGAAAAAAAGACTGGACAAAGCTGATTGCCATTGGTGTGGTGGGTGGGAGTATTCCATTTATTCTTTTCTTTACCGGTCTAACGATGACAACTGCCGTTAGTGCCGGCATGATTCATAAAACCTTGTTTATATGGGTGGCGCTCCTGGCAGTGCCATTCTTAAAAGAACGCGTTGGCTGGAAGCAAGCTGCAGCTTTTATCCTGCTTATTGGAGGTTCATTTGCCCTTGGAGGATTTAAGGGTTTTCAATTTGGCATAGGGGAGCTGATGGTGCTGGTCGCAACGCTCTTTTGGGCGGTAGAAAATATTATTGCCAAGAAAGCTCTTGCAAATCTTTCAAGTTTATTGGTGGCTGGAGCCCGGATGGTATTTGGATCTGTAATACTTTTAGCAGTCGTAGGATTTCAGGGAAATCTGTCATTGATTGGAGGGCTTAATGCTGAACAGTGGATTTGGACACTCATCCCGGCATTATTCCTCATCGGGTATGTGACGACATGGTATACGGCTTTAAAGCATGCTCCCGCATCTCTTGTTGCCAGCTTACTCGTTCCAGCTGCATTGATCACGAATGTACTCTCACTCGTTTTTCTTGATAAAGCATTAACTGTTGCTGAAATAGGCGGCAGCATATTCTTTATTGCTGCAATTACTTTACTCGTGTGGGGAGCTAAGAAGACATCGCTCCAACAGCGGTATGCTGAAGCAACTTCCAACAACACTACATGATGGAGTAGCCCAATGTGCACGATACGCTTTCGGGCCGAATAAGCTTCGAATGTGCGGACCTGATGCAAATCAGGAGCTTTCTGCATATTTGAAGGAGGATGTGACTGATGGAGGCCTGACCCACATTCTTGAGCAGTTTAAAACTCTCCATCCGTATCTACAGTCCATCGCTTCAGTAAATCATATTCGGGATCCCTTCGATGCACGCGTGGTGAAAGCATACTGGATTGGCAATGAGTTGCTAGAAATGATTCCTCAAAAATCTTTTTATGCACATCTCACAGAAAAGCTCGCGCTTAAGAAAAAGACTTCGTCTAAAGATTTTGATGAGTTGGTACTGAAACTTCCTAAAGGTGCGCGGATGCACCATTCATTTCATGTTTTTAATGTTTATAAGAGAACAGGAAACCTGGAAGTTCTCCACACGGTCGAAAGCATGGATGCGTGTCGAATCAGCTGGGGGAAGGTCGTGAGAATTGACAGCCCAGATGTAATTTTGCAAAGAAAGCCCTTAGTACTTAATGGCAATCAACTATCACTTGGAGCAGAAGAGGAGTATAAAGTACGCCGGAAGCTTGAAGAAGATGATGTGCTTGATGAAGCTCAGGCGGGGGATTGGGTTACATTCCACTGGCATCGCCCGTGCGAAATCGTAACGCCAAAAAGCATTGCCTGGCTGGAATATTATACTCTGAAGCATATTGCCCTCGCTAATCAGACACTCTAATGAAGGAAGTATGGATTTTTGGAAATCCTGATCTGCCGGAGGATGCGCTTCCGATCAAGATGGTGCCTAAGCTCAAGGAGCTTTTTCCTGATATTCAATTTATATTACGCGACCCGCTGGACGAATGGGATATGCCAAAAAAGCTTGTCATTATTGACACGGTTAAGGGGATCAACAAGGTAACTCCATTTACTTCATTGGAGCATTTTCAGGGTGTGCCGCATGTGACAATGCACGATTTTGACCTTGGTTCGCATTTAGCGTTTATGCAAAAACTGGGCAAACTGCCGGAGTTTGTCATTTACGGCGTCCCGGATACTATTTCTGAAGAAGAGGCTTTGAGCCAGCTTGGTTCTTTACTCCGTTGATGTTGACGGTGAGGAAGTGAGATGCGCAACTCATGCAGGGATCATATGCCCTGATGAGTTTTTCGAGTTCAAGCTGGAATTCATCACGCGTAGGATTCGTCGGGATAAGTTCTTCAACACGTTTTTTTAGATCAGCCTCGATATTAATTTGGTTTTGTCCTGTAGGAACTACAATTTCTCCTTCAATGACCTTACCGTCCTTACCAACGACCACCTTGTGATATAACGTACCTCGGGGAGCTTCAACAACTCCGATGCCGGTTCCTTCCTCACGTGTCGGCTGAACGAGCGGCTCTTTTACAAACTTCTGGTTTTGAAGAATTTCTATTGAATGATCGATGCAATGAAGAATTTCAACCGCCTGAGCGAGATTATTATCGAAAATGTTCGTAGAGGGGAATTTTTTCAACGTTTCTTTCAATGTTTCCCGAGTTTTAATATGTAACGCGTCTTTCGCAAGATTAATTCTGGCTAGTGCTCCCACCATATAGGATTCTCCTTTAAACGTATATCCAGATGCATGGGAATGGGGAATAATTGTGTGATCCAGCATTGACCGGTAGTCATGCTCACTTCTGAAATCTCCCGCATCACTGACCACATTTCCCTCATTGAAGCTGAATGGATTGGCAACGACAGCCATAAAACGAGTTTTTCGATCCAGCTTGAACTTACTTTTTTCAAATCGTTTGACCGTTCTGACTGCCGCTTCTCTGGAATCCTGTAATTTTTTTATTGCTTTAGTAACTTCTTCTTCTGTCGGCACTTTCAAAAAACCACCAATTGCCGGAGTAACGGCATGGACACTTCGACCGGCGATAATGATAGAAAGATAATTTCCTGCGGCCTTCAATTCAAATGCATCATGGAGGATTTGATGCTGTTCAGGGTCATTCTCGTCAAATTCAAGGAACGAATCTTTGCCGTACATATCAGGCAGGGTGAATAAGTACAGATGAAGCGCGTGGTCTCGCAGATTGAGTCCGTACATCGTCAGCTTTTTCATGATTTGAGACTGTTGTGTCGGGGTGATGCCCATCGCATGCTCACAAGCCTCAATACTGCATAAAAGGTGCGCATTCGAGCATGTTCCGCAAATTCGAGCGAGAAGTGCCGGCAGGGTCTTATAAGGCTTGCCGCGCATCGCTTGTGTGTAGAAGCGCTTAAATTCAGTTATGCCAAACTTACAGCGTTCAACTTTATTATTTTTTACATTAATATCAAGCGTTGCGGCGCCTTCTACTTTTGTAATTTCTTGTGTAAGGGAGAGATCAACTTGATGCATTGGTTGGTGGGGGAATGTTAAATTCTTTAAGCATGTCACCAACGACACTGAGGAATTTCTTTTCCGTCATGGGACATCCGGGAACATCAACATCAACTTTGATGACATCTGATAACTTTTTTGCCTTAGGAAGATAATCAAAATGTTCTAAGACAGGCTGAATCTCCTTGAGTCGTTCTTCATCAAAGTCATTTCTTTGAGTCGAGGGAAGGCCACTTACCGCGCATGCGCCGATAGCCACGACTTTCTTTGACTTTTCACGAATCAATTTAACCCTGTTGATATGTGATTCTGAAGAAAGTGCTCCTTCGATAAATGCCACATCAAGCTCATCTAAAACGTTTTTTGTCTGTAGAACTCTTGCATGCCGAATGTCAAGAACTTCTTTCCATGCCCGCCAGTGGTCATTGAGAAGTTCAGTAAATACAATCGTACTGTCTTCACAACAGCTGAAAGTAAACCAGCCGATGCGTAATTTTTTTCTTTCCTTTTGAGACATCTTTCTTCCCATATGTGGATAGAAGTATAGCATTTTTTTGTACAGCAGGCCACGTATTCCCGTTGATGATAAGGGGTAGTTTTGATACAATACATACTGTAATTATTAACAAAACATATCTATGGATGAGCAGCAACATGAATATCATGGGGACAAGCCCGAACGCTCCAAACCTCGAATCACCTTAGGTCCGATACTGCTAATTGTCGTCGGTGTATTATGGCTTCTCTCGAACCTTGGTTACAGTTGGGGAGAGGATGTCTGGATACCGGTGATCATCATCATTGTCGGTGTGTGGCTGATATATAAAAATACGAAAAACTAGATATCCAAGTTAAGCAAATGAGGCCCCTGAAAAAGGGGTCTTTTAGTATCTTGACCCCGCCCTTCGCGAGCGGCGGGGTTGACAAAGTTAAGAATTTACATTAAGGTGGCGTATTGATCTTTGGACAACACATCATTGGTGGTCAACTAAACCAGACAATCTCGAAAAGGGAGCAGGTGACGATATGGCGAACAGACGAAGAATTAAGGCTGAAAAAGTGGACAAACTACCCAAAGTGTTTTACGTAATTAGGTGGGGATGGTTCGATTTTCCTTGGGTGGTGCTGCTTGCTATGACGCATGCAAATCATTGGACGCACGGGAAAATCTTTATAGCCGAGGGCCTAGTGACATATTGCCTCGCTGCGCTTCCGATATTCCTGGTTGTAAAGGAGCAAGTCAGATTTCGTCAATGGGGTATCAAAAATCATCCCGGTTGGATACATGTGTGCGCGTGGGTTGGAACCGTTGTGTTATTCAGTGTTCTTGAATCACTCAATATCGGTTATTCCATGCCACCGCATGTAATCAAACTCACCATCTTTGTTGTAAGTGCATATGTCGGTGGAGGAATCATGAATGGAAAACTAACTGCGATGTTTGCACAACGCTAAAGCTGGCAACCAATGAAATGATTACGACGGTGATCACCATCGATACGCCCCGTAGCCGAGAGGAAACGGGGCGTCATTTTATTTACAAAACTGTGGGCGCCTCACGTGTGAGACGCCCATGATGGGGAATATCGGAAAGGGATCAAACCGCAGAAACGGTTATCGGGCCGTCAACACGAAGACCGTCATTGACGCGCCAGCTTGTTGAACCCGAGGGACGAACAAGAACAACTTGTGGCTCTGTACGGAGCCAGAGAGTCTCTTCGGCTCGTATGTGATGCAACCTGGTCACATCGAGAGTACAATCGACATACACTTCTACAGCTGATTTGTCATTACCGGTGACTCGCACACGCTGACCACGTTGAAATTCAGGCATGGCTGTTCCCCTATGTAGTGATGGGTGGGCAGTTTTGTTGTCTATTATATCTCTACATTATTATATTTTTCATTCAAGGTCAAGAGCGGTGCAGGCTTTTATTAACTTCAAAAAAAAGGTAGACTATATACAATTACTAATTATTAGGAGGCCATGTATTGCTCGAATTGCGGAAAATTACTCATGACTGATGCGACATACTGTCGGTCGTGCGGAACAAAAGTCAGACAGGACACACATGCGATTGCTCGTCGTGCCTTGGTGGGAATTGTCGGGTTTATTGTCGTAGCTACAGCAGCCGCTTTAATCTATTTCTTCTCTTCCGGGAATATATCAAATACGAATACAGGTACTCCGATTGCAATCACCAATTCGTTCTCCCTTTCTCCGGTGAGCACTAAGCCAACGTTAACTGAAATTAAGGCTTCAGTAGTAAATATATTTTGTCCTGACAGTGAAACATTATCATTCGATGTGGAAGGGTATGGTGGATCTGGTACCCTCATTTCGACTGATGGAATAATTCTGACAGCATCGCACATTTTCCCTCAAGATGAGGAGTATTTATATATTCCGGAAGAAGGATGTATCGTTACACTACCTGATCCGGACACTGGTTTTCCGGACGAAATGTATGTTGCTCAGCCGACTGTCATTCCTGGATTAAGTGATGACTATGATCTGGCGTACATGGAAATTTATGACGCGTATATCGATGAAGATGGGGTATCATATGGAAGATACCCCAGAGTATTTCCCGCTTTTGATGATACGCTTCTTTGTGAGGAGGAGTATGTAGAACTCGGAGAGTCAGTTCGCGTACTCGGGTATCCTATTACGAGTGGTGGTGAGACATTAACTATCACTGAAGGAGTCGTAAGCAGTTTTCCGGGTGATGGAACAATATTAACATCGGCAAAAATTGATGAAGGTAATTCCGGAGGCTTGGCAATCGATCATAATGGTTGTGGACTTGGCGTACCCTCTGCAGTAAGTATTGGTGAGTATGAGAATCTCGGCGTTATCATTTCAGCCGATCTTGTAGCAGAATTTGACGAGGGGGTGTATGAGCTAGGCGAAGGTATTTAATAGTAAAGCGATTTAATAATAACAAGACTACCTCTTATAAAAGAGGTTGCTTTTGTATCTTGCTCGCTAAGTGAGTTTATGATAAGGTGATATCCAACTTCAAACAAAAAGTAAATAGCTGATCATTCACATTATGGGGAGGATGCGATGAGCATGATCGAGTTTCAGCAATTAAACGACAGAGGCCTTATACTATTGCACCGGCCAGACTTCAACTATTTCAACACAGGAATGTGCAGTGAATTGGGAGCCCAACTCACAAGCTGCGCAACAATGGGATTAAAGGGACTGGTCATTGGTACACGGCTGAGGCACTGGAGTGTTGGTGCGGACATTGACGAACACTTCCCGGGGCCGGATAACGTCGAAAGGATGCTCCCGGCGTTTCACTCACTGATTCGACGAATAGCTACGTTCCCGATCCCGATTATCGCAGCCATCAATGGCGCCGTAATGGGCGGAGGGTATGAAGTCGCGCGTGCTTGCCGGTGGGTCGTAGCGATTGATCCGGATCACACGAAGATCGCTCTTCCAGAAATAACGCTGGCATGCTTCCCGCCCTTTGGGGTTGCGACCTTGCTACACATCACGGATGATCCTGATGTACGAAGGCAGATTCTTCGTTTCATCATGCTTGGGCATGTACTGAAGTGCAAGGAGCCCGATGACCTTCGTCTGATAAAAGATGCTGGGCTCATCGATGACGTATCAGTCGCTTCGCTCAATGAATTCGCTTCTGGATTCAATTTTGATCTTCTCAACAATATTCCCAACGTGAGCGATCGATGTAATAACCCGCTCGATGTTACCGTGGGATGGATCCAGGGTGTGCTTGCCGACGATGGTGAGGCACTCAGGTCATTAAGCCGACATGCGCTTCTTACTACGTGCGATGCACTTGGTGCAGCTGCGGCCGCATCGAATTTCAACGATGCGCTCAGTACGGCAGAAACCGAGTACCTGAACCGCATCGTTCCGCATCCTGACTATACCGAGGGATTGACGGCTGCTGGGAGGGGCCGTATACCTGTTTGGAAAGCATCCGGATTTCCCGGATAAACTACGTGCGTGAATAACGCATTCAACCCAGTAGCAGAGAGCGATCTCGCTACTGGGTTTTTATTATGGGTTGACTCGGGTATATAACGGGAGTAAGGTTATCTGTTATAATTTAATCAAATACAAAGGGAACTTTTCATTCATGCTGGGAGGCAGGATATGAAGCAGAAGGGGTTCTTCATCGGGATGGGCGGATGTGTATCCGGCCTGTTGGCGTACCGGGGATTCAGTTTTTGTCTGTGGCTGTTAGATGTGCCACTCACATACGGAGTCTGGATCATCTTCGGAGTGATGACGGTAATTGCCGCGATCTACCTGTTCAAGACCGGCCCATTGCTCTATGTGGGTCAGCTTTTCTGGGCGACGTTCTTTTTAGCACCTTTGTCATATAAGGTGATTGGCGGCGCTGTGGGTTACTTCATTAAGTCTGGACCTGACACCGGGGGATTTGTACCACTGATAGCTTTTAGCTTGCGATTCGTCATTATGCAAATAGTGACACTCATCGTAATCGGTTGTATCGCTGGGTGGTACGACAAGAAGCAACTAATATCGGAATTGTCCAGAACAAGCAAGCTATGCTGATCAGTAGGACGCACAATGATCGCTTTTGCCCGCCGGCTCTCATGAGTTCGGCGGGCGATTACTTGTATGTTGCATTTCAATATTTAGATGTATACTATAACCGATTATTACCCTACCTATGGAAAAAAAGAAATTTCTATTTGTATCCCAGAGTGCTCTCATCTCCGATATTGCTTGGCAAACGGTGCGTGAGGGCCACGAGGTGAAATATGGCATTGATGACCCTAAGGAGAAAAGCGGGGGGGACGGATTTGTGCCAAAAGTTGCCGATTGGAGAAAAGAAGTAGACTGGGCTGACGTCATCATTTTTGATGATGTGCTCGGGCAAGGTCGGGAAGCTGAACGCTTGAGAAAAAAAGGAAAAAGAGTTGTTGGAGGGACGGCCTATACCGACCGTCTTGAAGATGAAAGATCATTTGGACAGGAAGAACTTAAAAAAAACGGCGTCAACATATTATCATACAAAGAATTTACTGATTTTGATGAAGCAATAGAGTTTGTAAAGCAAAAACCCGACGAATATGTTGTGAAACCGAGTGGTGAAGCACAAAACATGAAAAACTTGCTTTTTGTCGGAATGGAAAAAGACGGTGCGGATGTAATTAGGGTGCTGGAAGCGTACCGGCGTGTGTGGGCGCAGAAAATCAAAGTATTTCAACTTCAGCGAAAAATGACTGGTGTTGAAGTGGCGGTCGGGGCATTTTTTAATGGAAAGGAATTCGTGTACCCGATAAATATTAATTTTGAACATAAGAAGCTTTTCCCCAGCAATATTGGCCCTTCAACGGGAGAAATGGGGACAAGTATGTTTTGGTCGGGCCCCAATAAACTCTTTAACAGCACGCTAAAGAAGCTTGAGAAAAAATTGGCAGAGGAGGGGTATGTTGGATATATAGATCTCAACTGCATTGTAAACGGATATGGGATATACCCCCTTGAATTCACCGCGCGGTTTGGGTATCCGACAATCAGTATTCAGCAGGACAGTATGGTAACAATGATCGGAGAATTCCTGTATTTGTTGGGATCCGGTGAATTACAGCATTTCAAAGTGAAAAAAGGATTTCATGTCGGCGTTCGATTGGTCGTTCCACCGTATCCTTATCAGGACACAAATACTTTTGATGTATATTCAAAAGGTGCGATTGTTGTTTTTAAGGGAAAAAATATTGAAGGTATCCACATTGAAGACGTAAAACTTGTTAACGGTGAATGGATTCTCACAGGCTCAGCGGGTGTTGCGCTCATCGTTGTGGGATCAGGACTTACCATGAAGCAGGCTCGCGACCAGGTGTATAATCGCATTAAAAACATACTTATTCCCAATATGTATTACCGAACTGACATCGGTGAACGATGGTTAGAAGACAGCGATAAACTTCATAGCTGGGGATATCTTAGAGAGAATTAACAAATTGTCTCCGATATATACTGGTGCAAGAATCAGAGTATTTTGTATCTCTTATTATCGCCTAATGAAAGAAATGATGCTACGGTGTTGTATTATATAACGTACTATGGATCCGAAGAATCTGAGTGACGAGGAGCTTGTGAAACGCGTTCAGTCAGATGATCAGGAGCTCTATCGCAATATTATTGAAAGATACGAGAAAAAACTTCGCAGGTATGCGATGACGTTTGTGCGTGATGCTGATATAGCGGATGATGTTCTTCAAAATTCCTTCATCAAAGCGTTTATTAATCTACGAGGATTTAATACAAAAAAGAAATTTTCAAGCTGGATATATCGGATTGTTCATAATGAAGCTTTAAATGAAATTAAAAAGCACAAAAAAGAATTACGACTCGAAGACGTAGTGGAGTATAAAGATATTCTCTCGAAGGATATTGATATTGCTGAGGAAGTGGATAAGAATAAAGCAAAAGAAATGCTTGACGAGTGCTTGGTAAAATTGCCAATAACATATAGAGAACCACTGGTCCTTTTTTACCTTGAGGAACGATCGTACAACGAGATTAGCGATATTTTGCGAATGCCCATCGGAACAGTCGGAACGAGAATTAAACGCGGGCTCGTAATTTTAAATAAAATTTTTACAAAAATGCCTTCTAAAAACGTATGACCGAAAAGAAATCACTAGCTGATACTATAGACGAATCGATTAAGCAACATAAAATTTCTATGCGGCCGAAAGCGTTTTTTATTGTCGGATCAGTCGCTTTTGGCATCGGGCTCGCAGCATCGGCGCTCGTGACAATATTCTTTGTTGGCGTAATAACGTTTCGTATGCGTGTTCATACGCCGTTTGAATTCTTAGGTGCTGGCGGTCGCGGATATGAGGCATTTATTGCTAATATTCCATGGATACCTTTATTGATCGCGATTGTAGGAATTTCTGTGGGAATTATTCTTATTAAAAAATATGATTTCAGCTACAAACGCGCTTTTGTTGGAGTTGTCGCTGGTTTTGTAGTGACGCTCGTTGCTTGTGGATTCTTTGCGGATGCGGTAGGAATTCCAGAGCGGGCTGATTCATTTGGTCCTTTAAAACCCTTTACGCAACAAAAATATTCCAACGGTCAGTGGGCGATCGGAACGGTGCAGGATATTTCAGATAGTCGTTTGATTCTTAAAGCTCCTAGAGGGGAAATGATCGTTGTAGAGATAGATAATGAAACGGTTATTAAACCACAGAAGAATATTCAAGAGGGCGAATGGATAAAAGTTATTGGAGAAATGAAGGATGATATTTTCTATGCTGATCATATTATGCATGGAGTACCGCCCAGAGGTGCGAAGCATTTTATGCAGCAGCCACCCTCACCCTGCTTTTCATCACCTTGTAATGAAAGAATGCCTCCCCCTGTATTGTAGTACAAGCAGAAAGGGGGTGATAACATATTATGAACAATAAAACACTTTTCGCCATCGTAGCCATAGCAGGGGTCATCGGGGCCACTGCACTGGTCACAACAGCTGTATCCGCGTTTGGGCCGTTTGGCACCAAAGCGCTCGAGGATAAAGCTGAAGTCATAGGATTGAGCGTTGAAGAACTTGAAACACAACTTGAGGATAAGACTTTCCCTCAAATACTGGATGAACAGGGAATATCTCATACCCAGCTTTTTGAGCATCGACAAGGTCAGATGCTTGAAAGAAAGGCGGAACTTCTTGGGATGACGATAGAAGAGCTTGAAACACAGCTCGAAGAAAAGCCATTCCATGAAATCCTTGATGAGCATGGAATAACACATGAGCAATTCTCTCAGGATCGTCATGAACAGATGCAAGCTCAAATGACCGATCATCTTCAGTCATTAGTTGACGAAGGTACGATTACCGAGGAGCAAATGCAGAAAAAGTTGGGCTTCATGGGTGACAAGGGTCCAATGCACGGCGGAGGTCTTCGTGGTCATATGTTCAAATAACGAACGACGAAAGGTGAACAGATAAAAGCTGTTGCGCACTCGAGAGCAATGGCTTTTTGATTTTTTGACTTAGTTTATCCCGCGGAGTATCATAGAAGTAGTAATGGGTACTAATAATAACAAACTAACTCCTATCCGCCTCGTTGGCGGTGTTGTAGTATGTGATAACGGAAAATTTTTACTCGTTCAAGAAAAGCAAAAAGATGTATATGGAAAATGGAATGTGCCTGCCGGAGAGGTTGAAAAAGGGGACAACCCTGAGGAGACAGCGATAAGAGAAGCAAAAGAGGAAACAGGGTATGATGTTGAGCTTCAATATCTTATCAAAGTGTGCTATAAGATGGGGAACAGGGCGGCAAAATTTATTTATAAAGCAAAGATCATTGGCGGAGCAGTCGCTATTCGCAAAAACGAAATTCTGGACGTACAGTGGTTTACATTGGATGAAATGCGCGCAATGAAAGACCAACTACGAAGACCATGGGTTCTCACCGTTGCAGAAATAGCTGCGGATGCGTGTAAATGTAAATAATATGACATAGCTATGGAAACGTTTCCGTATATCATCGCCGGCATTGGCGTTATTCTTGCGGGAGCTGGGGTTTTTTATGTTAGGAATTTCCTTGAAAAAAAGGATGAAACGATTGGTACTCCGGAAAAGAAAGAGGATTCTATCGGTACGATGAAAAAACCTTGGGAGCAGCCTTCACAGCCCGCATCTCAGGGATATCAATTTACTCCTGATCAAAAACGTAATGCAATTATCATTGCTATTATAGCTTTTGTGATTATTTCTATTATCGGTGTTACGTATTACAATCAAGCTACACTCCGATCTGATTCGTCTCAGGACTTTTGGAGTGTACTATCAGTATTTCCTTTTTGGGTCATTGTACTTATACCAATTCTTGCTTCACGAAAAAAGAAACAGGGAAGACAACCCACACAGCGGCAGAATCTCCGTGCAGCGATAATTATTGGCGGTGCAGTATTATTGATACTCGGTATCGTTGTTTTTTGGGTAAGCCAATAAAAAAAAGACCCTTTTGGATTGCTCCACGGCATATGGGTCGGAAGCCGTTGATCGGGGTGAACCGACTTATTGCGGAAAAGGCTCGAGGTCGATGTGAGCTGGAACAGTTACACCGGGTTTGACACATACGGTGCCGTACCAGTCCGCGTACCCGTCCTTGCGGAGGAGTAACATATATCTACCGGGTTCAATCTCGGTAAATGTGTGCGGGGTGACTTCCTCAGTGTTGTTGTAATTCCAGCCGATTTGAGCACCATCAGGAGTGGTAGTGACTACGACTGAGCCGAGTGCAGGCTCAGGTTCTACAGGCGTCCTTTCCTGACCGCAACCAGCGATCATAATAGTCACGAAGACCATGACCAGCATTAGTGGCAGGTGCCAATTTCTCATGTGAACCTCCCCGGGTTCTTTTTGTTGTCAATCGTTATTTTCTGTTTTGTATCGTGTCACTATATTCACTTAATCAAGATTTGTCAAGAGCTGCAACATCTCGTTGATTTAATTCATACACGAGAATATACTTAACGAGCCCAGTCACTAAGGCCGGGTATCGCACCTTCACCCTCAACAGGAGACATTCTTATGAAACGAATGTCGGGTATCGTCATCGCCTAACCCAACCCGTCGCTAACCGCATATTTGTGGTCTGTGCGCTATGAATATAGCGGGATGCAAAGGCAATGGTCCGCAATGACGGATCTCACGAGCGGAGGTGGATGACGATCGATGTAGTATTTCCGCATGCACAGAAGGCCTTTGTCCCGTGATTAGAACGTTAGATCACGGGACATATTTATTATTCACCCGCAGTAAGGTATACTGTATTCAAAGCTTTAATACGAACACTATGCCAAATGAAGTTGAGACCCCAAAGCCACGTGAGCAGGAGGAGGCTGAAATACTGAAACCAAAAGAACAAGATACAGAAATTCACAAACCAAAAAAGAAAAAGCATCCTTTTCGAACTTTTCTCATCGTTTTAGTGATTATTATTGTGGTACTTATTCTTGGATTAGCGGCAACAGGATTATATAATGTTCCTGGAATATCCGCTGCATTTGGTTTTAATGAACCAAAGGATTTAGGAGTAGAAACAAGTACACAAGCTTTGGCGAGTCTAAAAGAAAAGATTCCAATGACCATTACGGGAGAAAAGACGGATTTTTCTTCAGGAACAGATATATTTTCTGGAGAAATTGCTGTCGACACCACGATCACTGCCGAGGAAGCCTCTTCGTGGCTCCAACGTCATCAGCGGCCTGATCCAATTATTTCTCAATTAACCATTCGTCAAATGGAGGGAGGTATGGAGATCTCAGGAATGGTAAACCAATATATCAAAGCACCTGTCTACGCAAAAGTAATGATAAACTTGGTTGATACGAATACAATTGATCTTAATATACAGGAAGGAAAACTGGGAATGTTTTCAGTTCCAGATAGATATTTAGTTGAAGCTGAAGAGTTGCTCGAGGATAAAGTGAATTCATTAATCAACAACATTCCGGGATTCAGCATCGAAACATACGAACTGCATGATGGATACTCTAACTTTAAGGGGACATTTCCAGAAAATGTGAAACCTTCTCCGCTTGGGTGGAGTGATCTGCTGAATTATTAATTCAGGAACGATGGATCTTTCAACATTTGGACTTGGCACGACAGGATTATCAAGTTCAATCATTACCGCACAGCTGATTTTACAGTTTAGTTCGCTCATTGCCGTCATTGTATTTATTGTTGGATTTATAATGGCTCGCATATGGAATGCTCGTCTCATGAAATTCGAAGTAGAAAAAGGGATCAAGCACCCAGATGGTAAGCTCGGAGCATTTCAGCGGCAGGTCAGAATTGCTGAAGTGGCAATTATTTTCTCAGTAATTTTTCTCATATTAGGTTTTTTTCTGGCGTTCATCAAGGCCATTTTATTCGTCGTATTCTTTTTTATTGGGATCATCTTGTTCATCATCAATATATTAACGAGACGACGACTCAAGAAAACAATGGACACTATAGATGTGAGTAAGCTGTCTTCAGACGATATGAACAGAAGAACAATAATTAAAAAAAAGATATCTTTCTATACGACAATTGCCACCCTTGGTATTATGGGAACCCTGATACTACTTGTCGTAGCGGCAATCACGCTATTTGTCGTCGATATCCCTGAATTAGAATTAACATAACACGCATGAAACCACAAAAGACATTTACAGCCAAAAGAATTATTCCTGCATTATTAGTGGTGGGAATTGCAGTATATATATTTTTTGCCGCTGATTTGCCACTAACCTCTGTGCCGAATGATAATAGTAATGACAATACTACTACGACCGCAAATACAACTGGAGCAAGTGGAGGCTCGACTGCAATGACATTCGATGAGTGTGTTGCAGAGCAAGGCGTGGGAGGAGGTACTATTGTGCAGGAAAGTTATCCAAGAAAGTGCGTAACACCCGATGGTGAGACATTTACCGAAGATATTGGCAACGAGCTCGAAAAAACTGATCAGATTCGCATAACGAGTCCAAGGCCGAATGACACAGTGAACAGCCCGTTGACGATCGAAGGCGAGGCTTTGGGGCTGTGGTTTTTTGAAGGGTCGTTTCCAATAACTATTCTAGATGCAAATGGAGAAACACTGGGAAGTACCGTTGGTCAAGCAGAGGGTAATTGGATGAGTGAAAACTTTGTGTCATTCACTGCAGAAATTACATTTACACGTCCGGAAACTGAAAAAGGAACGCTCATACTAAGCAAAGACAACCCTTCAGGATTAAATGAAAATTCAGACGAACTACGTGTGCCAGTTGACTTTTAAACAATTCAGCAAAAAGCGTGTGAAGATATCCAGGCTCCACATCAATAAATATAAAAGCATCACTAAGCCGTTCACCCTTAACGAACCGGGGAAGCTCCATTTTTTTATAGGGTCAAATAATGCCGGAAAGACGAATATTCTTGATGCTATTACTCAACTCTATCATGATGAAGTAATTCGGCTTAGCGATAAAGAAACAAAGCTTTCGGTGACTTTTTCATTACGAAGTAAATCTGGGAATATATTGCACGTTGAACAGCAATCCGGTAGTAAATCGTTCACTCTTGATAAGAAAAAAGTGCAATCGGAGAAAGCAGAAAAAGTGCTGAACCATCATATTATCAGGTTGTGCGCCACGACACCGATTTCGCTCACAAAGTTAGAGGAAGATTTCAATACATTTAAAAAGAAATATCCCCGTGTTTTCCAGGCATTTTATTCGATCCTCAAGAAATACATACCTAAAATTACCCTCACAGCCGACTTATTAAAAAGTTATACAGTAAAAGATGATAAATCAATTCAGCCATTTGAGCGGCTGGGAGCTGGATTTCAGCAGGTTTTTATGATACTTATGTATCTGTTTCACCCGCAATACACTATTTTGCTTCTCGAAGAACCAGAAATTCATCTTCATCCCGCCCTTGTTAAGAAACTTTTGCGGGTTATCGAGAATGAAAACCGGTATAATCAGATTTTTTTGACAACTCATTCACCTTTGTTTGTTCGCACAACGAACTTACATCGTCTTTTTCGCGTGACTAAAGAACAGGGGTCAACAAAAGTATTTTCTCCACGATTGCAAGGACAGCATATTAACTACAATCGTCTTAAGCAGGAATTGAATGCGGACAACACTGAAATGTTTTTTGCTGATAAAGTTCTCCTTGTTGAAGGTCCTTCAGATCATTTACTTATGCGAGGTCTTATTGATCGCTTTTATGTGGGTGACAAGGATATAAAAGTAATTCAAACATATGGCAAGAGTAATATCGATATATATGCCGAGCTGTTAAATATGTTTAATATTCCATATTTTGTTTTGTTGGATCGCGACGCTCTTCATGACACAGGATTACAACTTTTACAAAGGGAACGAAAGGTCTTGTTCAAATCTTCACATGCTCTTACGAACAAACTCAAGCGCCAAGGTATCTACGTACTACCCAACGGCAGTATAGAAAATAATTATCCAAGAAAATACCAGCGCCGCAGAAAGCATAAAACTCAAAACGCCCTCTACGCGGCATCAAATATTTCCCGGTCAGAATACAATTCACCGACGATGAAATACTTAAAAGAAGTGATTGAATCAATATAAGTAGCAATATGGAAAATCCAGAAATGAGCCCAAAAAGGAGCGAAACGAATGAAAAGGTAACACCTGACCAAGTTGATCGGGGTGGTGAACAACAAGTAGAAAAATCACTTACCTTAGATGAAAGAACGAAAATCGAAAAAGATGATACAATGCGCCTAAATGATGCGAAAGCGGCAATTCAAACTTTACCAGATGGTCCCAAACCTCCAAGATATGTCTCAAAGGATGAGATGGGTCCAGCTTATGGCTGGGATACTGATCCGCCTACAATCCGTGAAGACTTGCCTTCGAGCGTTAAATCATTTGTAGGGGCGCATGAGCGATACCACATCAAGAACCCCACGGATAACTGGCTAAGAGGAGAGATTAAAGCAAGTATCGCTGGTGCATTGAGACATCCAATAGGATTTGCTCGAACCGCTTGGATGAGTCTTACGAGCAGAGAACGTTTACGATTTTATCGAAATCAAATCAGGCAACACTACGGGGTTTAAAATATCTTTAAAAGCCCGCTAAAGAGAACGGGCTTTTTAAGATTATTGTAATTACGTTACTTGGCTTGGTACTTTTTTTCGTGATAGCTTATTTTTTAACCACGAACCGACTGAACACCACATGGAATACAAGACGGGGATTGCAATAAGCGTTCCAAGTGTAGAAAAAATCAGTCCAGCGATGATTGCAGTACCAAGACCGGTCCAAAATGGATCGTAAATTGTAAGTGGAAGAATCCCACCGATAGTTGTAATTGACGTGGAGAAAATTGGTTTAAATCTTGTATGTCCGGTGCGAACGAGCCGTTCGTACATACCTTCTTCAGGGTATTCGATCTTATATCGGTTGAATGTTGTAATCAATACAATAGCGTCGTTTACAACAATTCCAACGAGCGCAATCACCCCAAGACCGGAAATCATATTGAGAGTGCTTCCGACAGTGAATAATCCGGGAAAAACTCCAATAAGTGCAAGCGGTACTGCAAAAAGGATAAGAGCCGGCTGGAAGTAAGAATTAAATTGAAACACTAAGATAAGGTAGACTGCAAGCATTGCTAGAAGAAATACAATCTGTAGTCTGCTGTAGTCACTTTCAAATGCGGCGAATTCACCTCCATAGCTAATTCCGTCTTTCGGAAGTCCAAGTGCTATCAATTTATCTTCAGAGAGGTAGTTCCGAATTTCTGTGTCTAATGCAGCTCGATCAACTCCTTCTTCAAGTGAAAGACTAAATGTTGCTACACGATTTCCTTTAAGTCTCCGAATAGAAACAGAATTCTCGACTTGATCTACTTCTGCCACATCAGTGAGCTGAACAACTCCTCGTGTCGCAGAGGGAATAAACAGGGCGCGGAGATCATCAACTGAGTCAGTAGACTGCTCTGAAAAGTTCATAACAACTTCATCCGAGACACCATCTTCTCGTACCACAATGGTACCAATGTTTTGCGGAGTAAAGATCGCGTTGATCGTGCCGGCCGCTACAAGTGAATTGACGCCATTTTGCGTGAGTTTGTCCTGATTAAGATTCACATTAATTGACGAGACAAGTGATTCGCGCGGCCCATGATAGGTTTCCCTTATTCCTTCTTTTTCAGATACGAATGATTCCAGATCATTGACTGCGTTTACCAATGCATCACTATTATTTCCAAGGAATTCCACAGTTATGTCGTATGCATCTGCAGGCGGACCATACGATACGGCTTGACCGAGAACGTCTATATCATCACCAATATCACTTTGAATGGCTTCAATACGCTGAGTGAATTGATTCTCGAGGTCGAAGATAGTTGTATCATCTGCGCGGTCTATGGGATCAGCGAAAGTCGCAAAAACCGTATTTCCGAAAGTATAAAACGTATGAAAGTAGGGCAGCTCAATAATTTCATTTTGCACTTTTAAGAAAGCTTCTTTCTTTGTATCGAACGGCGTACCAGCGGGGAAGGTCAGATCTACCTGAATATTCGATCCATCTTTTGATGGAAACTGTTCAAATTCAAGCATCGGAGCAAAATAACCAAAGCTCACTCCGAGAAGTATTATTGTCACCACTATTACAACGAGTTTGCGCCATCTACTTGGATAGATGGTCCTCATCATTGCACGGTATCCACGACTCAACCAATCAATAACATTTTGCCCTTTATGAATAAATGCAGGAATGAGTAATATCTGTTCCCACTTTTTAATTACTGCTTTTCGACGGTCTTCATATGTTTGTTCTTTAAGTATCCACCATCCGAGCAAAGGAGTAATTGACATTGCCAACAGATACGAAATTGCCAGAACAATCATTATGGTAAACGGGATGTACTTGAGGAAGTCACCCATAATGCCGCCAATTGATGCAAAAGGGATAAATACGACGATAGTTGTCAGTGTTGCAGCAGTAACAGCGGGACCTAGTTTTTTTATACTAGTGAGAGCAGCCTCTTTTTTCGCTGCTCCTTTTTCTAGCTCATGAACCATACCTTCGGCAATAACAATTGCATTGTCAACCAAAATACCGAGTGTCAGAATCATCGCAAAGAGTGTTAGGATATTTAGTGAATAGCCAATGGCTACCAGCACAAAGAGTGTAACCAAGAATGCCGTTGGAATGATTAAGGCAACAACAAGCGCTGTTCTAAAATTAATAAAGAATAAAAGAACGACAAGAATTAATCCCAAACCAAGAAGGCCGTTGTTTAGCAAACTGTCTATCTGGTCAGATACATATGGCGAGATATCGTATCCGGTAACAATATCAACATCATCAGGAATGATTCCTGCTTCCTTGATGTTGTTGATTTCTTCATGAGTTGCTTCGGAAATCCGAACCACATCCCCATCAGATTTTTTAGACACGAGTATATATACCGATTCCTTAGCATAAGGTTCCCCGTCTTTGAGATATCCTACAAAATGAATCTGCTCACTATCTTTCGGTGTTCGAACGATCGAAGCAACATCTGATAATTTTACTTTTCCAAGTGGTATATTTCCGATGTCTTCGAGAGACTGAATCGGGGCATTGACGGTAATAGATTCTTTTCTACCTTCACTCGTCTCCACACTCCCGCCTGGAAGGGAAATGATTTGAGATTGGATGGCACTTTTAATGAGGTCGTAATTCAAACTGTTTTGTGCGAGCTTTTGTCCATCAAGCGTGATTTGCACTTCATATTCATTAGAAGGGGACACCTCGACACTTTTTATTTCAGGAGAAGCTGTTTCTAATCGGGAACGAATAATATCGGCATACTGCAGCAGTTCAGCGGTATCTTGTCCGTTTTGCCCAACAATGCCAAAAGCAACAGTAGGACCCGCTGCTTCGATCGTTTGAACTTCAGATTCTACTGTCTCGGGTAGACCAAGCTTTCCGATTTCATCGGAAAGCGTTGAGGCAACCGTATCGGTAAAATCGCCGCTCTCAACAAACACTTCAACACTCCCAAAGCTATTACCGGCGGTTGAACGAACGTAATCAACACCTTCGATTGCAGTTGAAGCTTGTTCAATGGGAATCAAGACTTCACGCTCAATATCAGCTGGGGAAGCCCCAGGGTATACAGCAGTGACGTAAAGGAAGTTAATGGGAATTGATGGAAAATCCTGACGTTGGTTATTTGTCGCACCCCAAATTCCAGCTAGTAAAATTGCAATTAAAATTAGAATACTGACACGATAGCGTGAAATAAAAAATCGGGACCAGCGGACAAGAAATGATTCGTTATGAGACATGATTGTTGATTAAATAATTATTTAAACGAGAAATGACGAGTTACAATGTCAAAATAGTATATTATCGAATGAAAACTATGTCAAACGTCTATGTAACACGTGGAATGTGGATAGATTTGACAAATATTTTGATCTGTAGTAGTGTTCCAAATAAGATATTTAACAACTTTAAAACCCTTGATCGGGTCCCCACAATAGTGGGGATTGGGCTCGATTTACCCAGCATTGCTGGGGGGTGGTTTCTGCGATAGTGGAAATCCGGCTTCCTCCGTAATCAAAGGATATCTGATGTCGCCCTGAGCGAACCGAACTAAGTTCGGTGAGTCGAAGGGGACTGAGTCAGTAAAGTGGTCTCGAATCCGTTTACTGACGGATTTTTTTAAATCTGTCAAAACATCGAGATAGAAAGGTGGCACCACGAAGGTAATAGTAAGACCCCCGTCCTTTCAATGCATATCATTGTGTATGCATGAGAAGATGGGGGTTTTTGTTTAGAAAAAATGAGAAAACAAACATACAAAAGGAGCTCTTTGAGATGAATGATCAAGATCGAAAAGACAAAGATCGAGATCGACAGACAGATGAAAGTTATGTCCCAGTAAGGGATGATCAGGGTGACAAACAACCCGAAAAGAAACGCCCTGTGCTGTCTGTAAGGAGGGAATACAAAATTCCTCCGGGAGCCTATTGCTGACAATAAGGTGATGGGTCGATCGTACATAAGGGGGTGGTAGCGATACCGCCCTCCTTTTTTTACTAATTTTTGTTATACTACATATATATGGTAACAATTATTTTTGAATCACACGGCACGACATTCGACAATGAAAATAAAATTTCATCGGGTCTTCATGACTCGGATCTTTCCCCATCGGGTGAAAAGCAGGCTAAAGAGCTTGGAGATCGGAGAAAAAAGGATAAGTTTGACGCAATATTCTGCTCTGATTTGATAAGATCGCGTCGAACTGCTGAAATTGCATTCGCTGGGTCGAAGATTCCGATTTTTAACGACGCACGACTACAAGAATGTGATTATGGGGATTTCAACGGCTATCCGACTGATGAAGTAGAACCGCTTAAAAGGGATCATATATACAGACCGTTTCCCAAAGGTGAAAGCTATGAGGAGACATCAGACAGAATGAAAAAATTTCTTGACGATTTATTGATAAGCTTTGACGGAAAAAAAGTTCTGATCATAGGTCATCGGGCTACCCAATACGGACTCGACAGATGGGCCGATGAAGTTGATTTAAAAGAAGCCGTAACACGGCCATGGAAATGGCAGCCAGGGTGGGAATACCATTATCCAAAAAAATAAATCTTCTTGACTATACGGTATCGTCATCGTACAGTACAGGTACAGAACTTTAAGGCTATTATATGGAAGATCAAACATTTGTTTCATCACTTGTTGATTGGCTCAGTTCATCAGGAGTGAGAATCTTGATCATTATTGTCGGTGCATTTATCGTTGATAAAGTTATTGACGGGATTGTTGATCGTGCAATCGTAAAATATGTAAAGTCGAGACAGAAAGATCGCGACCAGGAGGAAATAACCCAGCGCGCGAAGACCCTCAGTGATGTATTCAATACTACTTCTTCAGTTGTTTTAGCAATCGTGGCAATAATGATGATTCTACCGGAGCTTGGTATCCAAATCGGACCGTTATTGGCTGGAGCCGGTATAGTCGGTTTGGCAGTCGGATTCGGTGCCCAAAATCTCGTACGTGATTTTTTCTCCGGAGTATTCATCGTTATGGAGAATCAGTTTGCTAAGGGGGACATTATTAAAATTAATAATACAACAGCCGGATCGGTTGAGGACTTTACTCTCCGAAGAACAGTATTACGAGATTTAGACGGTGTTCAGCACCATATTCCCAATGGGGAGATTACTGCCGTGGCTAATTTGAGCCAAGATTGGTCTCGCATGAATCTGGATATATCTGTCTCTTATGATACTGATTTAGAGAAAGCGATCAAAGTCATTACTGAGACGGGTGATACGATGTATCAGGACAAAGAGTTCAGGGAACGAATGCTTGAGGCTCCACAGGTGTTGGGAGTGAATAAGTTTGCTGATTCGAGCATTGATATCAAGGTAATATGCAAAACCCGTCCGGGAAAAGTATGGGAAGTAACTCGAGAATTCAGGCTTCGCATTAAACAGGCATTTGATAAAGCAGGAATTGAAATTCCATTTCCGCAAGTTGACGTTCATCAGAAGAGATAACTAACACCGAACAGTGGATCGCACCACATACAATAAACCCAATCTGGTTATCCTTTTTAAGGAAGGGGATCTTTCGTCATACCCATTCAGCATTCCGGCATATAAACAATCGTATAGGGACTTTTTTTCTATCGCAGAAAAGTATTTTTCAATTTACATTGTTCGTGGAATTTCGAAATTTCGTGGAAACGGATTATTCACCAGCGGCTATCGATGGAATGGAAGGTCGTTTGCTGCGTATAAAAAAAACATTAATGCACGAATTGTGTATAATAAAGGCCAATTATTTTCATCCGGCGGAAAAGAGTGGGCAATGATCAATAAAGGCGGATTACATACTATTGCGATTTTTAAGGACGTAACACATGCAACGTTCCCAAAGATCATGAAGCGCGGTTTTCGCGTGAGAAACAAGCAGGATGCTAAGCGAAAGATAAAAAGAATTCGAACTGTTCAGGCAGTATATAAGCCCATTGACGGTTTCGAAGGAAAGGGGATTGTTATTACTGATAAAAACCTTCTTATCGCTAAGCTCCGCAAATGTGATGGGCTCCTTGAAGAATTTCTTGATACATCAAAAGGCATCCCAGGATTGACCCAATCATATCACGATGTACGGATGACCATCATGGACGGCAAGCTTGTGCAAACGTACATTCGTATTCCAAAAAAAGGTTCACTTCTTGCAAATGTAGCACGGGGTGGTTCATTGCATGAGTTTTCTTTCCAGAAACTCCCACAAAGTGCCAGAAAGATTATTAGCACTGTTGATAAGAAGTTACGGCGTTATGGTCATCGGGTGTATTCAATTGACATTGGATTTGAAGGGAATACTCCGTATGTAATTGAAATTAATGACCAGCCTGGCTTACCCTATAAGAAGTGGAAGCAATATTATCGTATGTGGCATGCATCATTGCTTACAGTATTTCGAAATGCTGCGGCAGAGCTGTCTTGACGGCAATTTCTTTCTATGGTCATATATAAGGATTCTACAACCGTGTTATATCGCATCACATCTCTTGCATTTTCAATAGTGTTTTTAGCTGGACTGATTGCTCCGGCGACAAGTCATGCCCAGGAGTTTTTAGAAGATTCAGAACAACCGCAGGCAAGTATTATACCAGTCATCACATCAGAAGATTTTATATTACTAGAAAAGTCTGAGCTTTTTGATGCAGGGGAATCAACAATACTTCCTCCTCCAGCTTCAACTCCTATTTATAGATGGTCTTTCTCTGATACGACTGTTCAAAAAACCGGCAAAGAGCTTATTCGGTCATTTAATCAGACGGGAAGACATCAGGTGACACTCACTATTACGCAGGGAACGCAGCAGGAGCAGGTAAGTAAGATTATCTTCGTCTATGATACGCGGATTCTTCTCATAACTGATCAGGATAAAGAGAGCGGTCTGGATCAAATTGTCGAGCAGGCAGCTGATAACGGAGTATTATTAAAAATTATATCTGCTGCAGAAGAGGCAACGGGCTTCTTAACTGAAGAAGCCATTGTAAAACGCATAAGCGAAGAAAGCGAATTTATTGATTCAGCTGACGCTTTCATATTCTATACAGAATCATCAATAGGATTACAGTCGTTTACGCGGTACTGGCGAGGATTAGAAGATCAAGAGCGCAAGCAGGCATTGCAAGGACAATTTTACGCTCATATATCGGATGAGAATATGGATATCACAGCTCAGATTTCTCTTCAGTCATTTAAAGTAATTCAGCCCTCATATATACTTCTTACACGACGTGAAGCGTTAAACCCGATATTTGAAGCAGGGGATTTTACGCATGTCACCTCATCCTTGAGTAGTCGTGCAATCGAATATCGTGTTGTTGATGAACGAAGCGAAAAATCAAGGTTTTTTATACTTTCTCGATTGGTAACTAATTTTGTTGCGCAGGGAGTTCCATCAAATACGATTTACCTCATATTGGCATTTCCGTTTGTTGCTTTTATCATTGCTTTTGCCCGACAGATACTTGGCCTGTCGGCATTTGGAGTTTATACGCCTGCTATGATTGCCATATCTTTTTTAATATTGGGAATCAATTTTGGAATGGCAACACTGCTCATAGTAATTGTTGCTGCATGGATTCTTAGATGGCTGCTGAATAAAATTGAACTTTTATTCATTCCTCGTACTGCACTTGTCATTTCATCAATTGCATTGTCGTTTCTGGGGGTTATATGGTTTTTGTTGTATTACGGAAGTTCAATTGCTATTTCTCTTGCCATTTTTCCCATGCTGGTTATGTCGACTGTCACGGAAAAGTTTATGTCAGCACAATCAGAAGAAGGTTTGCGTTCGGCGCTTTTTGGAGTATTGAGAACCATTATCGTGGCTGGGGGAGCATATTATTTTGTCGTATGGCCGGCATTTGCCGATATTCTCACTTCAACACCAGAATTGGTGTTACTGCCGTTATTCCTTCTTATTATACTTGGGAAGTTTACTGGATTACGACTTGGGGAGTATTTTCGATTTAAGGCTTTACTACGAGAGGGAACAGAAGAGTAACCATGTCAATTTTTACACGAGCAAAGGGAATTCTCGGAATAAACGCTCGGAATCTTCTCTACGTTGCCCGTCTTAATTCACGGGCTGCCAAGCGTTTTGCTGATAATAAAATTTACACGAAACAATTTCTTTCGTCGAGAAGTATCGGAGTGGCAAAAATATACACCGTCATTCGTACTCACCAGGAGTTGAGGCGATTTCAAATTTCAAGCCTTCCGCCAAGTTTTGTAATAAAACCAAACCACGGATATGGAGGAGAGGGTATTATCATTATCTCCGGGAGAAAGAAAGATATATTTTATGGCGTGGGAGATGATCGATGGGAATGGAAGGATTTATTTCAACATATGGTCGCAATTCTTGATGGAAAATACGCGATATCTGGATTACGTGATGAAATTGTTATTGAAGAAAGATTATTGCCCCATGACTATTTTAGAAAATACGCTGAGATGGGATTGCCAGATATACGTGTCATTGTGTTTAATTTGGTTCCCACTCTTGCGATGCTTAGGTTGCCGAGTGCAGAGTCTAAAGGCAAAGCAAATTTACATCTCGGAGCTATCGGGCTTGGAATTGATCTCGGGACTGGGCGGGCAACCTTTGGTGTCCGACATAATAAATTCATCACTAAGCTTCCAAATGGAGATCGAATTAATACGATTCAGCTTCCTGACTGGGATGAAGTACTGCTCACAGCGTCCAAGTGTCAAAAATATAGCGGTATCGGATATCTTGCCGTTGATCTCACTTTGACGAATAAGGGAGTGAAGGTGGTTGAGCTGAATGCGCGAGCCGGACTGTCTGCTCAAATTGCGAATCGAGTTTTCCTTCGATCACGGTTAGAAAAAGTTGCAGACCTTAAGATTATTACTCCGGAGCAGGGAATTGAAATTGCCAAGACACTTTTTTCATTCAAAACTGCTCGACCTCAGCAAACTTCATCAGGAAAGCCGGTGCTGGGACTATATGAGCTTGTCAGGCTTCTTAATACAGATCGGGAGTCCGTTATAGCTAAAATTGATCCTCACAGCGATGTAACATTGCTGGATGAATCTATACAGCTCGAAAAAGGGGAGAAACTGTTGGATATAAAAATTAAAGATCAGAAAATAAAAGTTCCGGTAAAATCATCTGTATTGCCAAGAGAAAAGTATCAGGTAGTGATTGCAGGGAAACATCTTAAGGGATTTCTCATTGATATTGCATCCGAACAGCCGGTTGGTGCACATGCACAGATATTAACGGGGAGAAATGAAAAAATTCTTCAGAATGTTGATCGCAAGCTTACTGAGATTTCATCTAGTATTCATTTTCTTGCGCTTGTAAAGCCGCAGAACCTCGAACGGATCAAAGAGCTTTTTCTTAAGCACCCGACATCATCACCCCAGTTTTCGTATAAGCCTTTGGATATTGATATTCACTTGCTGCGTCGCGAGCTAAAAAAAATGCACAAAACATTTCATCACCCACTGGCCGAACTCATGCTGAGAAAAATCGATGAACTGGAAATACGCCTGAATCTCATTGAAGCGCGGGGAACGAAAAAAATGATGAATAGCTCAATTCAACTATACGGAGATGTTGCTGAAAATGAATTTACTGAAGCCCATAACCTTGTTGTTAAAGGAAATGTGGAAAAAGATACAAGTGAAAAGATCAGCGTGCCGAATGTTGTAAAGCAATTACAAGACTATTTAGCTCAACATAACCTTTCAAACTGGAAAGTGATTATTCAAGAGGAGGCAACAACTGACATGCAGGTAAATAAGCGTGGTACGGTGTTTGTCAGAAAAAAAGCGCAGATTACGAGCAATCGTCTAAAAAGTCTCATTGTCCATGAAATTGAAACACATGTGTTTCGCCACGAAAATGGCAAACGTCAGCCTTATAGAATATTTGAGCAGGGAACTGCTGGATATCTCGAAACTGAAGAAGGTCTGGCAATATTCAATCAGGAACAACTTGGTATACCACTTGGAGAAAAAAAACTATGGAGCGCACTTAATGTCATTGGCATCTGGCATGGCAAGCACATGGGGTTTTTAGATTTATTTCATCATTTGCTTAAAACATATCCGATTAATCGTGATACCGCATGGCGCGTCTGTGTTAAAGTAAAACGCGGATTACATGATACTGATGAACATGCAGCATTTACCAAGGACAGAGTATATTTTTCTGGATACAAAAAAGTAAAGTCACTGTATGATGATCAGGGACTGGGCGGTATCCGACAGTTATATATCGGGAAGATTGGCATTGATGACCTCGACATATTGACACCGCTTGGGCCGTGGAATGTCAAACTTCTCCCATCATTTTTTACGTAACAGCACAACTTGTTGAGAATATAATGTTAATGATATAGTGAGATACGTATGGTGAGGCATTATGACAAAAAATAAAAACTCAGTACTGTTCTGGATTCCCAGAATCCTTGGTTTCATTCTTGCTGGGTTTATTTACTTATTTTTTATTGATGTCGGACAGGTGATCATGCTGACCTTTGTTCACGGATTTGAAAGGGCTGCGGCGGGTAATTTTGCTGAAATGTTCAACTTGAGAGAGATGCTGGCTTTTCGTGATACAACAGAACCTCCCACAGGATCTGAATTTCTGGGCGCTTCAATTTTAGCAGTTGCTTTTATTCTCATAGCACTGATTGTGATGGTGATTATGGTAGTGGTTCTCTTGATACGAATGGTCATGCTTTGGATACTTGTTATCCTTTCCCCTCTTGCGTATATTCTCGCGGTCTTTCCCGGTTCTCAGAAATATGCAAGTCAGTGGTGGAGCAGTTTCTGGAAATACGTCATGATCGGCCCGGTTCTCGCATTTTTTGTTTGGCTCGCATTAACAGTAACGGCGACCACAACTCCTGATCTTGTTACCAAAATAGATGTTGAGACGCAAGATGTAGAATCGCAAGTGATTGCAGGTGATACTGAAGGTGACACGTTCGCCGCATCAGTAAATAAAGCTTCAGAAGGTCAGAGTATCTTGAAATTTGTCCTTGGTATCGCGATGCTTATGGGTTCTTTGATGGTTGCGCAGCAAATGGGTGGCGTAGCTGGTAACCTTGCAGGGAAAGCCGCGTCTGCCATTCAAAGAGGTGGGGCAAAGGCCGCACTTACTCCCTTCGCAGCTGCAAGGAGCCTTACTGGGTATGGATCGAGACAGTTATACAGGCATACTGGCGTACAACTGAATCCCCGACATTGGATTCAGGGGATCCGTCAGAATTTCCAAAGAAGAAGTATTCAAGACATTGAAGCCGGTCGGGTAAAAGCGGGTGAGTCGCTTATGAAAGGAGGCAGTATCGGGAGCATGATTAAGGGATTCACCGGTGCGACAGAAGACTTTAGTGATTATTACTTCAGGGGCTTTTTAGGCACTCGTGGATTAATTGGTGAGCGTGATAAAAAGACTGGTCAGATACGTGGAGGGCGCATATGGAGAAGCATCAGAGGAGGAGAAGAGAAGGTTAGTGAGATTCGAGAAAGTATTAAAGGGGAAAGAGCAGAATTAAAAAAAAGAAAAGATATTCTTGAGAGACGGGCGACACAAGAAGAGAAACCAGAAATTGCTGCTGAAGTTCAGGAAAAGCGTGCTCGGCTTGCAGCAGCACAAAGACAATTATCGAGCAATCAATTTGATGAGAGCAGTCTTCAGTTTTTTCAGGAAAAATTAAACGGACTCGATCAAGCAAGAGCACTGATACCCAAGAAAGAAGATCGCACAGAAGCAGATACCGCTGCTCTGGAAAAGCTTGATCTTGAAGCAAATCATTTACGAGAAATAATTGAAAAGATTAATTTAAGCGGATCGGTGAGGCAAAGTGCTGAAATGCACGTAGGAGATTTGAAGCTGAAAATGGATACCGCCCGAATTCAAGCAATGGAAGCAAGAGAAGGCGGTCAACCTGACCTTGAAAAGATGTTAACAAAAGAAGCTGAGCAGCACTCACAGGATATCAAGGCTATAACAGAAGCTCTTGAATTCATGGATGATCCTGATCATGATGAAAAAGCCATTGTCGATGAAGGGTCGATAAAGAAAATTGCGGAAGTGCTTGGACGCGGTGGAAAGACTCAAGCTGCTGCAGATGCTACCACGCTGAGCGATGTCGCAAAAGCACGAGTTGAGGCTTCAATGCACCGACGAGATCAAGGAAAGGCAAGGCTCGCTGGTAATGAAATCGATGAAAAGAAATTTGCGAACCTTGCCGCAAACGCTGAACAGCAAATTCAACAACTCGCTCCTACGATGGGAATCAAGGCAGAATTTTTAAGTGACTGGCAAAAGGGCTTAAAAGAAGATCTTGCAGAGCTTCAAGAAGAGCTCAATGAGCAAAAGGTGGGTACGTTGGCATATAAGCTGAAATCAGAACCTCTTTCCTCTGAAGAAAAGAAACGATTAGAGGATGAAGCTACGGGTATTAATAAAAAAATTGATCAGCTTAATGCTGATGCTATAGCTGCTCGCGGTCCTCAAGCATTTTTTGCAATGCGTGGACGTCGGGGACTTATTCAGGAAGAAATGCGCAAGCTTACCACGACAAACGAAGACGAGCTCATCATGCTTGCAGAGAATGCTGTGAGAACAGGAAATGATTTACAGCTTGCCGCTGTTTCCCTTCAGGCAGCACGAGTAGGCCACTGGAACGAACTTCTTAATGCATTTAAGACTACGGACGTGAGTAAATATATTGATCAGGAGACGGGGGAATACCACAAAAAGACGCCATGGGGAGAAAAGATTAATCCTGATCATGCCCCGGTAGACAGTGAAGGGCATTTTATGGCCAATCAGGCCGGTACCAGTGCGTTTGTAAGGGATGTTATGATGGGACAATTAAAGATGGGTGAACAGGACGCATTTTCAATTCAAAACGATTTAAGTAATATCGCAGAGAGCATTCACCACTGGTTTGCAGGCCAGAGTATTGGTAGTAAAGATGGATTATTTTATCAGCGTGATGCCCGTGAGCAGCAACAAAGAGTGATGATTGAAATGGGTAAAAGAGATGAAGAAAAACTTCTTCGAGAAGGTAACCGCCTTGCATGGACGACAGAAGGCTGGGTTGATCCAAAGGATCATGACAAGGGCAGGGTTTCCAAATTAAGTCCGGTAGGTATATGGGCACTTGATACGAAGCACAACACAATTACACAAAATCTGGCACGTGGACGTTTTAATAAGAATATGGCTATGAACCTTATGTCTGAAGGAAATTGGGCTACTGTTGAAGAGATTTATAGAAGGAAAAAGGGTGATGATAAAAAAGCCTTTGGCAAGTTTATGAGAGATGTCAGAAAATTTGCCGGAGAAGCTGCCGCTGATACAGCTGTGACTATGTCAGAACAAGTTGATACATACCTTGATGCAGCCATGGATATTCAGGATCGATTGCGAAAAGGATCGCAAGGGCTCAGAACTTCCATGGATGAATATTTATAGCACCTAATGTATATGACTCCAGATACCTCAAAAAATATATTGCCATCATTACAGCTAAAAGATGAAAATATCCAGAAGCAATTTCGTCGAAAGCTTGATGAGATTATTTTAAGCCAAAATATCGAGCAGGCATATCTATTTAGTATAGTGTTGCGTGATCAGCTGAATAAATCCGAAGATTTTAAACGGATTGATCAGACTGCATACGAGCAGTATGAAAAAATGATAATCCAGGCTCAGTGGATCGCCCTGCTTAATATGCGCCAAGAACAAGTTCGCTCGTTAATTGGGCAGAATTTAGTTGAAGGAATTGAGATGGAAGATTTTGGAATATTGCAGGCGATACGTACACGACTCCTTCTTGAGCTCGATGTATTGAAGCGAGATAAGTTTAAGAAAGAGCTTCTCTCTGATTTACGATTAAACACTCAGTCGCTTACAAATGAAGTGATACGCAGTAGAGATAAGCGATATCTTCCAACAGTGAAACAATGGATTCAGGAGTACATTGAGGAAATTGGTTCAGATAATCTTGGGGACAGATTAAAGCAGGCGCAGTTCTTTTCTGCAAATTCAAATGTTAGAAAATTGTCTCCCGAAGAAAAGCGTCGTCTTGAGATTGTGGTGCATATATATGAACGTCTCGCGGCAGACTCGTCCTCCAAAGAGGGCATCGAGGAAGCAATACCAATCGATGACCCAAAACGAAAGGGAGTTCTCCGAGAAGGTATCTTTGAAGAAATAAAGCCATACGAAATGGAGAAAGAGTTAAAATATGCGGAAAGTATTGCAGAGGCTGTCGAAAAACGAGTACAAGAAGGAGTTGGTAAACAACCGACTTCACTTGAAGCACAGGAGCGTCATCACATTGCAGATATGCCCCGTATCCGAGAACAGGTAGCGAAGATTGTACCAAGAACTAAGGGCCAAATTGATAAAATCGAGGAGATATTTGTTAAAGCAATTAAAGATGAAGATACGTATTCAGTTTTGGCGGCACTGTATTATTTAGCAGGAAAGAAAGCTTTTCAGAATTTCTTGTTATCTCGAAAAGACTGGGTGCAGAAAGTATCTGCATATATTGCTATTCAATACCCAGGAAAAAAGATCTCGGCATTCATTACAAACAATCTCTCTAGTCCTGAGGTTATACAGGGACTTATACGATATATTCTTCAAGATCAAATGCGCTTGCCTGAATACCGAGTTGCACTTATCGCTATTGATATCGGAAAATTGCTAGGCAGTGAGTATGAAAAGATGGCATATCCGGATTCTGAAAAGAAGTCATATGTATGGACAAAGATAAAAGCAGAGGGTGAAAAGTTGATTCTCGAAGAACCTCCCAAAATGACGATATCAGAGGAAGAAGTGCTTGAAGAGGAAGAAGTGTACGGAGAGAGCTTGGATGAACTTCTCGAGTTTGCGAAAAAGCGCATGAAAGAAACGTTTGTCGCAGAAAGCGTATTAATGGGCAAGGTTGGAGAAAACGCTGTCGAGCTTAAGAAACAACTGGTAAACGCGTTAAAAACTCGTGACGCAGATAAAGCGGTTGGCGCATTACTCATTCTTTCGAAGATCGGCAAACTACAGCAAGCCCTTAAAGAAAGCGGCAATTGGAGGGAAACCCTGAAAAATTATATTGCTGATAAGTACAATTCACAGGCACTTAAGCAGTTTGTTGAAGAGAATCCGACTGATCCGACTGTCGTAAGTGAATTTCTGCAATACGTTCTGCAGGACCGTCTTGGCTTCAAGGAAAGTGAGGCGGCTGTCGTAGGTATGGAAGTCGGTGACAGAATGGGCGGTAAGTATCAGACAATGTCTGCGGCTGATGAAGAAAATAACATGTTTTCATGGATTCCAAATAAGGTTGAAGACGGGAAACTGGTACCTGAAGTGAAGTAACACATTTAATTAGATAATTCACAAGCGCACTTTAATCTGGGTGCGTTTGTTTGTTTGCATTGACAAAAGGCTCCAAAATCGGGAGAATAAAATATAACCTATGCCAAGTAATAAGAAAAAAGAAATATGGGTAAAGGGAGCTGAGGTGATTCAAACCAGCATTTTTTTCATGAGTGAACCGACAAAGTTTTTGGTGCAAGAATGGCCAAAATTCGGCTTAGGTAATAAAATCCAACACTATATTTCATATATGGTGGAGGATTTTTGCAGAATGTATTTCATTCGCCATGAGTTTGATAGCGGTGCTGAGTTCTTGACACGTAAGATGTTTCGAGATCCAGTCTGGGCCTTACGACTGATTGATAAAATCGAGCGGTGGTCAAAACTGTTTATGAACGAATCGAAGAATATTCTTTCAAGTCGTATGAGGACGATGACCGATAAGCAGCTGATTAAATTATACACAGACTGTCTTCACTATCATGCTCTGCAGAATGGCGTTGGTGCTTCGGTGAGCTGGCTGGCAGATGCGGAGAAGGAACGTTTTACCAAAGGTTTATGGAGACGTCTTGAAGAACATATGCAGACAGTTGGGAGCATGCATAACATTGCCGAGGTGTTTAGTATTCTCACTACACCAAGAGAAGAAAGCTTTGTCGCAAAAGAAGAGCGCGACTTCCTCGCTATAGCGATTACTATTTATCACAGATCACGAGTACGAAACATCTTCCGATCAAACAAAATTAGTAATATTTTGCCACAAATTCATACTGTAGATAAAAAGCTTTTTCAGCGAATACGTAATCATCATGCTAAGTATTGTTGGCTGAGTTACCAATATCGCGGTCCAGCTAGCCCCATTGAAGAATATCTCGAGAGATGGAAAGAAATGATAAAGGGAAAAAGTAATCCCCAGGCGTTACTCACAAAGTATATTCGTGACAGAAAACAAATACTCGCACGCCAAAGCTGGCTGGTAAAACACTTGGAGATAACCCCTTCTCTTAAGAAGTTGATTCTTCTTGGGCAACGAATGGTATTTATCAAGGCATTTCGCAAAGAAGCCGTCTATCATGGCATGTATGCATATGACCCCCTTCTTCGGGAAATGGGTAGGAGGCTCGGACTCACAATTGCTCAAATGTGGGCGATGAAAACTGAAGAAGTGACGGATGCTCTACTGAACCACGCATTCAATGTGGATGAATTAAACGATCGTCAAAAACTGGCAGTTGTCTTCATTGATCGTAAACATCACACGATTTATTCTGGAAAAAAGGCAAAAGTATTTCTTAAAAAACTTTCATTTGAGAAGGCTTACGCAGGGAAAGTAAGAGAGTTTCAAGGTACGCCCGCATGTCCAGGCAAAGTGCGTGGCATTGTGAAAATAGTCAACATTCCCGAGGAGATGAAAAAGATGAAAAAAGGTGATGTGATGGTCGCGCACAATACGAATCCAAATCTCGTTCCAGCTATGAAAAAGGCCGCTGCTCTGGTAAGTGAGTCAGGAGGACTAACATGTCATACGGCTATTGTTGCCCGTGAGCTGCGGATTCCATGCATTGTGGGTGTTATAGGAGCCGATAAACTATTAAAAGATGGCGACAAAGTAGAGGTTAATGCCACTACAGGAATCATTTGTAAGATAAAATGATATACTAATACCGTATGGTTAAAAAACTGCGTTATCTTAATGATCCCGACCCATGGATGCTCGCAGAGGACATTCCGGACATGGATGTGTTTTTTTCGCAGATTTGGCAGTCATGTTATGAAAACGAATTTATCTGGCCGGTAGGTATCAGGTACAAAAAACTTCTTTCGATCCAGCGTGACGGATATCATTTGTTTTTTTATTACGGCCAAAAAGATTCTAAAAAAGTCGGAGATTTCATTACTGACAAATTTCTCCGGTTACCGAAGTTCACCATTCGCGTAAATAAGGAAATTGTCAGGTGGTCTGACAAACTTCGCGCTTTTGCCGATACGGTACCCGAAGACCATCTTTCGCGTCTTTCAAACAGAGAATTATGGAATTGGTATAAAAAGCATGATGAGGTCCATACGATGTATTATCAATGGGGATGGATTCCAGTTGCCGTTGATATGTTTCACGATAATCTGACCGAGCGGTTAAAACAGTTTTTGCGCGGGCACGTGGCAGAAAAAGACGTAAATGAAAATCTGGTTATCCTCACGCAACCTCGCAAAAAATCACTTGTGCAGATTGAGCAGGAGGATTTTCTCAAAGTGGCTAAAGTAATATATGAAGACGCTAAACAACGAAAACTTTTTCGCGAGCTTTTTAAATGGTTTAAAGAGAAAGAAAGCACCAAATACGGACTCAAGACTCATACACCGGAGTATGAGCGAGCATTAGAAGAGCGAATTGACCGAATCAGGGATCAAATCAAACCGTCAATAATGAAGCTTGTAGAAAAGCATTATCGGAAATACTTCTACATTAAACATATGTGGATAGGTAAGGAGGGGGTATATTCATTTGACTATTATCTTAAGGAACTCGTTCGTCTTATTGGCAATAATATCAACCCGACACAATCTCTCCGAAAGATGAACACTGAATTTAAGGGTCAATTGAGAAAGCGCTCACGTGTAATGAAAAAGCTGAAGATTCGAGACCCCTGGAAGACGGTGTTGGATTCATGGGGCGATTTCATGGTTACAAAAATATATCGGCGATTCGCACAGATATATGCCATTTACCGAATGCAGCCGATTGTCAGAGAAATTGCAAAACGACTTAAACTTTCTCTTATGGAAGTTCGTCTGATGTTAAAAGATGAAGTAAAAAAAGGTTTATTACAGGGAAAGGTGAATAGAAAAAATATCCGACAGCGAAAAAAGCTGGCAATATATTATTACGAAAAAGGCAGAGAGACGGTTTTTGTAGGAGCACAAGCGCGCAAACTAGCTAAACAGGCTGAAAAGGTTCATACGCATGATGTGACAGAGATACACGGCCAAGTCGGATGTGTCGGCAAGGCTGTCGGGACGGTAAAAATAATCATTCGACCTGAAGACATGGGTAAGATGAAAAAAGGCGATGTGCTTGTTTCAATAGCGACTGATCCTGATATCGTTACTGCAATGAAGAAAGCAAGTGCCATTGTTACCGAGCAGGGCGGCGTCACATCTCACGCAGCAATTGTATCAAGGGAAATGAATATTCCGTGCGTGATTGGAACCAAAATTGCCACGCAAGCTTTTAAGGATGGTGACAAGGTTGAAGTGGATGCAAATAAAGGAATTGTGAGGAAAATTTAACAACCGTTCACACATGCCTGATCTGATAAAGAAATACAAATTAGATCAGTCCTCATGGACCTATAAGGGTTTTCATGGAGTACTTCACATGTTTTTCCCTGTAGGGCATCAGGGATTGATCATGGATCGTTTCTTTGGACACGGAAGCTCTGTAACCCTGTTTGTGGTAAAAGATAATTACATTCACTGGTATTGGAAGGATGATGACCTAGACAATATTCGAAACGTTTTTTTTAGTCGACTAAAAAAGGATCCGCAGTATCTTTCAAAACTTCACAGTAAATGGAAGAGCGCGCTTAATCGATTTGAAGCTGTAATTGGCAGAATACATAAAAAAGATCTTTCCAAGCTCTCTCAAAAGCAATTAGTAAAAGCATATAATGAATTTTATCAACGATATATCGAGGAATATTCTTTCTTCATGAACCTTGGCGATGCAGTCTCCATGCACGCCGATAGGTATGTTATTCCTGAGTTCAAACGTATTCTTGGTGAAGATTTTACGAAAGTGTTTCCTCAGTTAATGACAACTTCGCATAATTCATTTCTAGAAAAAGAACAAGATGATAGAAAGAAATTAATTACAATCATAAAGAAACAAGGAACCATCGATCCTAAGCAATTAGACGCTCATTCAAAGAAATACTTTTATATCAGTAATAACTACGCACGTGGAAAATATCTCATTGGAAAAGATTTTCTCTCCCTTATAAAGAAAGAAATTAATAAAAAAGACCAAAAAGCAGGTTTAAAGAGTAAAGCTCCAATTTCAAAGACGGAACTTATTAAAAAATATCAGCTCAGCCATTGGCATAAAACCCTCCTCTCAGTCATGGAAGAGTTTTTTTATATTCAGGACACGCGAAAGAAGCATGTTCTTATTTCAAATTATTATCAGCAACGATTTTTAGATGAAGCACAAAGAAGAACCATGATCCCCATGTCACTTCTTGCTTATACGGTATTTCCTGAATATAAGTCAGTGTTGCAGTCGAGTATTAATATAAACGAGCTTAAAAAGAGGAAAGAATTTTGTCTATGTGTACAGACAAAAAAAGCATATACCATTTACACTGATAGCCAAGCTCGCAATGTGCTAAAATTTTTACAAGATGATCAAGAAAGCATTAAGGATATTACTGGTATAGTTGCTTCAAGTGGAAAAGTAAATGGCAGAGTACGTATTATCATGAAAATCCACGATATGATTAACATGGAAGAAGGTGATGTATTAGTGTCAAGCATGACTCGTCCTGAAATGCTTCCCGCAATGAAAAAAGCTTCTGCCATTGTTACTGATGAGGGTGGTCTAACTTGTCATGCCGCGATTGTTGCACGGGAAATGAGAATTCCGTGCATTATTGGGACAAAAATAGCAACCCATGCCCTGAAAGATGGGGATATGGTTGAAGTGGATGCTCAAGTTGGAACCGTGAAAAAGCTATAAGATCTTTATGAAGCAAAAAACCAAACCATTTCATTATTTTGCTCGTGATCTTCAGGTAAGCGTTTTTCCGCAATACATGATTGTTGACTTATGGAATAAAGGATTCACAAGATTTCATGGGACGCTCGTAGGATTAGGAATAGCTAATCGCGAAAAAGTGCAGGAGTATTTTATCAGGCCGAAAGAATGGCAACGATTTCAGAAATTCTTTCATACTAAAGTACAACAAGATCGCACATACATGGTTCGAATGGCCAATAAGGCCACTCAGGCTGTTCGTAGGTTAAATACATTTTCTCAAAAACAGATTTGGCAAAAAGATCTTACGAAGCTTTCAAACAAGCAGCTTGGCAATATATATCAGCGCTTTATAGATTTGGATATTCCGTGTTATGCGTATGGAAATATAATTTTTACCCTTGAATTTGGAGAGGGGGCGTATTTCAGCCCAAAGGTAAAAGAAGTCCTTCTTCAACGTGCTCCAACAAAAGTTCAGCAATATTTCAGCGTACTCGCGGGTGTTCCTAAGCGTACGATTTTTTATGATCAAAGTTTGGATATGCTTGAGGTGAGCAATCGGATTTCAAAACATCCCAAGATGAGGAAACTTTTTCTCACATCTTCACCACAAATGGTTATTTCAATACTTAAGGGGGATTATCCGGGGGTATATAAAGAATTTCAGCGTCAGCAAAAGAAGTATCATTGGCTTTTTCATAACTGGGAGGGACCGGAAATGGCCATTGAGGATTTCGTTCTTTTTGCGAAAGATATCGTGAAAAAAGGCAGAGTATCAAATATTCTTCATGCAAAAAAGAACGAACTTGTATCGTTGCAAAAAAAACAAAAAAAGATAATGAACAAACTATCATTTACTCCTCATGAAAGATGGTTGCTAAAAATGGCTCAGTTCGCCATGTGGTTTCAACCGCTTCGAAAAGCCGGCCAGTTTAAATCATGCTGGCATTTAAGTAAGTATTTCAAAGAAGTCGGCAAGCGGCTTCATATCAGTGCTGATCAGGTTAGATTTTTAACGCACCGCGAGGTAGTAAAAGCTTTACAAACCGGGAAGATAGATATTGATGAGATAAATCGAAGGCGAAGACTGTTTATTTACCACTATGTACACGGAAAACCAAGGATACTTACCGGAGAAACTGCGGAGAAGTTCATTAATAAAAATATTCATATCCCGCAGGTTAAGAAAAAAAATACTGTGCATGGCATGCCGGCATGCAGGGGTATGACACGCGGGGCTGTACGAATCGTAAACAGTCTTAAACAGGCTGAACATTTTAAAAAGGGCGAGATACTTGTTTCTTATGCAACCAACCCGTTACTCGTCGCTACAATGAGAAAAGCGGGTGCAATTTTAACTGAAGAAGGAGGCATGACGTGCCACGCGGCTATTGTAGCCCGTGAATTAAATGTGCCATGTGTCGTGGGCATTCCGGGAATTGTGGAGATGTTTAAAGACGGTGACAAAATTTCAGTGGATGCGGGTAAAGGGATAGTAAAACGAACCTAATGCCAAAGAAGAAATTAAACTGGTTTCTCATCAACGAAAACTACGGGGCGAACCTGTGTCCGTTTGCTTTTCATTTTGATGCTGATTATCACGGGTTTAAAAAAGCGTATGGCCGAGGCATGAACTATCAGGGTGTGGGCACAGAGAACGGATTCTTAAGACAAACATACGTGTTAGAGGACTACGTAAGTTTTGCCAAGTTTATCTTCAAAAAGTTATCCACAGACAGGAAATTTGCCCGTAGAGTGCTGAAAAAGATATACACAGCCATTGATGCCATATACACGCTAGATAAGCGGATTCTAGCTCAGGATCTTAAGAAAATGAGCGATGTGCAGCTCGCTGGATTATTCGATCAGTTTTATAAAAGGTATTTCACGGTAAGCACCTGGAGCGTGCCATTTTCATTTTCGGAATATCGCACACTGCTTTGGACTAATGCGCTGACAATTTATTTACAATCACGAAAGATTCCTAAGCAATATACTGCACTCGAAATGTATCAACTTCTTACCTCACATTCAAAAAAGACATTTACTGCCCGAGAACGAGAAAGTATATTAAAACTTGGAGTAGAAGTAAGACGATCGAAAAAGCTTCTTCAACTTTTTAAACTTCCGGTAAAGACGCTCGCCACTCGTTTGCAAAAAGAAAATAAATCGTTTTTTCAGAAAATCATCAATCATACAAGACGTTACGCATGGATTAATTTTGGTTTTGAAGGTCCATTGCTTGATATTCACTATTTTCTCACGGCCATTAAGGAAAATGCACTGGAGAAAAACCCGCAAAAAGAACTTCAGGAAACAGAACGTTTTTTCAAATCACTACACAAACAGCAAGGTAGATTATTAAAAATGTTACACCTTGATGCGCAGCACCGATGGATGTTTTGGGTGGTGAGGGAATTTGGATTCCAAAAGGCATATCGGAAAGATATTGAATATTTCGGCAACTATGTCTATGACATACTTTTAAAAGAGTTTGGCAGACGTTATAACATAACTGTCAAGCAGGGTCACTATCTTCTCAAAAACGAAATAGTTTCCATACTGAAAGGAAAAAAGAAAGTTACTGAGCATCAATTGAACCAGAGAATTCAATGCAACTTTTATGTTGTCATTCGTGGAAAGGCATCATTGCTTGTTGGGAAAAAAGCCAAAAGTTTTATTAAGGAAATAAAATCATTTCCAGTACCGAAAGGGATACAAGAGCTAACCGGCCAATGCGCAAGTCGTGGCCATGCAAAAGGAGCAGTCAGAGTAATTAAAGGAAAAAGTGACTACGGCTCATTCAAAACCGGAGATATTCTTGTCTCATGGGCAACGAATCCAAATATGATTCCGCTCATGAAACGTGCAGCAGCGATTATTACTGATGAAGGAGGCGTGACTTGCCACGCCGCGATTGTTTCCAGGGAATTAGGAATTCCATGCATCATTGGCACGAGATTTGCCACGAAGATTTTAAAAAATGGTCAGAAAGTGGAAATGAATGCCACAAAAGGAATTGTGAGAAAAATATGATCAATGCAATCATTTTTGACTGGGCGGGCGTTATCAGTGACAACGTGCAAAACGTATATGAGGTGACGATGGCGATATTCAGAAAACGAAATGTGCCCGAAATTTCTTTCGAAAAATTTCGGGACGAGTGGGAGCAGCCATATATGCGATTTTATCAGAAATACATACCCGATATTACCCTGGGAGATGAGACTGATACGTTCATTCGTGAAATAACATCCAAGCCCATGCCACATGCGTTTCCAGGAATTACAGAAATAGTGAAAAAACTTCATACAGCGGGTAAAAAACTCATTGTTTTGAGCGGAGATGTTAAGCAGACAATAATTCCGGAAATGGAAAAATTCAAGATTAAAGAACTTTTTCATGAAATCAATTACGCTGTCCATGATAAAGCTGCGGAGGTGCAAGATATTGTTAATCGAAATAACCTTGATGTCACAAAAACAGTAATTATTGGTGATACGGTGCATGAAACTGAAACGGGAAAAAGTGTCGGCATGCGTACCGGCGCAGTTACATGGGGCTTTAACAAAGAAGAAAAACTGATAAAAGCGAAACCAGACTACATCTTTCGCGAAGTAAGCGATTTAGAGACTTTACTATCATGACAATCCTTAAGGGACTAAAAATGATAGATCGCGCGAAACTGCCTCATCCAGAATGGGAATTTGTTCGAGGTTCAAAAGATTTAAAAAAATTTCCTAAGATCAAGGACTATGTTGGATGGACGATACGAACAATCGATATCAAGGGCGGAAAATGGCGGAATCTGTATGTGAATTGGCTGCCAAAGAAGCAGGTGCCTGAAAAAATTGATGAATTCAAAAAGAAATTGAAAGGAAGGGCCACATTTATCGTATATCCTTCATGGAAATGGAAGAAAGGAGGAACGATTCTCATTGAAAAAGATAGAATTGTGATAGAAGTAGTAAAGGGGGCAATTGTAGACTTAATGCGGCATGGAAAAATTGACGCAAGTTATTTTTATGAACATGGAAAACTTATTTCGTACACTGGGGATAAAAAAGTGCTTACACCGGCTGAACGAAAGAAGGTACTCCTTGCCCCTAAAAAACTTTCCCAAAAAGATGTTATACTGGAGTGGGGTATAACCACTCAAAACAAGTTTATTTTTTATCGTATTGAAAACATACGCGAAGCAGCTAAATTACTGCTTAAAAAATATTCATAAACACATATATGGAAATATCAAAACAAGCGAGTAGTATACCAGCGTCACCCATACGCAAACTTGCCGCACTTGCTCAGGAAAAAGAAGACTCAGGTATTACTGTGTATCACGTCAATTTTGGCCAACCGGATTTAGAGACTCCAGAAGAGTTTTTTAATACACTCACTCATGATCAGCATAAAATTGTTTCGTATGCGCCATCTCATGGTGTTGCTGAAACTATTGACGCGTGGCGGCAGTATCTCAGCTCTTATAATATTACGTTTACAAATAAAGAGATTGTGGTGACAACAGGCTCGAGTGAAGCAATTCTTTTTACCCTGCATACCGTTGCTGATGAAGGAGATCATATTCTCATTTTTGAACCGACGTATCCGGGATATATCATCAATGCACACATGCGAGGGGTAAAACTGGTGCCGGTAGCATTACATTCTGAAAACGGTTTTCATCTGCCTGATGAGAAAGAAATTACAAAAGCGATAACGAAAAAAACGAAAGCAATCGTCTTTTGTAATCCCGCGAATCCTACCGGGACCGTATATTCAAGAGAAGAGGTTGGAGTTATCGCGCGCATTGCTGAAAAGCACGACCTCTTTATTATATCCGATGAAACATATCGTGAAATTGTTTTTTCAGGGGAGCCAGCCGTGAGCATGATGCATTTTCCGGAAGTCCGGGATCGGGTTATTCTCATCGACAGTGTTTCAAAGCGGTTCAATGCCTGTGGTGCACGTATCGGTTGTCTTGCTTCAAAAAATCCCGATGTGATAAAAAGTGTCACGCAATACGCTATGGGACGGCTCTCTGCTCCGCTACTTGAACAGCACGCAGTTATCCCGCTTCTCACAAACTCAGAACCACATGTCAGGCCGTTAATCGAAAAGTACCGCGAGCGCAGAGATGCGATCATTGAAGGATTAAAAGAAATTCCTGGAGTAAAGCACTACACGCCAGAGGGAGCGTTTTATATCATGGCCACACTGCCGGTGAAGGATATCGAGGATTTTTCCCGTTGGTTATTAGAGGAGTTTACGTATGAAAATGAGACAGTCATGCTCGCCCCCGCCTGCGGATTTTATATCAGCAAGGGTAAAGGTGCTAATGAAACACGCATTGCCTACGTATTAGAGGCAGACAAGCTTCGTCGGGCTATGGAGGTGCTTAAAATAGCATTAGAACAATACACGAAGCAGTATGGCAAGAAAGTGGCTTGAACTAGCTCATGATAAAAACGTTTACCTGTATCCTACGGCACTATATTGGCTCTGTGCACAGTACGCATGCAAAAAAATTGGCATACATGACAATGTAATTGGTTGCTGGTACAAAAACCATGAGTTCAGCTATCTATCAACTCAAGGCGGACTTATAGTACCCGGAAAGAAAATGCTGACTCTGCTTGAGAAAGATGATGTACTCTTACAGAAAATTGAAAATAATAATTGTAAGCTAGTGCCAGTAATGCTTGAGGCAGCGAAACAACTATCAGGTGATTTGTCGCAGGTAAGCGGAACTGAGTTATTTTCTCGCTGGGAAGACTGGCTACAAAAGTTTATCTCAATGATGACGTACAGCGTTATTGGGACAGTGATGGAAATGGAAGAACCGCTTCTCAGTGATGCTGTTGAATCTATCATCAAAGAAAAATTGAGAAACGATCAAGACAACATCGGGGAGTATTTTCAAGTTCTTTCCTCATCTCCGCGAGAAACAGTCGCCACTCAAGAAGAAATGGAATTATTACATCTTCGGAGAAAACAGTTACACAAATCAATAACTAAGCAAGATGTTATAAATCATGTACAAAAGTATGCCTGGATCGGATTTGGCTATAACGGTCCTGCGTGGAGTGAAAAAGATATCGAGCAGAGACTTTCATTTTTACCTAACACCTCATCACAAGTGAATACATTATTAAAAAAGAAAAAAGAGGCTCCGAAAGGATTACAAGAAAAACAGGTAGAAATTGAGAAAGAGTTAAATCTTTCAGAAAAAGAACAGCGACTTATTCATACTCTGCGAACGCTTGGATATTGGAAGTTTCAGCGAAAATTCTTAAACCAAAAAGCGCATCTGATGATGGAAGATTTTATTGACGAAATCGCAAAAAGAAATCACTTGTCAAAAAAACAGGCATACATGATTGCTCCAAATGAGATGAAGGAAGCGTTAGTAACAGAAAGTGTAGATCCCGATCTTCTTAATGGGAGATTAACTGAATCAGTTGTTGTTTTCACAGGCATAACGTACGAAGTGCTATCAGGGAAAAAAGCTGAGAAAACTGTTAAAGAAATTAATGACTCGCTATACGTTGATCCGACAATTACAGAACTTCATGGTACCACTGCCTTTGCCGGAAGCGCACAGGGGACTGTGAGAAGAGTAGATGAAGCGGCTGACATGAAAAAGATGAACGAAGGGGATATTCTAGTATCTACTTCCACAAATCCTCAAGTCGTGCCGGCAATGCAGAAAGCAGGTGCGATTGTTACTGATTCCGGTGGCATTACCTGCCACGCGGCAATTGTGTCTCGTGAGCTGGAAGTACCCTGTGTCATTGGCACGAAGATCGCCACAAAAGTCCTTAAAGACGGCGACAGAGTGAGCGTGGAAGCGACAAAGGGATTGGTTAAAAAGCTATGAAGTTGAACAAAGACATTCAGCACGTACTCAAAATGAAATGGCAGCACTTTGCTGGTCGGGATATTCCTTTTAACATTTCTTGGACGCACATTGAAGGTTATATCAAGGTGTATAAATATTTTATTGGTGTACGTTTTAAAAGCGTTTTAATAGAAGGAAAAGGAAAGAATTTCATCATGTGGCGGGACCCACATGATATGGATCGATTGAGACGTCAGCTTGCTCATAAAATCAGAAATCAGAAATATCTGCAATTAAGCTTTAGAAAAATAACACGTTCATTCCAACGATTCCGAGCGGCATCTTCGCATTTTCTTCGTCTGAAAATCAGGACCATGACTACACAGCAGCTGGTGAAAACCCTTATACGATACCATGCCGCTTTTCAATTCACTGCCGAAGGCGTCTCAACACTTGTTGAACTGATTTACGCTTACAGTAATCTACTAAGAAAAAAACACCGATCACTTACGGAGCAGGCGTTGACATTACTTTCTACTCCACTATGGGATACAACTCCATTGATGGAAGAACGAAGTTTTATTCAGATGGTCAAACGAATAAGGAAAATGTCGGGAGGTGCTCAAACCCAAAAAGGAAAACTGCTCATACGGCGTCATTTCGAGAAATACCGTTGGATTTCAGTGTATTTAGGAGGTGATCCATGGACTTGGAAAAGTTTTATCAGTCGTGTTCAAGTAGCTTTAAAAAAAGATGATCTAAATTTACGTTTATCAAAACTCAAAGCCCAGCACGAAAAAAATGAAATAAATGTGGCGGAACTTTCAAAAAAGTATGTTCTGAGTAAACAAGAGATACACCTGCTTCGTAAGATGATATATTACCGTATCGAGCATGAAAACGCTTTTAGCTACCTCACCTATACATCCTCTCATTTACGAAAAGAAGCTGCACGTCGGCTCAAACTGACCCGTGCACAATACGATGCACTGAAACTGTCAGAAGTCATTACAGCCCTACAGGGCAAGAAAATACCCTTAAAGATATTAAGCACCTCAAGAAGCAAGCATTATGTGATGGCTTTAGGAAAGACAGAGCGGCATCTTTTTGTCGGAAAAGAAGCCGATAGATTTATGAAGAATCTACACTATGTAAAAATAGGACGTTTAAACACTCCAAAAAACTCTACGGGGAATTTAAAAGGGATTTGCGGAAGCCAAGGTTTTGCGAAAGGGAGAGTACGCATCATTGGTCAAATAGAAGATATTGGCAAAGTGAAACCCGGTGAAGTATTAGTCACCCAAAACACCACTCCTACATTTTTATCAGCAATGAAACATTCTGTCGCTATTGTGACCGATGAGGGAGGCATTACCTGCCATGCAGCAATCGTATCACGTGAATTTGGGATTCCCTGTGTCATTGGCACGAAGATCGCCACGAAAGTCCTTAAAGACGGCGACAGAGTGAGTGTCGATGCAACGCGTGGTATAGTTAAGAAGCTATCATCATGAAGAATATGTATGCGCTTGCCAATATAAAGAAAGTAAAATGGGGTGTTTTGGAAGAAAATCAGCCCATAAGTTTATATCCTGTTATGTATCCTGGTTGGTGTGGAGTTGTTGAAAACACATGGAAAATTCTTGGCAAGAGACAGGAAAACGCTAGCTGCATCCACCGAAAAGATCATGGTGTGATTTTTATTGACCATAAAGAATGGACTGAACTTGGCAGATTCGCATTAAGAAAAATTCTCAGAACACCCCGCTGGGGATTTTGGCTAAACAAAAAAATACTTACACTCTCTGATGAATTAGTACAGTTTACAACAAGCAAGATATTCCTGGCAGATCTTTCAAAGAAATCGAATAGTGAACTTTTTGCACTGTATAAGGAATATGACCGAAAACACAGCAGACTCTACAATCACGCAATTATTCCCGTGTTTCTTGATCTCTATAAACCTCATTTAACCTCATATGTAGTTGAATATCTTACACGACAGGTGAAGAAAGTAGCATTCTCAAAAACAGCAAAAGAATGTTTCAGCTTATTGACGGTGCCACAAAAGTTTTCCCAAGTTCAGCTCGAAGAACTTTCCCTGCTTCGTATTGCCAATCAAATTACCAAAGTCAGAAAGAGAAGGCCTTTTTCAAAGAAAAAGCTGTCGAAAAGGTATACTCAACAGTTACAGAAACATATCGATCGAAATAAGTATTTAGGATACAACTGGGAAGGTCCTCCACTTCCAGACACATACTTTTGGCGACGACTCAAGGAATTTGTCGAAGATACGACGTCTCCTGAAGAAAGAATAAAGACCATTGTAAACGAAAAACAACGAGCGCAGAGGATTCATGATTCTCTCATACAAGATTTACGAATAGACAGCAAGCATCGCAAGATGATCGATATTACGCAGGGATTCATGTATTCAAAAGAATATCGTAAAATGAATCTCGTTCAATCCTACTACAAGCTTGAACCACTACTCAAAGAAATCAGCAAACGTTTGAAAATATCTATCGCAAAAATGAGAAATTGTCTTCTTGTTGAAGTCGGTGAGATGCTTGTTCACAATGCATCGAAGCCAAAAGACCTCAATAAGAGAATGAAGGGATGTTTTTTTGTTGTCATTCAGGGAAAACTCCCCGGAAAAGTCTTTACAGGAAAAATATTCACTGAGATGAAGAAATATTTACTCAAGAAAGAGGATTTAACAGAAGTAAATTACTTTCATGGTCAAACAGCTTCACTTGGTAAGGCCCAGGGCATTGTCAGGATTGTTAATACAATCCGAGATGCAAAAAAAGTGAAAAAAGGAAATATTCTCGTATCACAAATGACCAATCCAGACCTTGTTCCCGCAATGAAGAAAGCTGGAGCAATTCTTACCGACTTAGGTGGCGTAACCTGCCATGCAGCAATAGTGAGTCGTGAGCTGAAAATACCTTGCGTAATAGGTACAAAGGTCGCAACAAAGGTATTAAAGGATGGTGACAGGGTAGAAGTGGATGCGAATAAAGGAGATATTAGAAAAATTTAATATACTACTATGAAAAAACCAATTAAACTGATCATTTTTGACTGTTACGGACTAATCCTCAATGAAGGATATCCAAATACGGCTAAAGCATTGGCAAAGAGATTTGGAGGCAAATGGCAGGATTACCATAAGATCATGTATAGCAAGTATTTAAATCAAGCGGCAACCAGGAAAATAACCCAAAAAGAAGCATGGGTAAAATCAGCTAAAGAGCTTCGACTCCCAATCAGTTGGCAGCAACTCAGAAGTATTCATTACCGGTTAATGAAGGTGGATAAACGCGTATATGCAGTGAATAGGGCACTTACTAAGGCAGGGTATACCACCCTCATGCTATCAAAAAATACACGCAGTCAGCTGGCAGATACATCAAAAAGATTTGGGTTTAAAAAAGAATTCAAGAATATCATCAATACCTGGGAACTCAATTTACCTAAAGCAAGCAAAAAAACACTACGAATGATTTTGAAAAGATTCAAAGTAAAACCGGCAGAAGTGATATATGCCGATGACCAGGAAGCGAATTTAGTGGATGCGAAGGAGATGGGCATCAAAACAATATTTGTAAAGAACTACAGACAGTTTAAGAGGGATTTAGACTCACTAGTATCGCAATGAGTAAGTCCAAGCTAAACAAAAAAATCAAGTGGTACCAAATGTCGCAGAGGCAGCGAATGAGTCCGCTTCCAAACTATTTATCGATGGAATGTATTTGTCGTGAAATGAAAAGTGTTATCGGTTATGCATATCGGGAAATTATTATCCTATTTAAGGAGAATATTTTTTATGTATTCATCGATCAAAAAGATCATGAACGCGTGGGTCATGCAGTGCTTAATAAAGTGTATAAAAAGCCGGATCTTTTTGTGCACCTGGCAAAAAAGCAAAAAGCATTTGCAAAGAGTTTTTATTCTTTTTTAAAGAAAAATAATAATCCGATTGGTTTGAAAACAATAAGCAACGGCACTCTTGCTGAGTTACATGAAGAATATGAGAGAAGGTATAAGCAAGTGTATTCACATTATTTTCCGATTCTAGCGATAGAAATATATTTTTTTGAGTATTTGAATGAGTATATTTCCTCAAAAGAAAACGATAGCGTAAAAGCCGCTCAGCATATAAACATTTTGATTACTGAAAGAAAAGCGATGGTTAACAGGCAAGAAAGGATTGCTGCACTTACTCTTTGTAAACGAATACAAAAAAATAAAAAATTGCTGAATTATTTCAAGTCTAAAAGCAATGAGGATGTAATCGAGAAGGTAAAAGGAGATAAGGCATTACATGCATTATTGCGTAAGCATGAGAAGGATTATTTCTGGATAACCCGTGACTATGAGGATCCAGTATTAACGCTCGAAGATTTCATTATACGATTCAAAAAACATCTTTGTGGCAATCCCAGCTCAGCACTCGCAAAGCTTGATGCTGAAGAAGAAAAATTGCGCTCCGATATTAAAAATATTTCTAAAAAATTGAAGATCGATTCAAAGCATCAAAGATTATTCCAAACAATGCGGGAAGGCATATATTACAAAGAACTGCGTAAAAGCATTGTTTCGCAGTCATTATACTATTATGATCCTATCTTAGGTGAGATCGCTCGCAGAGCTGGATTATCTCTAAGGCAGGCTCGTCACTTACTTACTCGTGAGGTGCGTCCAATGCTTACCAAAGGGCTCGATATGAGTGATAAGCTGAATGAAAGAATTAGGCTCTCAGCATTTCATGTCATTCGAGGTAAAACCACCGTGCATACAGGAAAAAACGCACAACAATATTTCAACCATCTCGTTAAAGTCGATAAAAACGTTAAAAGGCTTGAAGGGATGCCAGTTTCTCCGGGAAAAGCAAAAGGGCCGGTAAAAATCGTAATTAATCCAGACGCGTTTCATAAGGTCAAAAAGGGTGACATCATTGCCACCTTGCAGGCAACCCCGGTGTTTACAAGAGTACTGTCAATTGCCTCAGGGCTCATATGTGACGGCGGGCCGGGAATTACTTCACATCCAGCTACTTTGGCCCGTGAGGCCGGTATTCCGGGGATTATAGGGCTTCGTATGACCACGAAGATACTCAAAGACGGTCAGATCGTGGAGATCGACGGGGATAAGGGGACTGTCAAGATAGAGTAATAGCCTTTTATTTATCGTCCCAAACTTGATTTGGGACCCTTATAAAGATTGTTACATGAAACAAAACAAGTCTTATTTTGTATATATCATTACTAACAAGTACAACACTGTGTTGTATATTGGTGTCACCAATAATCTCGAGAGAAGAATACTTGAGCACAAACAAGGTGTTGTACAAGGCTTTAGTAAACAGTATCGTCTCAAGAAGCTTGTTTACTTTGAAGAAACTAGCGATGTATATGAGGCTATTAAGCGAGAAAAGCAATTGAAAGCATGGCGAAGTAAGTGGAAGGAAGATTTAGTAAAAAAGCATAATTCCTCATTTAAGGATCTTTCTAAAGACTGGCTCTATAAAGATGCTGAATCAAGTTCAGCATGACATTCTTTTCTTTGTCACTCCGGACCTGTCTGCCGATAGGCAGGCTTGACCCGGAATCTTTATAAAGTTAGTTTTCAATTCAGGCCGTATGAAGATCCTGGATCGAGTCCAGGATGACATGTTCTTAGGTTTTTATTTCTTCAACTCAGCTGCTTTTGTTGTGAGGTTTTTTCCAAAAGGACTCACTTCCCGTTGTTTGCCTGACCCATGAAAATCCATTCGTATACCCTCGGCATTATCAACTTGCCCAAGCTTGTCTATGGGTAGATTGAGTTCTTTTGCAGCTGCTAATGTAATAATAGACGCATGGCTGTTAGCCACATAGACCACGCGTTTTGGATATCTAACAAGACGTTTTTCGGTCAGGGCTTGAACTGTAGATAGGTCACTTTCCATGCGAGCTTCCATTTCTCCACGCTTTTCTACTCCTTCAGGAACTTCGTCATCAGGTGTTTTTGCCCATGCACCAATTTCGTCAGCAGCACCGACTTTTTGTTGATACTCAGGATTGTCAATTAGTTTTCTGAAAGCAGGCGCCTGATCCATTCCTTGCACTCCTGCAAGCCGTCGTTTAACTCCAGGTCCACCTTGTGGTTCTGATATGGAATCCATGAAACCTTTTTCTTGTGCCCATTTGTATGTTGCCTTGGAGAGAAAGATGTGTTCAGCGGGGATGCCAAGGTCAATGAGCATTTGTCTTTGTTGCCAGGCTTGCTCCATTGTCCGGTCAGTACCAGAATCAGCCAGATGAACTTCTACTTTAGCGATGGCTTCAATTGCAGCCTTTTGTCGTTCTTCGGGATTATCAAAATCTTTGAATTCAGGTAATTCATCTTTGATGATTTGATCGATCAGTCCATTGAAGTTTTCTGTGACTTGCTCACGACCCTTTTCTGTTAAGCCCCTCGAGGATTTTGTCTTATCACTCTCTGATTCCCCGTGTCGCATTAAAAAAACTGTAAGATTTGGATATTCTTTCTCGGCTTCCTTGAATTCAGGCTGCGGTCGTGATTCCGGGGATGTGGGAGACATACTATTTTCAATTAAGAATCTTACTTGAGTTTACGTTGATATTTGGAATTATGTCAATGGAAAGATGAGATTTTCTACCATTCCGGACTCCGATCCGGAATCTCGTTGTATTTACATCGGGATCCTGAAGCAAGTTCAGGATGGTATGTGTACGATGATATTTTGGGTAAAAAAAGAACCGCACTTCGTTCATACTGACACGATGTGCGGTTCGAATGTTCGGCTCGCAGACTCCATAAAGGAATCATTGAGCACAGGCTACTCGATAACCGTAGCCAGGGTCTTGAGGTAGTCGGGTTGACGGACGATTTCGATGCTGACGAGCTTTCCGTCTTCGAAAGTGGCGACGAAACCTTCGACTTTATCAAACATTCCGCCGTTGGCGCCCATCCCATCGGGATAGTCTTCATCCAGCCGCTGATTCAATTCGATGCACGCACCGTCGATACCAGCGCCGTGGAGTCCGGTCATGAGATGATCACCAGCCTGCGACCCCAGTTCATCGATGACTTCAATCATCTCTCCGACCTTGATGCGAAGCGCTACCTTGCCTTGCGGGGTCATGAAGACTCCCTGCTCGGCTTCAACGCCATGAAGTTTGGCATATGTCTTGGCGGCAGCCACACCTTCGGCGATCTGATCGCGGGAATCGGTAGAAAAGTCATTGAGTCGCTGATCGATCGTCTGCTCGGGCAGTTCCCTGCCGGGCGTTCCTTCCCAACCAACGAGCCCCTGACAAAAGATCACGTCGGTACGCATTCCGCGGGGTTGCGGTGAGGTGGTCCGGGTCATTACGGTCGGATTGAATCGCCGACGGATTTCACGGCCCATTGCATAGGCTGTGATCTGACCACCGGCTGTTGGGGTTTGGGGGTCATCCGTATTCGACTTGTTGCGTTCGACATGCCGGAAACAAAAGACTCTACTCTGACTCATGACTCTCCTCCTGTCGAGCTAAGCTCGACTCTGTTATAACTACGTTTATCAATGTCCAATTTAACCGAACATACTAGCACAGGGGAGGCTGATTTGTCAAGCCTCGTGGGAGCTCTGTTGGAAGAAAAAACCGGCATCCGCGTGTTGTTGCGGTGCCGGCCGTAGAGCATGTTTGTTTACTGAACTGGACTGATAATGCCTGCCTGTGAGCCAGGCGGTGGCTTAACGATTCCAAGCCGTTCTAGCTGGAGGTGGCGGATTGAGATTTGACCACATTTAGCTCCGAGATAACTTTGCAGGGCGCGATAGTAATGTTCGGCCGATGCTACGGATCGGTGACGGCCTCCTGTACACCCAAAGCAAAATCTTAGGACCACGGGAGGAGCAGAATGTCCCTCCAGTACGACCTGTCTCATGAAACGTTCGATCTCGGATTGCATCCAAACCCAGGTTTCAGAGGTCAGATGCTTTAAGACGAATTTCTTCACAGCAACATCCAGCCCAGTGAGTTCGCGTAGTTGATCGATGTAGAATGGATTAGGAGCCAATCGTACATCAAGTATGTGCTGTAGAACTTTCTGCTCTGCGAAGAGGAAAGGCATTGCCTGCGCTGAATCATCTACCTGGTCAAAGCTGAATGAAACAATTTCAAAGCGTTGCTGAGTTCCCATGAGTATATCTCCTTATATGCCAACTAAGCACAGTGAGAGGGCAGGTTTGAAAGGACTTTTTGATTGTCGATCGTATCATGGAGATATACCCCTGTCAACCCATTTGGATGGTTTGCTGATAGAAAAACAGCAGCCGGTTACCCAGCTGCTGGTTGATCTAGTGATTCGAGGTGTGCATGACGGATTGAAACATCATGCTGCCCACGAAGTGATTCTGCGATATGTTCAACGACCGCAACCGATCGCTGAATTCCCCTTTCGCACATCACGCAGATGCGAATACTTGTGAAACTGATGTTGCTTTTTGCCAGTTTGATGGCGGTCAAAATTGCTGCTTTGTACGCAACTACCAGTCCGCCACCTATCTTTGATTCAATGACAGCATCACGAACCTCTGGATCGGTTCCTGTCCTATCATTGAAATCCGCCCTATCATGCAAATCAGGGATAAGCCTTACGTCAAAGAAAAGCACGATAGTTCCGTCTCCGTGTTGCGGAAAATACGATGTTCCAAGTTTTTCGGCCGTATCCTGACCGAGAGAATAAAGCCTAATTCTCATCTTCCCCCCAAAGGTTGATGGTAGGTGCTATTTTCACGCATCGTATCACTTTATTTTCAAATGTGTCAATTCAGCCTTTTTAGGATATAATCGTCACTCTTTATTTTTTCATCAATATATGCTATAATAAGTCCACGTTTTTGATCATTATCATGATCAATAGTTTGTGCCAAAGAGAAAGAAAAAACCGTTGAAACAAACAAGAAAAACAGGAGCTGTCTATGCGCTGCCTTTTTCAAAGCTACGCAAGACAGATGTTGAAATAGCTGGAGGAAAGGGAGCATCACTGGGTGAGATGACAAACGCTCGATTGGCAGTGCCTCCTGGTTTTGTCGTGCTGAGCAGTGCATTTGACCGGTTTATCGAAGAAACTGACATTAATGTTGAAATTGATAAGTGGTTTCACAAGGTAAATCACAAGGATGTCGCTTCAGTGGATCGTGCGTCACATGAGATTCGAGATGCGATCAGGCGTGCAAAGTTTCCTGCGGATCTGGGGAAGATATTTCTCTCATCATTTAAAACATTAGGTGCTAAGCATGTTGCAGTCCGATCTTCAGCAACGGCGGAAGACTCTTCGGTGGCCTCCTGGGCAGGAGAGCTCGAGAGTTATCTGTTTGTCACGAAGCAGAATCTTCTTGAAATGATAAAAACATGCTGGTCATCGCTCTATACCCCCCGGGCAATTTTTTATCGTTTTGAACAAAAGCTTCACAAAAAGAGAGTGTCAGTAGCGGTCGTGGTGCAAAAGATGGTGAATTCCGAAGTAGCAGGTGTAGTATTTACCGCACATCCAGTTTCAAAAGACCGAAATCAAATGGTGATTGAAGCGGGATGGGGACAGGGAGAGTCGATCGTTTCGGGAACGATCACACCTGATTCCTATGTCTTTGATAAAGTTACTGGAGCGATTCTCGATATTAATGTATCCACTCAAGGTGAGATGATTATACAAAAAGGCGCAAGCGGCTCAAAAACAGTTACCGTTCCCAAAGCAAAGCAAACGAAGCAGAAAATAACCGGAAAACAGATTATCGAGCTTGCAGATATTTGTCAGAATATTGAAAAGCATTATAAGTCTCCACAGGATATCGAGTGGGCGCTGGAGAAAGGAAAATTTTATATCGTTCAATCCCGTCCTATTACCACCCTATAAAAAGTTTTCATGGCTGATGACACACAACTAACTCAGAAGCTTCCCGAAGGTTTTGTGGTTCGCACAAAAAGCGGCAAGCTTATGATTGTTCGCAGTGGAAAGCTTGAAAGTTTAACACCCTCGGCACAGTCGTTGCCTGAAAAAAAGATGACAACGGAGAAGCCAAAGTTTGAGCATGTGCAACCGGCCTCAATGCAGACACAGCCTCAAATACCACCTTCCCCTCCACCACCACCTGCCCCAGAGCCCCAAGCTCCACCACCACCGATTATAACACCACCTATGCCGGAAGAAGAAGTAACGCCAACTCCGACTCCTCCAGTTCCACCCCAGCCGGTTTCGCCACCGATAAAAAAAGATCTCCCACCATCCAATGTCATGCAACCGCTGAAGCCGGTTTCGCCCACTGGAAAAGCGGCGTATTTTATCGAAGCGGAAGATGAAGAAGATATTGCCAAGCATCGTGAAAAATTATTTGATTTAACAGAGGAAACCCCAACCATTGATATCAATGAAATAATTGAATCAATAATCCAGAAAAATGGAGTCCAGTTTTCTGATGATATAATGAAAAATAGATTCTTTAATGTCGTTCGGTCACGGCTCATTGAGATGCGGAACTCCATTGAACTGCAGGAAGCACTTGAACGGTCATCAAAGATCGGCGGAATGGGACTCGAAAGCGGCTTAATACGCCGACTCATGATTGATATCGAGGAAGAAGCGCAAAATATCGCATCGAAGGGACAGCTTGAAAAACTGCAAAAGAAGTTTAAGAAATCAGAGGTTGTACAGGGTGAAAGAAAGCCGTACGCACCAAAAATCCCAATGACTCCGCCACAAACGACAATACCTCCGGCACCTGAAAGGCAGGCAGAACCTGAAGAACCGGAAAAACCCTACACACCCCATGTCATTCTCGCTCGGAAAGAAGAACCAAAAGAACCACCGAAGGAGGAGCAAATACCAGTTCCACCAAAGGTTGTTAAAGAAACATTACCAATAGAAAGAATGGCTGAGGAAGCTCCTATGCCAGTTTCCCCGCCGCCTGAGATTCCGGTAAAAAAACAAGAAGAGCCCAAACCTCCAATTGAAAAACCAGCCGTCCCCCGGATTGAACCGCCTTCAGTTTCAATTCCTGTAACAACTGTGCCAAAGGCGGAACCAATGGAACAGGTGGAAAAACCTATTGAAGATAAACCGGCACCGAAGTTTATACGTCCTGAAATTGATTCAAAACGTCCTCGGGTTACTGATATTGTAGAGACTCCCGCAAAGGCCAAGATACTTGGTCCAATCGATGAGCTTGCTGATATGAGCCTTGAGGATTTTCGGCGATATGGATCATCAGTTGAGGATGCTAAGAATAAAATTCTCGAAAAAATCAATCTGCTTGAAGAAGAGTCGTATGCAAAGCGTTTTGCTGGTATCAAAGCATGGCGCCGTTCGCCAGTTTTTCAAACGTATCTCGCCATGGGCCGTCTGGGCATTGAAACCGCGAAGCCGATAAAGGACGTTATTGCTTCGTATACAGAACAGCAGAAGGAAGTGCTTTCCAACGAAGAATTTGAAACTATTGCCGATCTTAATTCACTCTTACGTTATTAGACTATGCAGCAACTTGTCGTGCCACAATTTATCGATGTAGAAAACAAAATTATCGGGCCAATCACCGTCCGACAGTTCGTTACCTTTTTAGCGGGCTTTGGCATAATTTTTGTGGAATTTAAAATATTTCAATTCTGGATTGCCGCCATCCTGGGCGTTATTACATTTGGAATTACCGGGCTTTTTGCCTTTGCAAAAGTAAATGGAAGACCATTTCATTATTTTCTGCTTACACTGCTTCAGACCCTTCAGAGACCGACATTGCAGGTATGGAACAAGGCTCAGTTAAAGCAAAAAGTAAGGAAAGAAGAAAAAAAGATAGTGGAAGAAATTATTCCTCCCAAACAAGCGTTAACGGCAAGTCGCTTAAGTGAAATTTCTCTCCTTGTGGATACTGGTGGAGCATACACGGAAGGGGTAAAGGAAATTAACAAATAACTATGGCGCAAACTCAAAAAATTAAAAAGCAAAAAGCCCCGCCTACACAGCAATTTCTTGATATTTTAGAAATTCGGGATGGTATTGTCGTTATGAAAGACGGAACTGTCAGGAGTGTTGTACTGGCATCGTCTATAAACTTTGCACTGAAATCAGAAGAAGAGCAAAACGCGGTTATGGCGGCGTATGTGCAATTTTTAAACACGCTCGATTTCATGCTACAAATTGTAATTCAATCCCGTAAACTTAATATCGATGAATATCTTGATCGGCTCAAAGCCATTGAAAAGCAACAAACAAATGAATTATTAAAAATGCAGACGGCAGAATACCGTCAATACATTTCGGAGCTTGTGGAGCTTTCTGAAATTATGAGCAAACGGTTTTACGTAGTCATACCCTACGCTCCAAAAAAATTAACAACACAAGGCTTTTTAACACGAATCCGGGATGCGGTTTCACCGACATCTGTTATACATATTAAGCAGAAAAAGTTTGAGGAATATAAGGAAGAAATTCAAAAACAAGTTGGTTATGTGATTGATGGGCTTTCTTCAATCGGCATCAAAGCCGTTCAACTGGATACTCAGAGTCTTATAGAGTTGTTTTACAAAACATATAATCCGGAGACCTCTGATCAGCAGGAGCTAAAAAATATCAATGAAATTCGAATTGAAAAATAATGGCTAAATTAGATTTATCACAAAAAGCCCGAGCACTTCCTACTGAGCCAGCTCCGCAGTTAACGGTAGAAGAACAACAGCGGCTCCAGCAGCAGGTTCTTGAGGAAAAGAAAACAACTATTGAGTCGGAGCGCGTCTATCGACTCGGAGTCGTTTCAGTCCGAGATCTGATTGCACCAGCCTCAATGAAGGTTGAGTCGCATCACATTAAACTCGGCTCAATGTTTGTGAGGACAATTTTTGTGGTGACATATCCCCGTTACATTTCTGTTGGCTGGTTTGCACCTATCATTAATTTGAATATTCCGCTTGATATTGGCATGTTTTTCTATCCGATTGGTTCCGATGTCATTCTCAAACAATTAAGAAACAAAGTTGGCGCACTTGAAGCTCAAATTCTCGCCGACGCAGAAAAGGGTGCACCTCGTGATCCGATTCGTGAAACAGCACTTAAAGATATTGAAAAACTTCGAGATGACCTTACACAAGGAGTGGAGAAATTCTTCCAATTTGCATTATATGTTTCCGTATACGCTAAGTCAGAAGACGAACTGGATCGAATTACAGAAAGAGTTGAGGCGCTCTTCGGGCAAAAACTCATATACAGCAAGAGAGTATTTTATCAATCAGAGCAGGGATTTAATTCCACTCTTCCGGTTGGTGACGATCAGCTGATGGTGACATTCAACATGAATACTTCTCCCTGCGCGTCATCGTTTCCATTTATTTCTTCCGAATTAACTTCTGATAACGGTATTTTATATGGAATCAACAGACATAATAACAGCTTGATTCTTTTTGATCGATTCTCACTGCAAAATGCTAACTCCGTTGTTTTCGCGACATCAGGAGCAGGAAAAAGCTATGCGGTAAAATTAGAAGTCCTGCGAAGCATGATGCTTAGCACGGACGTCATCATTATCGATCCTGAGCGGGAGTATAAGTATTTGTCAGATGCTGTTGGCGGCACGTATATCAGCATTGCACTAAATTCCGACAGTAAGATCAATCCATTCGATCTTCCAAGGCAAGTAAGCGATCAAAAGACTGCTGATGTTATTCGTTCAGCTGTTATTACACTCAAAGGACTCATGCGGCTTATGTTGGGAGAGCTCACCCATGAAGAAGATTCAATAGTTGATCGAGCTCTACTTGAGACATATGCGAAGAATGATATCACCGCAGATGCAGATTTATCAAAAGTGAAATCACCTCTCATGAAGGATTTTGAGGAAGTGCTATCAGGAATGAAGGGAGGCGAAGAACTGGGGCAGCGTATCAAGAAATACACCGAAGGAACGTTTGCCGGACTATTTAATTCTCCGACTAACGTGGAAGTAAATAATCAGCTTGTAGTGTTTTCTGTCAGAGATTTGGAGGATGAGCTTCGTCCGATTGGAATTTCCACTATTGTGTCATACATTTGGAATATTGTACGATCAGAACTTAAAAAACGAATTCTGGTTATTGACGAAGCCTGGTGGCTTATGCAACACGAAGATAGTGCAAAATTTATATATGCACTAGTCAAGCGCTGTCGTAAATACTATCTCGGCATAACTACAATTACACAAGATGTAAATGACTTTTTGCTTTCGCCGTACGGACAGGCAATTGTAACAAACTCTTCAATTCAACTGCTCATGAAGCAATCTCCTGCAGCAATAGATATTGTCGCAAAAACATTTTTGCTTACTCAGGGTGAGAAGTATCTTCTCCTCGAAAGCGGTGTCGGTGAAGGCATATTCTTTGCCGGTGCAAAACACGCTGCAATTAAGGTGGTAGCTTCATACACTGAAGATCAGATAATTACCTCTGATCCAAGACAGCTTCTAGAAATTGAATCGGCAAAGAGAGAATTTGAACAATCGATAGCAACCGGAGAAGTGGCCGAGTCTGCGGCGGGACCTGGAAATGAACTTCCGGAGCAATCATTCTAAAAACCTATGCGACGATTGCGACTACTCACTTTCATCGCTTTACTGGGAGTCACACTTTCTGCCTGTGGGACAGATGTTGAAACGCCTACTCCAATCACGAATACTACAGTTAATAATCTCAATACTCCCACAAATCAGATAACTCAGCCTCAACCAACGAACACAGAGATTAACGAAGATGTTGAGCGATTACGACTAGCAAAGAATTTTGTTGAACGATACGGCTCATTCTCGAATGAAAGTGATTTTACAAATATTGAGGATATGTATGTTGTCATGACTGATTCGATGCGTCTGACAGCCCAGCAGTTCGTTGCTTCAGCTCGAAGCAGCCAAGACCCAAATACCCCGTATTATGGAACGACAACCAAAGTTCGTTCAGTGCCGCAAGAAAATATTCAGGAAACCGCAGTAGAATATTTATTTACTACCCAGCGCATTGAACGGACGAAAGATTCGGAATCAATGTATTATCAGGATATCGCTGTTCAGATGGTTAAAGAGGGGGATAGCTGGAAGATTCATCAAGTTCGCTGGGTTCCACTTTCATTAGAGTAAATACATATGGCTGACGTCGCATCAGAAGTAAGTATGGAGCGCACCCTTGATCAGGTTCGCCGCCAAAAGCGCATGGAAAATGAAAAAAAAAGTAGAGGGCTTCTTCAGCGTATGGGTAGAGGAAAAGCGGCGAGATATGGGAAGACAGCAGCGCTTGCAGCTATGCTCTCAAGTCAGGCACTGGGCGGGGCAGGAGCCGCAATGAAAGAAATAGACGCAGGGCCCGCTGATCAACAGAAAACTCAGCAAGTCGATCCTTCGAGAGCCGGTAACGTCTCACAACAATTAGCAGCACTTCCTGAGGAAGAAGCATTCAAACAATTTGCAGCTTCTCAAGCAGCCACAAACGCAGCTTCACAGGAAGAGGAGAATCAGTCGTTATCTCCTGATGAGCAGATTGATCGAGGGAGAAAACTCTATCGCCAAACACAAGCAGCCCGCAGAGCGAGCAACCAACTACCCACTAAACCCCCGAGTGCATCTGCAGGCGCAAAAGCCGCTCAGGCGGGAGGTGCAGCTGCGAAAGCAGGCTCGACAGCTGCCGCAGCACGTGGTGCTGCAGCAGGTCCTGCTGGTCTTGCAGCCACTGTAGCACTCCAAAAGCTTCGAAATGAAGTACGAAAAAATAAAGCACTTGCTAAAAAAGCTTCCATAAAAGGGACTGCGGAAGCACAAGCGCTAGCAAATATTGCTATTAAAAAATCCATGAGAACCGCTTGGACTTTAGTACACGAGACTTTAGAAAACACCGCTCTTTCTTTTCTAGATTTCATGGTCATCTCAGGTCCTTTCACTATTTTAGTATTTATTCTGCGACTATTTGCACCTCTCTACAACAAGTTGGCAACGTTTCGCTTTCGAGGAATTGAAGTGCCGCTGATTCCATCTTTTACTTTACAGATGCTCGTTCCTCGGGCGGCAAAAACACTATTAGTTGCTATGATTACGTTTATAGTATATTCGTCGGTATACCTGCTGTTCTACTTTGCCACTCATAAAGTTGAAGCACTTAAGTTTATTACTCAGACATTTCTTGATACAATATTATAAATTCTTATATGTTGGTTCACTCTAGAAAAAATAGAAATATTCTGCTATTCAGCATGTTGCTTACAATGATGTTTGCGCCATTGTTTGTATTCGCGCAAAGTGAGGAGATCGAGGACCCATGCGTTTTTGATGAATCAGCACCAGATCAGCAATATATACAAATTCAAACTAAGATACCGGGACTGACAAAAGATATTCCCGTGAGAAATGAAGAGGGGAATATTATTGGGGAGAAACATTTGGTTAAAGACTTGCCGTGTTTTATTATTGGAATTTATAAATATTTTTCAGGTGCGGCAGCGATCATTGCAACCGTCATGATGATGTATGGCGGATATAAATATGTCATCAGCTTTGGCAGTCCGCAGAAGATGAAAGATGCGCAGGATACGATTGTTGCGGCGATGGTGGGCCTGGTAATAACTCTTGGCAGTTATTTACTGTTGTATACAATCAATCCTAAGCTGGTGGAATTCCCTGATCTAGTAGTTGAACCAGTATCTAAAGTCGCGCAAAGTAGGATCTATACCCCCGATCTTTGTGAGGTTGAGAATAGTGCGACTGATGTTCCATGCGGTCAATTAGAAAAAGTTAGCGAAATTGATTTTGGGGACGAACTTGGAGTTGAAACGAAATATTGTATGGGTACCTATTGTCAATATGGCTTAGGCACACAGTCAGGTTCAATATCACACCGACAGGTGTGCCAGGTTCAGAGAGGTCAACACCCGAGTGAACAGGATGTATTTATTTCTGGATCATGTAGAAGTTCTATTCCAGTAAATGGAATACAGGGTGTATCGAGTGTTGAAGTAATGAATTTTCCTTTTGCTGATACTCCAGTAAATCCCTTTCTGTGTGGTGAACTAGCATTGGATCCAATTAGTGGGGATTATTATGTATCTTTTAAGACAAGCTTTTTCTCGAATTCTGGTAAGAACTTTTGCGTACTTGACGGAGATGTAGGATATGCGGTAGAAGGTCCTGCTAATCCTCTATTTTCCAACTTTCTTACGGCTGGCTTTATTGCTAATATGTATTCATCAGCAAATTAGTTCTCAAAGTTGATATGAATCGCAGAATTTTACTCATTATTGCCTTTATCATCGTAGTCATTATCATTGGCATACTCATATACTTTGTTTTTTTTAAGGATTTTATTTCTCCTGCTAATAATGCAATAAATAATGCCGGTGTCAATGGAGAGCTGCCAATTTCTAATGATGCAGTAAATAGAATCACAATTAATGAAGTAATTAATCGTCTCCCGCTCACTAATGATACAATTAACGTCAATGTTCAGGCGCAGCCCGACCGAGTAGCTCAGGGGGGAGCGACGATTGCTTCTCTTGTGACACAGGATACCACCCTGGGGGCAGTTATTGATGCTGATGGATTAAGTATTGTGTATTATGATCCCGTGACAGGGAAGTTTTATCGAATATCAAATGACGGAAAAACAAAAGTAGAGCTTTCAGACAAAGTATTTCACCAGGTTGATACAATTGATTGGTCGCCTAATCGGAATGAGGCTATTATTACTTTTCCTGACGGCAGTAAAATTCTATATAATTTTCTGAATGATACACAGGTTACCCTTCCTAAGGAATGGGATGACGTTGAGTTTTCCCCGGAGGGCAACCAGGTGGCGTATAAATATTTAGCGGAGGACGAAGACTCCCGTTGGCTTGCAATAGCGAATCCTGACGGCACGGAGGTTCGGGGTATTGAGCCGATTGGCGATAAGGGCGATGATGTACAAGTGGCATGGTCTCCCAGTAATCAGTCGGTAGCACTATTTCATGAAAGTTCAGGCACCTCATCAGAAGAAGTATTGCCCATTGGTTTCCATGGAGAAAATTACAAATCTTTCAGTGTTGATGGCAGGGGATTTGAAGGACAATGGTCACCCACGGGTGACAGGGTTCTGTATAGTACGTACAGTTCGGATACAAATTTTAATCCAACACTTTCAATCGTTGATGCACAGGGGCAGGATATCGGACTCAATCATCAGCAGATGTCAATTCAAACGTGGGCGAATAAATGCACATTCAGCAATCTGAGTAATGTAGTCTATTGTGCTGTCCCGCAATCACTCCCTGAGGGAAGTGGCATTTATCCAGAACTCGCAGAAACTGTTCCGGATACTTTTTGGCAGATTGACTTACAAAACGGCATTAAATCTCGTCTTGCTGATCCTGTGACAGAAACTGGTGGAGGGAGCTTTACCGCGAAGAGCATCTCTCTTTCGAGTGATGAACGATATCTCTACTTTACAGACGCCTCTACCGGCCGTGTTCATAAAATCCAAATTAGATAGCTCCTCCTTCGTTACGAATTCATGCAGAAAAACAACCTCATACTCATTATCCTTTTTATCGTTGCTTTTACCGTTGTGGGGTATTTTGGCGTACGCGCAGTAATACATTCTAAGAGCACAGAACCACCAAAATATATTATTACACCTCCGGCTGTATCGATTGATGATCCGGTACTTGGACCGGAAAATGCGCCTGTAACAATTATCGAATTTTCTGATTTTCAATGCCCTTTTTGCAAATCCATGAGAGACACATTAGCAGAAGTTACAGAGTTGTATCCAGGACAAGTGAGACTTGTATGGAAAGATTATCCCGATACCGACAGTCATCGGGAAGCAATTCCAGCGGCACATGCGGCCAGATGTGCTCAAAAGCAGGATATGTTTTGGGAATATCATGACTATCTTTTTGCTAACCAAAATCTTCTTTCCAGTGCTCTCTATGCTCAAATTGCACAGACGCTCGAACTTGATTTGGATCTATTCCAACAATGTCTGCTCGCACCGCGCGATCCAGCCATAGATCGTGGATTCCAGGAAGGCATTGACCGAGGCGTATCAGCTACTCCTCATTTCTTCGTGAATACTTATCAAAAAAGTGGTACTATGAGTAGTACAGAACTTCAAATAGTCATTAACCAGATAATTGATGAGGCGTCTGAATAAAAATCTAGCACCTGTGTTGCTTACCGTACTGGTACTTATGCTTTTTGTCGGTTTTTTATATCCGCTTAAGAGCAAAGCGGAGTTTTCTAACTGTTTTGAACTTGGATTAGAGGAGGGAACGTGTAATCTTGATTCTTGCGGGGGACAGCAGGGGTGCTTCTGCGATGTCGCTCCAAACACGCATCTTTGCTGTCGTGATATAGAATATGCAATTCAAGATGATTGCTATGAAAAATCAACTGGAAGCCTTTCAGGTGCTACAACAGCAGCACCGCCTGATGCTACTGATGTGGTTCCTGAAGAAGGCGATCCGCTCACTTTTACGCCGCAAGTAACGCTCCCAGGCTCAAAATTTATTGCCGGACAGGAAGTTGTCGTAAGTGGTGATACGCTTGGCGAGTGGGTAGCAGCGGTGTATGTCTTTTTTGTCGGTGCGATGGCCATTATCGCTACTGTTATGATGATGTGGGGCGGATACCAGTACGTGATCAGTTTTGGAAGCCCTGAGAAGGTGACAAGGGCCAAGGATCAAATCGTTTCTGCGATGATAGGCTTAGTACTCTCTCTTGGAGCTTATATGCTTTTACTGACTATCAGCCCAAACCTTGTACGATTTAGGACGCTATCGATTCCTCCGGTGGAGACAGTGCTTCAGGGAAATGCCGCTGATGTAGCGAGTGAATCATCAGAAGACTATGGAGAGGGTGAGGAATGCCTCTTTGAAAAATATGGCAACTCCGAATCTGAAGTAGCTTCAAATTTGGTTGGTGTTAGTTTTGCTGGCCAAAATGTCAGAGTGCATAAGCTTGCCGCAGATGCGTTTAGAAATGTGAGCCGGGATATTGGAAATTTGGACCTTGATCCCCCGTATCTAATATACCGTGCAGAGACATTCAATTGGAGAGAGCAGCGGGGATCTGGAAAAATGAGTCTTCATAGCTTTGGCATCGCTATCGATATCAATCCCGAAAATAACCCATTTTGTCCGGCATGGGCAGATCAGTTAAAAAAACCAGAGGATGTTGCAAAGTGTAAGGCTGTTGGATTAATTTCTGATATTCCGCCCGCGGTGATTGATATCTTTATCAAATATGGTTTTGAGTGGGGAGGACATTGGAACAGTGTAAAGGACCCGATGCATTTTGAGTGGCGAGGCGGAGCCTGTCTCGGTGGTGGTGCCAGATATGAGGATATCTTCGATCTCGAGTGTAACTGCACGACGTGCAACTATTCTGACGGCAGCGGAGATTGCGCAAAGGTGCGATGTGAAGAAGACTGTGATATTGCCCAGTGTGTCTGGTCAGGTACGAGCTGTGATGTAAACTAGATAAAATAATTTAAATAATAGAAAAAGGGCAGGAACTACGCGTTTGTTCCCGCCCTTTGTGTTACCCCAGAGATCTGGATCAGAATGTGCCGGCGTGAGAGCCGTGCTCTCTTCTGTGACCCGCGAAGATCTCGATTGTGCCGTGGCTGGGGCTCGGCAGTGAAGCCATCCTTCTACCCCAAGCGGTAGGATTGTCGGCAAGTGCCATCATTGATCCGTCCGATTCGACGTTGTAATGACCTTTTGGACAGATTGCCAGCAAGCGAGCTGGGCTCATGGTGACTTTACCGATGATCGTTAATGCACCTCGACAGCTTTCACAACAAGCGTCAGTAGTTGGTACCTCTGTTTTTTTGCGGGGCATGTCCGACTCCCTGTTTTGCGTTTGTGATCATAGTTAACGAACAAACTGTGTGTTTCATTTCATGGGGCCCTCCTCCCCGAAATGGTGTGAGGTTTTCTATTTTTTCATAACTGCGAGTAGTCAATTGAAACAGGTGATAGGGGGCGGCATCCTTGCCGGGAGTCGGACAACTCTAAGCGCAGATGGCCGCTCCCCTACACGCTGTTTGTTTCATTTTCAAAAACCGCAATACACAATTTGTATCACGGAATAAGTCATTTGTCAACCCCTATTCCAAATGAAGGGATCGCTCAAACTGTTCTGCTTTTTTCTTTATAAGCGGCCACGTTATCAATTCAGAATCTTTGGAAATCAGTGTTTTAACAACTTCTCTCGACTCCTTAATTATTTGATAATCGGTCAATGAGGCAATTTTTAACGGCGGAAGGCCGGTTTGCCTGGATCCATACATATCTCCGGGGCCTCTGAATTCCAAATCCTTTTCAGCGAGCTCAAATCCATTTTTAGATTCTACGAGCGCATGAAGACGGTCTATAGTTGATTGTTTCTCAGTCTCTGAAAAAAGAAAGCAATGTGATTGATGTTCTGATCTTCCCACACGCCCGCGGAACTGGTGAAGCTGGGCAAGGCCAAAGCGCTCTGCTCCCTCGATCATCATTACAGTCGCATTTGGGATGTCTATTCCCACTTCTACAACGGCTGTTGCGCAAAGAATATCAATGTTCTTATCAAGCATGTTACGCATGACCTGCTCTTTTTTCTTTGCACCCAGCCGACCATGAAGAACACCAATTCGAAGATCAGGAAAAACCTTTTTATCCAGCCGTTCTGCTTCTTGTTTTACCGACTTGACCCCAAGTTTATCTGACGGATCAATTAATGGACAAATGACAAATACTTGATGTCCCTTTTCAATTTCATTTCGGATAAACTGGTATGTTTTATTGCGATTATGCGGGGTGACGATCTTCGTAACAATTTCTTTTCTTCCTTTTGGCATTTCGTCAATAATCGACAGGTCGAGATCACCATACACTGTTAAAGCGAGTGATCGGGGAATGGGTGTCGCGGTCATTGAGAGAAGGTGAGGAAAAGCTGCCTTGGGTTCTTGGGATTTTCGCACTAATTTCTTACGTTGTTCCACGCCGAATCGATGCTGTTCATCCACGATCACATAACCAAGTTTATGAAATGACACCCCTTGCTGAATAAGGGCGTGCGTGCCGATAATAATGTCTATATCTCCCTTGTTAATCTTTTCCTTTAGTTTGGGGCGTGAAATTGCTGCTTGAGAGGATACTTTTGCCGAACTTCCCGTGAGCAGGCCAATCCGTATGGATTCATTTTTTAAAAGATGAATGATGGTTTTAAAATGCTGTTCAGCAAGAATCTCAGTGGGTGCCATGAGGGCTGATTGGAAGCCCGCTATTTTTGCGTTTACCATTCCGATCGCCGCCACGACCGTCTTTCCTGATCCGACATCTCCCTCGAGTAATCGGTTCATTGGCCGGTCTTTCTTGAGATCTCCGAGAATTTCCCATGCGGTCTTTTTCTGCGCGTTTGTGAGAGTAAACGGGAGCGATGCGACAAATTGTTGAGTTCGTTGTTCATTAAATGGTATAGGCGGTGCTTTTTCCTTTTTTAGTATCTGTCTGGTGAGTGCTGCTCGAAGCTGAATGAGAAATAGTTCATTGAATTTTAAACGCCTCTGTGCTTTGGAGAGCATTTCTGCAGTGGAAGGAAAATGAATATTACCCACAGCTTCTGGAAGTGTAAGGAGTTCGTACTGTTTAATCACATTTTCGGGCAGCCATTCAGGAATAGTCTTAACGGCCGGCTGAACCAGTTTTGTTGCATATCGAATTTGTTTGGCAGTTACATCTTCAGTGAGACCGTATATTGGCACGATACGGCTCATATGTGTTTGTTCGCGCTTTTGTTTTTCGAACGTTGGACTCATCAGCTGAAAACCATATTCATCACTTTCGGCCTTTCCGGCGAAATAGGCGATATCACCGCTTGCAAGCTGTTTTGTGATAAACGGCTGATTAAACCAGATGGCTTTTATCGAACCTGATTCATCAGAAAGAAGTGCTTCGGTAATCGTCATGCGCTTTCGCGGAGAGCGACGGTTGTCAATGAGATCGACTTTGGCCTTGATATGCACGCGTGAGCCGGGAGATGCCTGTGCAATGGGAATCGTCCGGCGAAAATCATCATATCGTTTAGGATAATAGGCCAAAAGATCAAGAACTTTTTTCAGTCCAAGCTTTGAGAATCGTTTTTCTAATTTTGGTCCAACTCCGGGGAGATTGCGTATGGGAGTTGCTAAAGTGAGTTTCATAAGTATATTGTAGCAAAAAGCCGTTTCAAAATATATGAAAAGAGCCTCTCGTCTTGCAACGACAGGCTCCAGCTCCTTAACTTCGGGGGTTCAATAGTCGCTTAGCACCAGCGAATCACGGTGTGCGCGGTTCGCTTGCCAAGAGAGTCGCCTTGCGGCTGAAAGTCCGAAATCTGGAATCTGAGCTGCCAGCGCTGATGAGCGCCACCGTTTTCAAGTGGCTCAGTTGTGTGCATCAACCGGTAATGCCCCTTCTCTGTGGCTTCGATCTCACCCGCCCGGATTGACTTGACTGCTGAAGAGAAGATCTCCTCAATCGCAGTCGCATCGGTTTCCGTGAGCCCGCTTGCCCTCGCACAGATTGTGACGAGAGGCGAGGTATCGTGCGCAAAGGTGATCACCACCTTGGTCGGTGTACGGGCTTCTTCAGTTCTGACGATCGATACCGGTACACAACCACGAAACTCATACGCCTGGTACCGACACTCAACATAGAAGGAAGCTTTTGCTCCAACTGCCTCCCTCATCTGGTCGATCAATTCCACGACTGTTGTCATGACCTTTGTTCCCCTTTGTTTGAGTGTGCTGTTTTGATAAAGCGTTTATTTAACAGCATAGACTATCATGATTATTGCATTTTGTCAAGGTTGGGTGAAAATACTCTCTCGTTTTTGAATCACTATCGACCTTCAACTCAGTTCAGTTAGAAAGCGACGAGTATCTAAATACTCCATGAAGACTAAGACGACAGCAAAAAGAATCCACTATACTAATTTTAGTAGGGTGGATATTGCTCTATTAGTGCTGCATTATCCAATCCCCGACCTGATCCATTACTGAAAGGGGAAAGGAATGATTCAATCCTGGAACGAGTATCAATTCAGAGTCAATGGTATAGAAAAAATCAGAAATATTACCTGCGTCATCAAGCGCGTAATAATCCTTATCTCCAAACACAGCCAGCACAGGGACAGTTTGAACTGAAGTCCCTAAATCAAAATCACTGCACCATGCTCCCATTGGAATAATCCCACTGACTTTGTTTTGGTTTTCAAATCCAATAGAACAACTTGTGTATCCTCCATGAGAAAAACCCGTGAGATACAACTTATCAGCCTGTTCCTGCGTGTGAATAGTACCGACAAGTTCGAAAATCCCGTCTGTGGTCCAGTCATGAACTCCTACAAGTAGTAAGCCGTGTTTATCTGCCTGACTGCTCCAATACTGCATGTCCAGTTCAGGATTATCGCCTGGGGGTATTACAATAACAACTCGCTTTGTGGACGTATCGTCGTATGAGTTGGGCTCGTATACCACGTATCCATTTCTTTCTTCAACCGAAAAGGATAATCTCGATATTTCTCCATGAGGGAGATTGGTCCAAATAAGATATATTCCTAATGCAATGATACCAATTGAAATAATGATAAAAACAACAACCCCTGATAATTATTCCGATCCCGCTCCATAGAAAAAAGATGCTTGAGCGCGGGTTTAACCAATCCGATATTCTTGCACAAATTGTCGCATCATGCTTGGATGGTGAATACTATTCAGATGGACTGATAAGAATTAAAAATACCGTACCTCAGGCTGATCTTTCAAAACCAGAACGCGCTTCAAATCTTGTTGGAGCATTTAGAATTTCGCCAAAACTTGCGATCTCGGGAAAACATGTTATGCTAGTAGATGATGTTGCGACAACGTGTGCAACGATGGAATCAGCGGCAGTAGTACTTCGAAAATACGGAGCCCGATCGGTTCATGGATTATCGTTTGCTCGTGGAAAAATGACGTAAATGTCAGAAGCAGTAAAAGTCATTAATGTATATGATTTTGGAGGAAGGGTGGCCGAGTGGCTTAAGGCACTGGTTTGCTAAACCAGGATCTCGTATGAGGTCTCGTGGGTTCGAATCCCACCCCTTCCGTATCCTAATAGGAAGAGAAACCTTGAAACGCTTATCGAACACAGGAAAGGGAATAGTGAAATGGGATTCGAAGGGTGCGAGCGGGCGAAGTACCCAGGCGCGAAGTGGAATCCCTGCCTGCCGGCAGGCAGGCCACCCCTTCCGTATGGTGGGATGCCGGAGTGGTTGAACGGGCCGGTCTTGAAAACCGGAGTACCCGTAAGGGTACCGGGGGTTCGAATCCCTCTCCCACCGCCATACGAAGTATGGCAAAAATAACGGATTCGAAGGCGCGAGCATGCGAAGCGCCCGGAACCGAATCCCTCTCCCACCGCCATGCATAGCATAGAAATATATTTAGAAACTTTTCCAAGCTCAATCCTCACTAATACAACATATATGGCAGACAACCAAGAAGAGTACAATCTCAATATCGAAGATGAATCAACAGAACATGGAAAAATCCATGCGTCATGGGTCTTTCCAGAATTTTCAGTCACTAAACGATCAAGATTGTGGTACATATTTGCTTCTCTTATTGCGGGTGGCGCTATAGTACTATTACTTTTACAAGCTAACCCTCTCTTTGCGGTATTTATTATGTTGGTGGTAATTATTTACGTTGTCCGCCAAAAACAGCAACCAACCACCATAGTTGTCAGTATTACTGAAGACGGTATCGAAATAGGAGAGCGGTTTTACTCCTACGACGACTTGAAAGAATTCTGGATTGCCTATGAGCCACCAAAAGTTAAAAGACTGTATGTCAGATTTCGAAACGCAGTACGTGCAAATCTTTCAATCCCTTTAGAAGATCAGAATCCAGTGGTGATTCGAGAATTCCTTCTGCAATATATCGAAGAAGATCTAGAACAACGTGGCGAATCAGTGTCTGATGCATTCCAACGATTCATGAAGCTTCAATAATAAGAGTTCCCGTAGTTTCCCTCGATTTCCCCACTTGACCATAGTTCGTGGCCAAACGACGGGACATGCAGCTGGACGAATACTATGCCCTCGTCGTTCAACGGATAGGACACAGGCTTGCGGAGCCTGTAATAGAGGTTCGATTCCTCTCGAGGGCACCAAGTTAATAAGCGTAATGCGCAGAATTCCGAAATCGATTCTCGAAGACCCTGAGGCAACGAAGGGTCGAAGATCCTGTACCCGAACGAAGTGAGCGGTACAGGGCTCTCGAGGGCACCAAGTTAATAAGCGTAATGCGCAGAATTCCGAAATCGATTCT
>JBHPFX010000003.1:0-107810 GCA_042570925.1 Patescibacteria group bacterium
CTCAAGAGTGAGTCGGGTATGATTCCACACATCACCCTCGATATGATAGTTATGAGGCTGAGGACATTTTTTCATGGTAAGAAGTTCAGGCATGAGCTCTTTCGTTATACCGCTTTGATCGAAGAGATCAAATGCTTTAACTGGATGTGCTACGTACGATTTAATCATTTCTTGAGCAATAACCTCACGTGGAACGATATAGTTGTTATCTCGTTTTTCCGAGAAATGATGAACAAGTTTTGGAATTGTTTGCCAAGTTTTCTTTTCAATGGAGAAATCCAATTGACAGGCGAAACGAATGCAACGAAGCATTCTGGTAAAATCCTCATGAAATCGCTCAAGCGGGTCTCCAACAGTTTGTACCTGCTTATTAATAAGATGTTTTTGCCCAGTACTCGGGTCTATGAGAAGCTTTTTTTTAATGTCAAAAGCAAGGGCATTGATTGTGAAATCACGCCTGAGAAGATCTTCTTCAATAGGTAACTTCGGATCAGATTGAGTTTTTACGTCCTTATATCCCCCAGTTCCAAACGCATGGTCAACTCGAGGGAGGGCGATATCAATGGGCTCTCCAAGAGTTGATTTCTTGGGTATGAATTTTAAAACTCCAAATGTTTTCCCGACTAAATCTACCCGGCCAAGTTTTTTTAACTCAGCAAGTAATGTTCGAAGCGGTACATTTCTGATGACAAAGTCATAATCCTTTGATTTCCGGTTTAGTAATATATCTCTCACCATACCGCCAACTAGAAAAAACTCCGCTTGAGGGAATTTCTTTTCAAGTTTCGTTAGAAATAAAAAGTCTTTACGGCGGCGAAGCTCATTACAATGTTTTGCAAGCTGTTTGTTACTCATATATATTGTTAGGCTAGCAGAAAAGAGGTCTAAGCGCTACACAAAATTATTTGTATTAATGTGATAATTATGATACATTAATAACATGAAAATTACATTTATCCAAACAGGCGGCACCATAGATAAAGGTTATCCTTCAACAGAAACTACCCATGGATATAACTTTATAATTGGTGATCCGGCATATATTTCTATTCTCGAAAAGATAGATTCTACATTCGAATTCGAGAGCACTTCAATTGTGAGAAAGGATAGCTTAGATTTTTCTGACGAAGACAGAGAAAGAATCCTCGAGGCTGTCAGGCTTATAAAAAACGACAATGTTGTCATTACCCACGGGACTGACACTATTTATAAAACCGCCGAAAAGCTTTCTGCAATCAAGGACAAGAAGGTGGTACTCACAGGTGCCATGCTACCTGAGGAATTTGCTAAATCAGATGCTATGTTTAATGTCGGTATGGCTGTAGGAGCGTTACATATTCTAAAAGAATCGGGTGTGTATATTGCGCTCTATGGCGTGGTTGTTCCATGGGATAAGTTTCCCGATATACAAAAAAAGCACGCAAAGTAGTTTAAAGAGTTTTCCAGCTTATTAGAGGCCCATTATTTAGTTCTACCGAAGTGGATAAATAAGTCTTTTTCTCATAAAAGCGATTCCAGAGCCGCTTTTAAGATATTTTTCAAAATCTATGGCTTTCTTTTTGTCATCGAATACACAATAAAAGATTATCTTCCACGGTCTATGCCTCTTCGTTGATGAGACAAGACCTTTATTATGTCTCACAAGTCGTAGCTCCAAATTAGTTGTGTATCCTTTATAGATTTTGGATTGGTAGTTTTTACTTTGTAGTATATAAGCGATGTGCATAAGCAAATATTATCGGATGGTAGAACCACCCGAAGCTGCTCATAAAAGTTAGATATATTATTATAGTTTGTCATCCTACGCATTAAGCTACGGATGACGCCTTCGCTTGTAAGCGAAGGGTGGTGGGCGGTAGAGGACTCGAACCTCTGACCTTTTGCGTGTCGAGCAAACGCTCTAACCAACTGAGCTAACCGCCCAAGTACTTTGTTAAAAATGCCAATACAGTTCTCGTGGTGTCCTTCGATATGCTCAGGACACCATTCGATCTGCCATATTTAACATTTCAAGCTAGCTACATTTTGAGTGGTGGAACACCATGAGGAGGAGTAAAGCGACGATCGAATGGTGGGCATGGATGGATTTGAACCATCGACCCCCACGTTATAAGCGTGGTGCTCTAACCGCTGAGCTACATGCCCATCTAATGATGACTAATAGTAGGGAGTGCGGGCGAATTCCTGATTTTCAAAACATGCCTAAAAGTGCCTTATTGTTACAGGTACCAAGCAGTGCTGTCAAGTCTTTATTGAAGATTATTTTGACGGTTTTTTCCCAAAGTAATCAGCCGCATGACCAAATACGCGCAGAATTTTACTTGATCCTTTATCAGAGATTAAACGGTGGAAAAATAATGTCCATGCGCTGTAGCGAAACGTGGAAAAAAGTGCTCCATACATAATGCCCGCAATACCTATGACGATAAAGCCTAGGACGATAACAATCGATAGCGCAAATTGCATGTCAAAAATTATCGCGAGCATTCCTAGGAGAATGAAGGGCACGCTCAAAAATGCCAGTACGATTAGCAGGGCAAGAGTTGATGCGATGCTTAGAAAGAAGATCACGATGGCCATTTCCAATGTGGCAAGGACATTCCTTTTAAAGAGATTCCATCCTGCACTCAACGATTGCCATAATGAATGATTATGGACAACGACATGCAGAGTCGCAAATTTTACAATAAAAATAATTGGCAATGCGAACAGAATTAGAATAAGGAACGAGAATAATACGAACAAGAGAATTCCGGTCTGAGTACTCTTAAGAAGAAGAACCAAAATAATTGGGAGACTAATGATGGTGAGAAGGCCGTATATGACGATTGCCGAAATAATGTTTAAACTAAGAATTCGTCCAAAAAATGCTGCTCCAGCTTTATACCCTTGTGCAGTATTAACTTTTTTCCCTTTAAGGATTCGAGAAACTCCATCATACAGCGCTCCCTGAGAAGTGATGATAAGCCATATTGCCATAACGGCACCAACGATAAATACGAGAAGAAAAAGAATTGCTTCGAGCGTAGATCCCGCAAGGAAATCTTTGAAGTTAGTAAAAAGCACGCCAAGAAGTCCTGTATTGAATAATCCCTGAATGCCGATGAGTGTTTCGGGAGAATCTCCAACGAAAAGCACATTACTTACCAATACTTGCAATTCTCCTCCGGCACCAAGAAGAGCGGCAAAAAAACCAAAAAGCCAGAGATATTTAAATCGTAACATTATCTGCCATGATTGACGGATTATATCTCGAAATAGTATTGATGTCATAGTGATATCCTCCTATGAATAAATATTTATGCTGGTGTTGTTTTGAAAATTGATTCGAACTCTGATTGCTCGATTGTCTCTTTTTCGAGCAGTTTATTCACTATCTCCTCTAGTTTAGGTCTCATCTTTATAATAACATCTTTTGCCGTTTCGTACGCCATCTGGATGATACTTAAGACTTCAGCGTCAATTAATTTCGCAACATGCTCGCTATAATCGCGCCGCTCGTGAATCTCTCTTCCCAAAAATACCATTTCTTCTTTTTGTCCATATGTGCGCGGACCAAGCTTGTCACTCATACCAAACTCGGTAACAATCTGCCGTGCAAGTTTTGTAGCTTCCTTGAGATCATTAGAGGCACCAGTAGTGACATCCTTAAAGATGTTTTTTTCGGTCGCATGTCCAGCAAGCATCACGGCTATATCATCCAGGAATTCAGCTCGGGAATGCAAGTGTTTGTCCTCAGATGGAAGCTTTAAAGTGAATCCCCCGGCTCTGCCCCGAGACACAATTGAAACCTTACGTACCGGGTCGGTGTTCGGTAAAATATGTGAGACGAGTGCGTGGCCAGCTTCATGGTAAGCTGTGATGCGTTTTTCTTTTTTTGAAAACACATGGCTCTTTCGCTCCGGGCCGAGCAATACTTTTTCGATACTATTCAGGCATTCGTCCATGGTTACTTTACGCTTATTTCTTCTCGCGGTGAGAATTGCTGCTTCGTTAAGAAGATTTGCCAGATCAGCGCCCGTAAATCCTGGAGTACGCTGAGCAATTGTTCGAAGATTGACATCTTTTGCGAGAGGTTTCTGTTCGACATGGACTTTTAGAATTGCTTCCCGATCGGCAATGTCGGGCATGTCAATAGTAACACGGCGGTCAAAGCGGCCTGGACGTAATAGGGCGGGATCCAGAACGTCCGGACGGTTTGTTGCTGCAAGCACGATAACGTTTGTGTGTGTGTCAAAACCATCCATTTCGACAAGAATCTGGTTTAATGTTTGTTCGCGTTCGTCATGAGATCCTCCCAATCCGGCTCCGCGCTGTCTCCCAACAGCATCAATTTCATCAATAAATATAATACAGGGTGATGATTTTTTTGCACGCTTAAAAAGATCTCGGACACGCGCTGCACCGACTCCGACAAACATTTCTACGAACTCTGATCCGGAAATATTAAAAAACGGTACATCTGCTTCTCCGGCGACTGCTCTCGCAAGAAGTGTTTTACCAGTTCCCGGCGGGCCAATCAGAAGGGCACCCTTGGGAATCTTTGCTCCGAGATCGAGAAACTTCTTTGGTGATTTCAAAAACTCTACAACTTCTAGTAGTTCTACCTTAGCTTCCTGAACTCCCGCAACATTCTTAAATGTTATTTGCTTTTTTTTCTCTTCTGCGCGTACGTCCCGAGCTTGACTCTGACCAAAGGACATTGCCCGCGAATTTGCGCCTTGTGCCTGACGCATCATGAACCACAAAAAGAGAGCGATGAAAAGGAAGGGGATTAAGAAAGGCAAGATGGATCCAATCCAATAGCCCACCCCTGATTCATCCTTTACGTTCACTGTGATATTTTTGTACTGCTCTGGCTCGACACCATAGTTATTTAAAAGGGCGCTCAAGGATTCCGATGGCTCTTTTTGCGATTCGAGAATTTCACCGCTTATAAGGGTGATGGTAAGCTTGTCACTTTCAATATCAATTGATTCCACCTCTTTATCAGCAATCTTTTGTACAACAGCATCAAAACTTACTATTTCAGCTTCATCGAACGACGTCGAGAACAAACTAAATACTCCCATGATAACGGTCATCACGAGAAAGAGGATGAGGAAGTTGCGTGAAATCGATCGCATGATTAGCTAGGGGGAATTAATGATGATAAAACAAGAATACACTGATTGTAGTATCCCTAAAATGGGAGAAATATGCAAGATTCTTATGCATCCTTTGAAGAGGGTGATGTGCTTTTTTCCTTATCCTCTTTCTTGTCAGATTTCTTTTCTGGTTCCGCTTGTTTCTCCTGCTTTTTTTCATCAAATGCACGAATAGAAAGCCCGAGTCGATGGTAGTCCGGTTCGATTGAGATAATTTTAAAGTCGACTTCGTCACCAATCTTTGCAACCTCCATCGGATTATTAATATGCTTACTGGAAAGTTCCGAGATATGCGCTAATCCGTGTATGTCATCATCAAGTTGTACGAAAAGTCCGAATGGATTGATTTTCAATACTTTACCACGCACCTTTTGCCCGATCTTATATTTCTTAATTGCTTTTTTCCAAGGGTCCTCCAACAAAGCTTTAATTGAAAGAGAAATTTTAGAACCTTCAATTCCGATAATTTTCGCTTTTACTTTATCACCCACCTTAATAATATCCCGTGGGTCATCGATGCGCTGCCATGCAAGCTCAGATATATGGACAAGTCCCTCAAGATGCTGACCAAATTCGATAAATGCGCCAAAGTCTACAACTCCGGTTACTTTTCCCTCGATCTCATCCCCCACTTTGTATTTTGCCAGTACGTCTTTCTGCTCATCTTCCCATGCGGATTTTTCAGAGACGATCAGCTTATTTTCTTCTTCGTGAATATCAATGATTTTAACTCTCATTATTTTTCCAATAAATTTCCCAAGCATTTCTAGAATTCGGCTTTTATCCCCTCCCTCAACTCTTGGATAATGTTCGACGGTGAGCTGGGAAACAGGTAAAAATCCCTCTACTCGTCCAACACGAACCATAAGTCCGCCTTTGTTTGCATCTGTGACAGGAACTTCAATAATTTTTCCTTCCTGTAGTAAATCATCAAGATCACCCCAGGCTTTTTGGTGGCCGGCCTGCCTAAACGAAAGCTCGAGTATTCCTTTCTCATTTTCAATATCCAGTACAGTGGCTTGTGCGGTATCTCCCACTTTGAGCTGAGTCGTTCCCCCGGATTCGTCAAAAAGCTCTCGAGCACGAACTACTCCTATGAGAACTCCGTTAACATCCAGATATACTTCGTTTTTAGATACGCTTAAAAGTGTTCCCTCGACGCTATCGCCGACTTTGGGGAGATATGGCTGCTCATCGCTCGCAAGAAGAGCTTCCATTGGATGAGCCTTTTTGGCATCATTGGTTGCAGTTTCCATATTAAAATGATTTTTGTTACTTAATAATAATGCGTCAGTACGAGGCATGCCATCCAGCTTTTTCAAGCGGATGAATCATCCTCATTATAAGTGTGCTTAAGGGTATCGTATGATGAGATATATTGCAAGGGCCTAAGCAGTAGAATAAAATATGTTGACAGATTGATAAAAAACTGGTATATTATGAATATATGGCGACACCAATGTACAGACCAAAGATGAAAGTTGGCACTGTGAAAGATCTTGCACAGAGGCTGGCTTCGACGAAAGCCGGGAAAAAAGTGAATACCGATGCGTTTAAGAAATTTCTAAAACAGGATAAAGATCTGCGTCGTACCGCTCTTCGTTCTCCCACGACTCATTTAAAAAAAGCCGAGGCAGCTAAGTTTCTTGGAACAGTCGCTAAGAAAATTCATGAGAGCGACAAAATGAAGTTAAGCATGTTTGCTCGCAAGAAAATGCAAATTCATAAAGGATTAGAATCGAGCGGGCAAGTGAGTAAATTAAGCGTTAAAAGATTATATCAAACCGGAGCGAAAGAAGAGTTTGAAGCAGAAAAACCCCAAGGACCGTCAAAAGCGGAGATTGAAAAGACAGAGCGAAGGGATCGTGCACGACAAATTCTTCGTACACGGGAGCGAGCCGACGAAATTCGCCAAGAATACAAAACATCCTTTAATAAAAATACGGATAATAAGAATATAAGCACAAACCAGCAAAAAGGCTCGTATCGCCCCCCTCAGCTTACTCACGGTTCTGCTGCATCACAAGCTTCCCGTCAGCCTTCTCAAGGGAATATCCTCTCTACTCCAAAACAGCTTTCTGATGATTCCTCTCCGCATAGCGCTCAAGCAATAAGAAATGCTAATACCGTTATTCTTCCTTTTTATAATAAATCAAGAATGCAGGAGCTTACACTATTAGGTGAGAAACTTGAGGAGACGTTACGTCGAGCGTTAGCAGGAGTAAGTATATTACAGGTACTTTCACGAGTAGAAACAACGCGAGCGATCCGCAAGCTTGGATGGGCAGAAGGAAGAGTGATTACGTCTGAATTTGCAAAAAAAGTTGGAAATAGGCTGGATATTTCCTATCTATTATTTGGAACATTGGCTCATGAAGTTTCACAGGCGCATATGGAGCTCTTTCTCCTCCTCTTTAACGAGAATAGTCTCTTGAAAATTGCAGATATTCGAGAAGATTTTCATCAAACGTTTGAGATTGAAAAGAAGCTTATCTGGCAGGTACAGGAGTTTTTTGAGGAAAAAGAGGACGATGATTCGGGTGATAAGGGTCCACCCGTTCCCTCTGCTTCTGATGCAGTAGACCTTCCAATTTAGGTAAAAGTAATAGTAGCTTTGGATTGCTTATATAGGCCCAAAAATGGGCCTTTTTTGATGCTCGTGAGGGGTTGCATTCTGTGCATTTTTTTGCTACACTCAAGGTACAAAATAAATGATTTTTTGCAGTGAAAAAGACATATGATAATAACGTGGCTTGGACAAGCCTGTTTTAAGATCCAGGGAAAAGAAACAACTATCGTAATAGATCCGTATGAGAATATCGGCCTTAAGCTTCCCCGGCTTTCCGCCAATTTATTGTGCATTACTCACTCGCATCATGATCATGCGTATCGTAAGGGAGTAAGTGGAGATCCGTATATTATCGATGGACCTGGAGAATATGAAGTAAAAAAAGTATTTGTTTATGGAGTTGCTGGTTATCATGATACCAAACAAGGAGCGGAGCGGGGTGTAGTAACGATGTATCGAATTGATTTTGAAGATCTCACCCTTGCACACCTCGGGGATCTTGGAACAAGTGAGTTAACACCGGAACAGTTAGAAAAACTTGAAGATGTGGACATTCTCATGCTTCCTATCGGTGGAGTGTATACCATAGACGCTCAAGGAGCTTCAAAAATAATCAGCCAGATAGAGCCGAGAATTGTCATCCCGATGCATTATCAGATTCCAGGACTCAAGCTTCCGAAAAAAATTGACACGAGTGACAAGTTTAGAAAAGAAATGGGTTCGAAAGCGGAAGAAATGGATAAATTTCGAGTTACCAAGAGAGATATTCCCCAGGAAGAGACAAAGATTATCTTTCTTAAGCCATAATCAATACAGTTGTGATGCCTCGCGAACAATCAAAACCTGAAAAAAAACGTCGACCCTCTGAAGATATTCAGCGATATACTCCTGGAGTAGAACGAAAAAAAATGCTTCTATGGATGTATGTTGCCATTTTTTTTATCATTGTGATTATACTTTGGGTGGGAATTAACCCGCTTTCTCGTACTTCATCTGACGGAGGAGGATTAAGTTCTATTAAAGAGGGATTTGAAGAGTTTTATTCTACGATAAAAGATTTTGCTGGATTTACTTCTACTGATTCATCTGAACAAGAAGAAAAGTACTATGATGAAGAATATTTGAAACAAGTAGAAAAAGAAGTATTTCCACAATTTGAATAGGAATAATATGCCGAAAAAGAAAAATGAGCCGGTAAGTAATAATAATAATAATAATTCCAAATCAATCACAAAGCGCGGCATTGTTGATGAAATGGAAAGCTCGTATTTGGATTATGCGATGTCTGTCATCGTGTCCAGAGCTTTACCCGATGTTCGTGATGGATTAAAGCCTGTTCATCGACGTATTCTTTATGCAATGTGGACTATTGGATTACGTGCTGGTGCTAAATTTCGTAAATCGGCGAATGTGGTCGGTGAAGTTCTCGGAAAATATCATCCTCATGGAGATAGTTCTGTGTATGATGCTTTAGTGCGGCTTGCACAGTATTTTTCAATGCGGTACCCGCTTGTGAATGGGCAGGGAAACTTCGGATCCATGGACGGTGATGAGGCTGCGGCAATGCGATATACCGAAGCTAAGTTAACTCGTATTTCTGAAGAGATGCTTTATGACATTGACAAAAATACTGTTGATTGGATGCCGAACTATGACGGATCACAGAAAGAACCAAGAACACTTCCCTCCAAACTCCCAAATTTATTGCTCGCCGGTACTGTCGGGATCGCTGTCGGAATGGCGACAAGTATTCCCCCTCACAATTTACGTGAGTTGATAGACGGCATAACTCATCTCATAGATAATCCGGATGCTTCCATTGAAGATTTGATGCAGTTTATTCAGGGGCCTGATTTTCCTACAGGGGGCATTATTTACGATATTAATGACATCCGAACAGCCTATGCTACGGGCAAGGGCTCAATTGTTATGCGGGCAAAAGCGGATATTGTGGAATCCAAGGGCGGATATAGAATATTGGTCTCCGAGGTTCCTTACCAAGTGAATAAGGCCTATTTACTGGAGCATATCGCGAATCTTGTCAAAGATAAAAAACTTGAAGGTATTAAAGATCTTCGGGATGAATCAGATCGCGATGGTGTGCGGATTATCATAGAGCTTAAGAAAGATGCGTACCCAAAGAAAGTGCTCAATAGGTTGTTTCAGCTTACGAATCTTCAAACTTCTTTTCATGTAAATACACTTGCACTTATCGATGGTATCCAGCCGAGGGTTCTCACCCTTAAGATGGTGCTGGAAGAGCATATAAAACACCGGAAAGAGATTATCAGGCGTAGAACGCAGTTTGAGCTTGATCGGGCAAAAGAGCGCGCGCATATTCTCGAGGGCTTAAGAATTGCCCTAGTAAAGATTGATGCGATCATTAAAACCATTAAACAATCACGCGATCGTGATCAAGCTAAAGTGAACCTGGTAAAGCGTTTCAAGCTTACCGAACGACAGGCTGTCGCGATTTTAGAAATGAAACTGCAGCAGCTGGCAAATCTCGAGCGTTTAAAAGTAGAGCAGGAATATAAGGAAAAGCAAAAACTTATCAAGGAATACCAGGCTATTCTTAAGAGCGGAAAACGCATTGCCGGACTTATAAAGGAAGAGCTGGCTGATTTGAAAGAAAAATACGGAGATGATCGCCGAACGAAAGTTCAAAAAGGTGCTGTCGGAGAATTCTCACAAGAAGATCTTATTCCAAATGAAGCGACTGTTGTGATTGTGACGAATGACGGATATGTGAAGCGTCTTGCTCCGGAGACATTCAAGCGACAGGGTAGAGGCGGTAAAGGTGTCATTGGACTTACAACCAAAGAGCAGGATACCGTCGAACATCTTGTGGCCACCATGACTCATGCTGATCTCCTTTTCTTTACCAACAAAGGACGGGTATTTGAACTTAAGGCATATGACATTCCTGTGGCATCCAGAACGGCAAAAGGCCAGGCGCTCGTAAACTTTTTACAATTAGCTCCAGAAGAAAAAGTTACGTCAGTGATGTCAATGAAAGAACTTGGAGAAAATAAATATCTCACCATGGTTACCCAAAGAGGAATTACAAAGCGGGTCAATATCGCCGATTTCCAAAACGTTCGCCGTTCAGGGCTTATTGCGCTCAGACTTAGAAAAAACGACACACTTGAATGGGTGCGCCCTACAACAGGCTCCGCTGATATTATTCTCGCAACAGAAAAAGGCCAGGCTATTCGTTTCAAGGAAAAACAAATTCGAGTCATGGGCCGCAATGCTGGCGGGGTGCGCGGTATTCGACTTAAAAAAGACGATGTTGTTGCCGGGATGACGTTACTCGACGGTGGCAAAGCGCCTCAAGGCGAGCAACTTCTCGTAGTTATGAAAAACGGTTTTGGAAAGCGAACGAATCTGACCAGCTATAAAGTACAGGGTAGAGGTGGATCAGGTATTAAGACGGCAAAAATCACACCGAAGACAGGGGTTATTGTTGCGACGTTTACTGTCAACGCAAAACGGGAGCAGGAAGATTTGGTTATCATGTCGGATAAGGGGCAGGTTATCAGGCTGCCAATAAAGACAGTCTCAGTTCTTGGACGAGCTACTCAGGGTGTCCGACTTATGCGATTCTCAGAAAAGGGTGACGGCGTAGCAACAGTAACATTTGTGTAATTAAAGTTTTAAATTAGAACAATCCCCGCTTCGCGATGAGGCGGGGATTTGTAATTGCCTATATGGCAATTTTGTCAGAGTTGCGGTGGATTCCAGCTTGTCACCGATGCTGTTCGAGAGCGATGGCAACCGGGAGTTTTGCACGTCAATGATGTATGGCCGGCGAGACTGCCGTCTGGCCACATACCATCATCTCTGAATACGGGATGTCCGCATGGGCTGACTGAATTCGGGGGTGAGCTCTGTTGTAGAGCTGACGTAATCAAATGAGCCACAATATCTGGATGGTCGGCAACTGTGCCTCCTTTGGCCATTTCGAGTATCCTTTCATCTAGGGAACGTACGATTTTCTTTTTGTCTGGGTCACTTTACCACGTATTTTCCCCTTGTCAAAGCGCTAAAACTGCGCTATACTAGCTATACATCTATGGGTCTTCCTAAGAAAAAACGATCTAAACAACAAAAGAGAGAACGTGCTTCGCATTTTGCATTACAACAAACTTCTTTGAGTTCTTGTCCGAAATGTAAAAAGCCGATCCGTCCTCACACCGTGTGCACACATTGCGGGTACTATAAAGGCAGGGATGTTCTTAAGCTTGATCTCAAGTCAGAGAGGAAGAAAAAGAAGGAAAAGAAGAGAGAGGATAAAGCAAAAAATAGATAGTCCCTAAGGCGCCTTTATGTCGAATCGTCATCTTGCTCGAACGATCGCGATGCAATCACTCTATGAGTGGGACTTTAATAAGCTTGCACCCGAAAAGGCTCAGGAGCTTGTCAGTCGCAACATCAATGATTTTGCGGCGGATTTTGACGACAACGGATTTTCTGAAAGGGTAGTAAAAGGAGTCATCAACCATCTCGATGAGATTAATGGCCTCATTAGCACGTACGCGCCGGAGTGGCCGCTTGATCAAATTACTGTCGTTGACCGAAATGTTCTGCGAATCGGAATATTTGAACTCCGATTTTCCGGAGGAGAAATACCTCCAAAGGTTGCCATTAATGAAGCGATCGAGTTGGCCAAGACATTTGGCGGCGAGTCATCAGGTAAATTCGTCAACGGCGTGCTCGGTACGATCTATAAAGAAATGTTGAAAAAAGGTGAGGCAGTAATTACAGAAGAAAAGTCTGATCAGAAAAAAAGCCCGGAGGGGAAAAAATCATAAATTCACAAGCAGAATTACAGACTTTCAATGAAAGATTTTTCTCATCTTGAACAAAAACTTGGAATCACATTTTCAAATAAAGACCTTCTCAAACAGTCGATGGTCCATCGTTCGTATATTAACGAACATCCGAAATTTAATCTTGATAATAATGAACGGCTCGAATTTCTTGGTGATGCGGTTCTCGAGCTGGTGGTAACCGAATATCTCTATCAAACATACCCAAATCCCGAAGGCGAGCTGACAAACTGGCGCGCCAGCTTAGTCAATGCAAAAATGCTCGCCGAACTTGCCAGGACGTTTGATCTGGATCACTATCTTTTCTTAAGTCGGGGGGAGCAAAAAGATAAAAAAAGCAAAGCGCGCGCATTCATTCTTGCGGACGCGTTTGAAGCACTCATAGGATCCATGTATCTCGATCAGGGATGGGAAGTAACGCGCGACTTTATCACCAAACACATTATGACGCATCTCAAAGTCATTCTGGAGAACCATTTATATCAGGATCCTAAGAGCAAGTTTCAAGAAGCCGCACAGGACAAGACGGGCGTCACACCGAGTTATCGGGTTCTTCATGAATCCGGTCCTGATCATGCACGTAAGTTTCGCATTGGCGTCTTCATCAGTGAAGAGTTAATTGCTGAGGGAGAAGGAATGTCAAAGCAAGAAGCTCAGGTGCGGGCGGCAGAGCGGGCACTAGAGGTTAAGGATTGGTAGAAAATTAGTTAAATTACAGCTTGTGTTGTGCAAGCTTTTTTTATTTGACAACTCAAACGTAGGGCTGATAAGGTGACAAACTAAAAAGAAAATCAAGATAGTCATTTACCAAACGCTACAAACAGGCGGAGGACGAGATGAGCAATTTTTTCGTGCTCGAAGAAGGAGGTCGCGGACATGCAATTGTGAGGGCCCTTCTCAACGGATCAGGTGACAACCGTATCACCTGCATTCCAGGTAATCCCGGCATCGATTGTCATCCTGATGTCATATGTCGGGATATGAGAATCTCACAGCACACCGCGATCGCTACAATAGCAAAAGCTCAGCAGGCAATTACGTTTGTTGGGCCCGAAGGACCTCTCGTAGGAGGCATTGTTAAACCGTTCGATGCGATAGGTGCGCCGATAATCGGCCCCGGTGATGACGCTACCTGGCTCGAAGGCAGCAAGGCAAGGTGCTGTGATTTTCTCAGTGGTGCGGGAATACCTGTCCCACCGTACGGGGTGTTTACCGATGTCACGGCAGCTACGAACCATATTGGAGCTTCAAGTGGTCCGTGGGTGATCAAAGCCGATGGACTGTGCGGCGGCAAGGGAGTTGTGATTGCTCTGGAATCTGGTATGGCACTCGCGACTATCAACAACTTCATGTCAGGCGATAGGTTCGACGATGCAGGTAAGACCATCGTCATTCAGGAATGCGTGACCGGCCGGGAAGTCAGTATATTGGCATTTGTCGATGGTGAGACGGTTCTACCGATGACAACATCAATGGATCACAAGCCGGTTTTTGAAAACGATCGAGGCCCAATGACCGGTGGTATGGGCGCGGTTGCACCGGTACCGTTCGTGACAGCCGAGCTGTATGACCTGATCTTACAGACGATCGTTCGTCCGACCGTGGCTGCTCTCGTGCAAAAAGGAATTCACTATCGCGGTGTCATTTACTTCGGTCTTATGATCACCAGTACTGGCCCAGTCGTACTGGAAATCAACATTCGCTTCGGTGATCCGGAGGCGCAGGTGGTATTGCCGCTTCTCAAGACTCCTCTGGATGAGATTTTCCAGGCGATGGCTGCTGGCGAACTCAGCCGGATCGGGGATCTCGAATGGCATCCAGGATTTGCCTGCTGCGTCGTGATGGCCGCTGAGGGTTATCCAGGTAAGCCAGTTGTTGGCGATGAGATTACTGGACTCGGCGCAGATGGCCAACTTATCAATCGGCTGGGTGAACACGAAATCTTCGTGTATCATTCCGGCACCAGCCGCCAACGGTGCCAGTGGAGAACGAAAAGCGGACGAGTTCTCGGAGTCTGCTGTACAGCGCGATTGCTTGGTATGGCGATCAAGGGCGCCTATGCTGGCGCTGGCCAAATCGAGTGGCGCGGAATGCATTATCGCCATGACATTGGATCCAAGGCATCCAGGTAGCACATTTCGGAAGTTTATAACCCCGTCAGTCGAACAGTTTCTGCTGACGGGGATTCTTTATATATTGACAAAGCCACATCGAGGGGATAACCTCATAAAAAGAAAAACTGACAACGAAACAGAAAGTGAACCCGCTATCTTAGGGAGGGATTGTGCACATTCTACCAACAGGATCAGTGCGCGCAGGTCGTGTGATTCGACTGTTTCCTGACGCACAGTGCGTAGGCATCAAAGCCACACGCGTAGGGTTCGGTATTCCGGTCACGTTGTACTTTCAGTGTCCTGATGGTGACCACGATCGGAGCTTCACGGTCACGTCGATGCAACGTGACCGGGCCGACATTCCACGAGTGGATGTTGGCGAAGAAGGTGCTGTATTTCTCGGATGTAAACGGGATCGTCTTCCTCCACATGGCTCGATTGTCTGGGTTGCTCCATAGCACCCATCGACGTCGTACTACTTACAGCCCCTCGGCTTCTCGAGGGGCTGCTTCATTTATATTGACAAAGTTATATTAAAGCGATAACCTCATTAAAAGAAAAAAACCAGGTAACAAAAACAACGAACCCTTTTACAAGGAGGTGTATATGGCAGACGATACCAGTGAATTGGTATCCGTTGGCCGGGTATTTAGAGTGTTTCCCGGCAATGACGACTGGCAGTACTTTGGTCTTGAGCTTCCCGATGGAGGATTCTCACGGAGGGATGAACTCCACTTTCGTCCACCGGATACCGATGGATCGGAGGATGTGGTATTCCTTGCCAGCACGATCGAGATCGAAAAGAAAAGAACCAATGTCGCCCATCAGGGTGATAAATGTGCGGTCAGGCCCAACAAAATGCCTACAGTGATTCCAGCAGTAGGTTGGACGGTGCATGTCAAGCCAAGTTGTGTCAGTGCTGCCGAGGGAGTTGCGCAGACTTTCAAATCCAGACCCTCAAAACATGTCTCTGAGAGGCATATGTTCACATGAAATCGTTCATGTTCCGAGTTTTCCACGCGTATACCCAGCAATCAGGGGTGTACGCGTTTTTTTATTTGACACAGAGTTTTTCAGAGGGTACACTGCATGTATACATATGACTTACATCTTTAGTCCATCTGATGACATCCAACACCTGACCCCCTGATTCATATTCCCATTTCTGGGAATTTTTTTTATCTATTTTTCATGAAAACATTTAAAGACCGCGACATCATATCAATCAGAGACTTCACAAAGACAGACATTCTATATCTTTTAAGAGTTGCAAAACGGTTTAAGCAAAAGGAACACCCGACGTTACTGAAGAACAAAATTCTTGCAAGTTTATTTTTTGAACCGTCTACGAGGACGCGCTTCTCTTTTGAATCAGCTATGGAGCGTCTTGGCGGGTCAGTTATTTCTTTAGCTGAGGCTAAGTCGAGCTCTGCCGCAAAAGGCGAATCACTTTCTGACGCGATACGAATCATTGAAAAATACGGGGATGTTATCGCGATGCGCCACCCGCTTGAGGGATCAGCACGGCTGGCAGCGGAAATTACCAGCTCGCCGGTGATTAATGGGGGCGATGGAGCTAACCAGCATCCGACTCAGACATTTCTCGATCTTTTTACCATCATGGAGACACAGGGCCGACTTAATCGACTAAACGTGGCACTTGTCGGCGATTTGAAATACGGACGAACAGTTCATTCACTTGCCTACGCATTAGCAATGTTCGGTGTTAGGCTCTATTTTATTTCTCCGGAATCTCTCAAGATGCCAACGTATATTTTGCGTGAGCTTAAAAAGCTTAAGGCAAAATTTTCTGAACATGCACGACCCGAAAGCATTATGTCAAAGTTGGATATCTTTTACGCTACTCGAATTCAAAAAGAACGATTTCCCGATCCGATTGAATATGAAAAAGTAAAAGACGTGTACATTATTAACAAGAAACTGTTAACAAAGGTTAAGAAAACATTTCGAATACTTCATCCCCTGCCACGAGTTAACGAAATAAATTATGAGGTGGATGACACGCCGTACGCATATTATTTTACCCAGGCGCAAAACGGCCTCTTTGTCCGCGAGGCACTCTTAGCCTTAGTTTTAGGTAAAATAACATGAGAAAGTTCCGCGTATACGCCATAAAAGACGGTACAGTCATTGATCACATCCCAGCTGGAAAGGGAGTAGAGATTGTTGAATTATTGAATTTACGTAAATGGGACAAGGTTGTCACGGTTGGACTGGGATTTAGAAGTAAACACTTAGGTAAAAAAGATTTGGTAAAAATTGAAAACAAGGAATTTACTCCCGAAGAAGTAAATAAGATTGCAATCATTGCTCCGACAGCCACATTAAACATCATTCGTAATTTTGAGATTAAAAAGAAATTTAAGGTAGAGGTCCCAGATGTCATTGAAGGTATTGTCAAATGTCCAAACCCGGCATGCATTACAAATCATGACCATGTGAAGACGAAGTTTTTCCATGAAAAGGATGAGAAACATCTTTCTATCCGATGCTACTACTGCGAGCATCACTGGCCTGAAAAATACATTCAACTTATTTAAATGAGTGTAAGTCTCTCAATACAGCTAGGAGGCTTAAAGCTATCAAACCCGACACTTTTAGCCTCGGGTATTTTAGGTGTGTCGAGAGCCTCGCTGAAAAATGTCATTGCGAATGGTGCAGGAGGTTGTGTGATTAAGTCAATCAGTCTGGAAGAACGTGTTGGCCATCATGCGCCGAATATGATTACGTATGAAGGCGGCATGCTCAACGCAGTTGGTTATTCAAATCCCGGCGTGGAAGATGCAAAAAAAGAATTTACCGATTTAAAAAGTTTAGACGGGCCCGTTATCGCAAGCATTATCGGAAAAGACGCCGACGAATTTGGTCAAATGGCTGAGCAGTTTCTCCCTGGAGATTTTTCTGCAGTTGAAGCGGTTCTTTCATGCCCGCATACTCCGGGGTACGGAACGTTGGCAGGCCAGGGTACGCCGAAGAGCACCGAAGAGATTACCAAGGCAGTTCGTTCAAGAACTGACCTGCCTTTATTTATAAAAATATCCCCTGACAGCCAGCCGATTGGTGAGATTGCCAAGGCGGCTGAATCAGCGGGTGCAGACGGAATTGTGGCGGTAAATACTATGGGCCCGGGAATGGTGATAGATATCCACACAGGTCAGCCGATCCTTCATTTCAAGGTGGGAGGCGTGTCTGGAGCGGCCTTGCGGCCAATTGCAGTCAGATGTGTGTATGACATACGAAAGTCCGTAAAAATCCCAATTATAGGTTGTGGAGGGGTCACGACGGGCCGGGATGCTATAGAGATGATGATGGTAGGAGCATCAGCAATAGAAATCGGCACGGCTATTTACTACCGCGGTGTCGATGTGTTTAAGAAAGTCTGTGATGAAATTGAACAGTATATGGATCAAAAAGGTCATACAAAGCTTGAGGATTTTATTGGCCAAACTCATAAACTGGAAGACTAATGGAGAGAAAACTTGGTACAATCGATCAGCCGAAAATGTTTCCGATAAAACGGATTCTTGAAGAAGCAAAGGATATTAAAACTTTCTTTTTTGATACGCAGCTTAACTCCAGACCAGGTCAGTTTGTCATTATGTGGATTCCAAGAGTGGATGAAAAGCCATTCAGCATCGCATATGATGAGGGCGGGCAGCTGGGTTTAACAATTGCGAAAGTTGGAAGGTTTACAGAAAAACTTTACACATTTACAGAAGGCGATCTACTCGGTATACGCGGACCATATGGAGCTCCGTTTACATTGAAAGAGGGTTACAAAAAGATATTACTTGTTGGAGGAGGCTACGGTGTTGCACCTTTGGCAACACTCGCCTCGCAAGCACTTGATAAAAATATTGAAATAGATTTCTGCAATGGCGCACGAACAAAAGATCTTTTACTTTTTCAAGATCGTTTAAAGAAATTAGATATCCCGGTTCATGTTTCAACAGATGATGGAAGCGAAGGGCACAAAGGTTTTGTCACAGATATCGTTGCTGACCTTTTTAAAAAAGGACAATATGATTGTGTATATACGTGTGGCCCGGAGTTAATGGAAAAAAAGGTTGTTGATTTGGCCGTAGAGGAGAATATTCCTTCTCAAGTAAGCATTGAACGGTATATGAAGTGCGGGTTTGGGATTTGCGGAGCATGTTGTGTCGACGATTCAGGTAAGCGCATGTGTGTAGAAGGTCCGGTCACTTCAGGAGAGTTCGCACTCAAGCAAAAAGAGTTTGGTGCGTATCATCGTCATGCGAGCGGGAAGAAAGAATCTTTTTCATGAACGTCAACTTACACAATTGTACGCTTGTTGATGGAAGAAAAGTAAGTATCGCTATCCGTGAGGGGAAGATTAATGAAATTAGTGAGACGGTTTCAGTCTTTGATCAAGAAATAGATATTGGCGGGAAAATGGTTATTCCTGGAATTATCGATACTCATGTTCATTTTAGAGAACCAGGCGGCGAACAAAAGGAGGACTGGTCGACCGGTTCTGAGGCAGCAGCAGCTGGAGGTGTCACAACAGTCATAGACATGCCAAATACTGATCCGCCAACGATTGATTCAAAAACATTAGAGAAAAAAAGAAAGCTTGCGGAAAAGAGCTTAGTAAATTACGGATTTTTTCTCGGGGCAACAAAAGATAATCTGAAAGAAATCAAAAAAGCTCGTAACATTGCCGGAGTAAAAGTATATGTGGGCTCTTCTACGGGCAATCTATTGGTTTCAGAAGACGATGATTTAGAAAATCTGTTTACCATTCCAAATATTCAATGGGTCATTCACGCAGAGGATGAGCCGATCATTTTACAGAATCAAATAAAATTCTCTTCAGACGACTCTCCGTCAGTTCATTCAAAAATTCGCGAGCGGTCTGCAGCGATTAAAGCTGTTGAAAGGATTATCGTATTAAGTAAAAAAACCGGCGCGCGTATTCATATTTGCCATGTAAGCACTCAGGAGGAGGTTGAGCTTATTCAAGAAGCAAAGGGAGAAGGCGTGTTTATAACATGCGAAGTAAGTCCCCATCATCTTTTTCTCACTGATCAATATTATTTTCAAAGAGGAAATTTTGCCAAAGTAAATCCCCCGCTTAGGACGGTGGAAGATACGAAGAAGTTATTTGAAGCATTAGAGATGGGAATTATCGATACGATAGCCACTGATCACGCTCCTCACACTATTCAAGAAAAAGAACAGGAGTACTCAAAAGCCCCATCAGGCTTACCAGAAGTCCAGACTTCGCTGCCGCTCATGCTTAATGAAGTTTCAAAAGGGACAATTTCTCTACAAAGAGTTGTAGAAATAATGTCAGAAAAACCTGCCAAACGTTTCCATATACAAAATAAAGGGAAAATTGCAGAAGGATACGATGCAGATCTAACTGTGATTGATCTGAACAAAAAGCAGAAAGTAGCTCAGGGCATGTTAAGAAGCAAATGCGGCTGGTCACCATATGAGGGACAAGAAATCACTGGTTGGCCAATTATGACGTTTGTGAACGGGAATCTCATTTTCAATAACAAAACAATTAACAAAGAATATAAAGGAAAGGAAGTAATATATGAATAACGTAGCGAAAATTTTACTCGAAATTAAAGCCGTTACTTTAAGTCCTAAAGAACCGTATACTTTTACCTCGGGCCTTAAAAGTCCGATATATTGTGATAACAGACTGTTAATTTCGTACCCCGATTTTCGTACAAAGATTATTGATGAATTCATTAACCTTATTAAAGAACATAATCCAACTTTTGATATTGTCGGGGGCACTGCGACGGCTGGTATACCTCATGCAGCGTGGATTGCCGAGCGGCTCAAGAAACCAATGATCTACATTCGTGGTGCGTCAAAAGAGCACGGGAAAAAGAATCGTATAGAGGGTAAGCTTGAAAAAGGGCAGACTGTGTTAGTTATTGAAGATCTTATTAGTACAGGTGGGAGCTCCGTTTCGGCTGTTGAAGGAGTTCGTGAAGCAGGTGGAGAGGTTATGGACTGCTACGCAATATTCACTTATGAACTTGAGAAGGCAAAGAAAAAGTTTGTTGAAGCAAATTGTCAGCTACGTACGTTAACGACGTTTTCAGAACTTATCGCGACTGCCAAAGATAATAATAATATTACTCCTGAAGAAGCAGCCATTACTCAGGAATGGAATAAAGATCCGGTAGAATGGGGTAAGAAGTACGGAAAATAATATATTTATATATGTCATCAAAAGAATCATATTCACAGCGCGCTCAAACAGTAAAAAACCCTGCCGCAAAAAAACTATTGGAGTTGATGGATGATAAGCAGACAAACCTTGCTCTAGCGAATGATGAAACAAATCCGGAAAAGTTCTTAGAACTTGCCGATACCGTGGGTCCCGAAATTGCCGTATTAAAAACCCACATTGATGTAGTTGAAGGTTTTACCTCGGATATTACCTCACAATTACGTTCATTTGCTGATAAGCACAACTTCCTCATATTTGAGGACAGGAAGTTTGCTGACATTGGTAACACGGTCAAACTCCAGTACGAAAAAGGAATTTATAACATTGTTGAGTGGGCAGACTTTGTGAATGCGCACGTTGTCCCCGGTCCCGGCATCATAGAAGGTTTAAAGGAAATTGCCGACAAACAATCTGATCCCCGCGGACTTATTCTACTAGCGCAAATGAGTTCAAAGGGCAATCTCGCAACAGATGACTATACAAAAAAAGCTGTCAAAATGGCAAAAGAGTATGATGAGTTCGTTGTCGGGTTTATCGGTAACGGCGGGGATGTCTCGGAGCTCAAAAAACTTCGAAAACTTGCAGACGAGAGATTTATTCTTTTTACTCCGGGTGTCAAACTCGGCGGCGGCGGCGACGCACTCAAACAGCAATACACAACTCCAAAAGATGTCATCGGTGCCGGATCAGACATTCTCATAGTTGGTAGGGGCATCTACGGTGCAGATGATCCAGTCGCATCGGCGAAGGAATATCGAAAAGCGGGCTGGGAAGCATATAAAAAAATTTCTACTATCTAGTGCATAGTTTTTACAATTCTACTACCATATAATCTCATTATGGAACAATCTGCTTTAAAAAAAATTCATTCAGTTATTTATAATGTTTCATTTGGTACTGTATTGGGAATAAGCGCAATCATGATTGTGTCTGGGATACCGCGTCTTGTAGTTAAAACTAATGAATGGGTGGTCTTTTTCCCATATATTGCAGGGATTATTGCTGCGATAATTTTGAGCGTGTGGTACTACAAGACAATAAAAAATCGTGAGCTTTTTGGCTATTTAACAATTATTGCCGCCGGACTTGTGATCGGATACTGGATGACGGGATTACTTCTCATACTATTTAAGTCAATTGCTCCCCAGTCAGCTGCGTATTTCGAAGAGTTCAAACGCGGTACTGAAGCGGGAATTCTATACTTTTTCATTAATATTGGCTGGGTTCCTCTTGGGGTTGGTATATTTCTTTTTTTGAAGGAGAGGCTTGGATGGACTGCCCAAAAGACAGCCGTAGCATTATCCATGGTTCTCTTTACGATTCTTATTATTGCCCTCATACCTCGTGTTACAGATGTATTAAACGATTTGCAAGAAGATGGTGTGGATGTAACAGAAGTTCTTGTGCAGCACATCATGAGTCATTCATGGCTGCATATTATATTTAATATCATAATTGGTGGTTCACTTTTTACCTACGCCCGTCATAGAGTCAAAGAGATACAAAAAACAGACATACAAAGTCAGAAGCTTAACGAGTGGAAAAATAATTAAGACTAATAATAATGAAACATTTTCTTACACTAAAAGACTATTCAGCAGAAGAGCTGAAAGAGATAATCGCCAAGGCTATTGGAATAAAGAAAGATCCTGAAAAGTACGGAGACATTTTGAAAAACAAAACAATGATCATGCTTTTTCAGAAGTCTTCAACAAGGACTCGGCTGAGTTTTGAAGCAGGAATGACACAGTTGGGCGGCCATGCCATTTTTCTGGACAGTAAAACGACACAATTTGCCATCACTGATTTTAAGGACGAAGCACAGGCCGTGATGCGATTTGGAGATATCTTAATGTTTCGCGCAAAGAAGTTTGAAAATGTAGAAATTGCCGCATTGCAAAACAAGATCCCGGTCATTGATGCATGTTCAGAAAAATACCATCCGTGTCAGGCAACAGGAGACATTTTAACAATGGCGGAACATTCCGGCGGCTTGGATAAGATAAAGAAGATTGTCTGGCTCGGCATTGAGAACAATGTTTCAAATACTCTCAAACTTGCTTGTGCGAAGCTTGGTATTGACGTATATCTTGCAGCCCCGGAAATTGATCCGGATAGTGTTGACGAAGAACTGAATGCCATGGCAGATGAGACCGGCCATATCCATAAAACATTAGATCTTGAAGAAGCTCTTAAAGATGCTGACTATATTCACACAGATACGTGGATTAATATGGAATTTTTCGAAGACGGGAAAGTAAAACCAGAATTCAAGGAAGAATATGATCGTCGGGTGAAAATGTTTAAACCCTACCAACTCAATGCGGCGTTACTTGAGAAGTATGCGCCGAAAGCAAAAATCATGCATTGCATGCCATGTCATATTGGATATGAAATAACGCGAGATGCAATTGATCATCCGAACTCGGTTATATTTGATCAGGCAGAAAATCGTCTTCACGCACAGAAAGCCATAATACTGCATTTGCTTGGGAAATAGCATTTGAACACTAGGGTCTTGACAACCGAGGAGTTTTTGTATACCCTACTTTGTTGCAATGCTCTTTTTTCGTTCACAAGGAGGAGTTTGTATGCCATCAATTATCGCACCAGGGGCATGGAAAGCTCTACTCGACCCCGCCCTGATCATCGTGTCAACAGTGGTGTTTTGCCTACTGATTGCATCACTTCGCCTGATGCGTTCGGACACACCGGACCCAGAGGTGGTGTCTTGGTGGAAGAATGCCTTGTTGAACACCGGACTCTCCACGGCACTGGTCGTGGTAGCAGTATGCATCGGCAGTGCACTTACCGGTGGAAGGTAACATCACCTGTCTCCCCAGGCTCATTGGATTGAGCCCTTTACTCCCCCTCCTCTCTAACAACGCGATCTCTGCCGCTCGGTCCCACTGTGTTCCGAGCGGTTTTCTTCTATATACCTTGACAAAGTATGATGTACATGATACAAAGATGTGAAAACAGCACACTATCATACGTAGAACCTATAACAGGAGGTGGTCCACATGGATCAAGCACCTGCAATAACACCTCTCGGGTTAGTTGTCATCGTGGTGATGATTCTCGTTTTTATTGGTTTCGCAACTCGGAAACCCGATGACAAACCAAAAAAACAGCAGCAGAAAGAGGACCCGCAAAGACAAGCAGCACTCGCAAGGCTTTATAAAACCAATCGGTCACTGTTGGAAAGAGGAAATGAGGAAAAGATCAACGAGGCTGTAGCTAATCTGATCAGGCTTGACGAAATAAAGAGTACGCAACGTCAAGGATCATGGTTGACAACGGGAATTGTTCTCGCGGCAATCATCTTCACAATATTTGTGATTAGTACTGCAACTCATTAACTGAGTTGGGTTTGGGGCGCCGTGCAGTAGTACCTTCTCAAAATGTTATAGTTCGTTACTTTGATCATTCGATGAAAGTATTACCTCGCACCGCCGGCTCATGCAGTTTGGCGGTTTTCTTCTATTTGACTTTCGAATATATCGGAGATAGGATTAATCATTAAAAAAAAGAAACATCGTTTCCTTTCACGTCTAACCTGGGGGAGGTTCCAGATGCAGAGAACGGAGAAGATCCTTGTTTGTATCGCCGCGTTGCTGATGTTGCTTTCCAGCCCACCGGCAAGCAGTCGAGTTCAAGTTCCAACCAACCTTTCAACTGGAGCAGCGCTTGAACCGCAAAGCGACGCGACTGCGACAGCATTGACTGACACTACTCCAATGGCTGTTCTGAAGATGAGTGACGGAGGACCTGCGTTTACTCAGAAGACTATTAGTCGGTCATCTGAGTATGGGTGCGAAAAGGCAGAGATGGTTTGCGACATATCGCCGCTTGATCTCAATGTCTGTCTCAGCGCCAGCATCAGTGTCTCTGGCATCTCGCTTGAAGAGGGGTGGGAACCGGCAATCATTATGTCCAACTGCGTGTGTTATCGGCAGTGTGATGAGCTCACTCTGCACGTCTGGACCATGAATGGCCTGGACACTCTATTCCGGTGCTGTGATACAAGCGGTGCGGTCATTTCTGCAGAAGTGCCCGTAGGATCATTGATCCACTTTCGCCGGATCGGAAATTCTGACTGGATGGGAACCCAGCATTATGTGATGGTTCTCGACCAAACATCATGCATTTGCGAAGACTGTGTCGAGAGGTCGTACTTCAATCGTACGCAGTAATCTACGCCTATTGGCGTTCAGCCCGCCGGATCTTCGGATTCGGCGGTGCTTTTTATCGTAAAAAAGCTTGATTTTTTAATGAAATTATGCTATGATGGGATTCACTCATGAAACAAATGATAGCCTTTTACTCGTTTACTGAAAGTTTAAAATCGCTTATTTTGGATAAGCGGTTTTCTTGTTATATATGTATTTAGAAAAGCTCGAAATCCAGGGGTTCAAGTCATTCGCAACCAAAACCACGCTTGAATTCAAGCGGGAGATGACTGCTATAGTCGGACCGAATGGTTCTGGGAAGTCGAATATTGCTGATGCGGTTCGTTGGGTACTTGGCGAACAGTCACTAAAGCTTGTTAGGGGAAAGAGAGCTCAGGATGTAATTTTTTCAGGCTCTGATAGGAAGTCTCAGCTGGGAATGGCTGAGGTTTCTTTGTATTTAAACAATGAAGATCATAAAGCACCGATCGATTACTCAGAATTAGTCATTACTCGCCGGGTCAATAGAGATGGATCAGGTGAGTATTTTATTAATAAGAGTCAGGTGCGTCTTCACGATATCCTGCTTCTCTTAGCAAAGGCGAACTTTGGACAGCGGACGTATAGTGTTATTGGTCAGGGAATGATTGATTCAGTGTTGATAGCTTCCCCTGGTGAGCGACTGCAATTTTTTGAAGAAGCTGCAGGGATACGACAATATCAGATTAAGAAAGAACAAGCTGAGAATAAGTTGGTTACGACCCGCGAGAACCTAAAACAGGCAGACATGCTTCTGCAAGAAATCACTCCCCGACTTCGTTCTCTCACTCGTCAGGCAAAAAGGCTTGAGCAGCGCGAAGAGCATGAGAAAAAACTGGGCGAATATCAGCGAGAATATTATTCAGGCATGTGGGCTGATCTGACTACTCGTCACGGTGATGTCGAGAAACATATGCGGGAAGTTGAAGCAAAAAAGAATATTGCTGATCAAAAGGTTGTTTCGTTAAATAAATCGATTGAAGTATATGTGTCCAAAGAAGGTCGGGGTGAAGCATTTGCAAAATATGAACAGCAGTATCAGTCATTAGCCGATGAAAAAAACCGTATCTTACGAGAGCTCACAGTGGTTAAAGGCCGTGCAGATGTTACCCGCGAACAAAAAGGAGAAATGAATCTTGTATGGCTTGAACGTAAACGTGATGCACTGGCAAATGAGATACGTAACGCACAAGCTGGAGTTGGTAATGCTGAGCGACTAGTAAAAGAGGTAACCGAGCGACTTACAACAAAACAACAAGAAGAAGAGCACTCTGCACGCTCAATTTCTGAGTTAGAAATCGATTTAGCAGAAGTGAAACGCGGCTTAAGTACTGATCCAAGTATTTCAGCACTTAATTTACACGGGGAGCTAAAAAATATTGTTGCAGACCAAGAAGATTTTCTTAAGCAGCTTAAAGAAGTTAAACAAATAGAAGAGCTTCCAAAACTCCAAAAGATTACAGAAAGCATCGTGTCACAACTCGCACATACTGTTGAAAAAAGCCGGAAATTAAGCGCAAAAGATCCAAATGCCCTTATTCAGGTTCAGGAGAAAATAGCGGATGCATTTAAATCCCAGGACCAGATATTACACGACATCACCGATTTAACCGTTGAAGTACGCGTAGCTGAAGAAAAATATCACTCTTCTCAGGAGCAGCTGAAGAAAATTCAAGAAGAGCACGCATCAATAGAGAGAGATGTTACCCAACTCCAGGGCAAAGATCCAGAAAAAATAGCTCAGGATCAACACAACCTAGAGGAGCAGGTTCGAAAAATCGACAGCGAAATCGGTTTAGTTCAATCAAAACTTGATTCAGTCGGCAAAGACCAATCAGAGCAGCAGAGGCAGCTTGTTGAAACACAGCGTGAACTTCGTGAAAGGCAAAAAGAGCTTACCGAGGTTACCACCCAGCTTCATGAAATTCAGATCGAGCATGCCAAGCTTGAAACCAGAAAAGAAGATCTTGATCGTGAAATGATGGATGAGCTTTCCGATGAAGACAGAGAGCGGGTATATCAGTCAAAGCATCCGAGCCCCGTTAATGAAGGCTTGATGCGAGAAATTCAGAAAGAAAAAAGGTATCTGGAACTGATCGGCGGTATCGATGAAGATGTGCCGGAGGAATACGGAAAAACTAAAGAACGCCACGATTTCTTAAGTACTCAAATTGATGATCTTACAAAAGCTTCCACAGATCTTGAGGAAGCGATAGATAATCTCAATCAAATTATTAAAAAACAGTTTGATCTCGCATTTGAAAAGATAAATCTTGAATTTGGAAAATACTTCAAAACACTCTTTAAAGGTGGTAACGCCAAGCTCAATCTCGTGAAAGAAGAAGTTCTTTCTCCTGAGGATCAAGAGGATGAAGATGCTGAGGAAAAAGAAGATGAAGACTTGGAGCCCAAAAAGACAAAAAAGACAGGAGAAAAAGTGTTGACCGGTGTTGATATTTTTGCCACCCCACCGGGAAAAAGGTTAAAAAGCATTAATATGTTATCTGGTGGTGAACGCGCACTAACAGCAATTGCGCTCATTAGTGCAATTATTAGCAATAATCCCTCGCCGTTTGTTGTACTCGATGAAGTTGATGCGGCTCTTGATGAATCGAATTCACTCCGATTCGCAGAGATTATTGACCAACTCTCCAACAAAACTCAGTTTGTTACAATAACTCATAATCGAGCTACGATGCATAAGGCAAGGATTTTATACGGAGTGACTATGGGTGATGATGGCGTTTCAAAGCTGTTGTCGGTAGAGATGGATGAGGCAGAGAAAGTGCTCGGAAGACACTCAAAATAGGCAATTCCCAGCCATGCTTGACAGCGAAGGAATAAGTCAATAAGATACCCCATACACCCCTGTGTCGCTTACTTTTTTGTATAAATACGTATGTTAATGATTCGACTTTCCCGAGTCGGTAAAAAGAAACACCCAACTTTTCGCCTTATCGTATCTGAAAAATCCAAAGATACTCATGGCGACTTTTTAGAACTTCTCGGAACGTATGATCCACATACATCTCCAGCTACTGTCACTTTAAAAGTAGATCGGATCAAACACTGGATTTCAAACGGTGCCCAGCCATCAGGAGTCGTTCATAATATTCTTATTGATCATGATGTTATAAAAGGTGAGAAAATCCGTGTGGCCAATATCCGTAAGAAAAAAGAATCTAAAGAAGGCGAAGAGGCTTCTGAAGGTAAGACGCCATCAACTGAGAAAAAGGAAGAAGTAAAAAAAGAGGAGCCAAAGAAAGAGGGTCCTTCGGCAAGCTCCCCTCGGCCTGCCATCGCCCTGAAGGGCTCAGGCCCTGAACGGGAGGTCTCGGGACCGAAGGCAGGAGCTGATGAGAAAAAGGAAGAAAAACCTCCCGAGAACAAAGAGCCGGCAGAAAAGAAAGCTGAAGAAAAACCCCAAGACGATAAAAAGACTCCAGAGAAACAGTAGGTTATGGTAGTTGCAGCTAAGTAATCCCCATGGTTTGACAATCAGGGAGATATTGTGATATTCTCTTTTTGCACAGTTACAATGCAGTGGTCCATTTAGTTCTTGTGGAAAGGTCGAGAACGAATACCCTGCTGAACATTACAAATTCAGAAATGAATCAGAACTATGGCAAAACAGGAAACCGATCAAGAGTTTGTCGAGTTCGTGGTAAAAGCACTTGTTGATAATCCGAAAGACGTGAAAGCGGAGCGAACGGTTGATGAAATGGGTGTACTCATTACGCTCAAGGTCAACCCTCAAGATCTTGGACAGGTTATTGGCCGACAAGGTCAGACCGCCAAGTCACTCCGAACACTTCTCCGTGTTGTCGGCGCAAAGAACCACGCACGAGTCAATCTAAAGATCTACGAGCCAGAAGGTTACCGCAAAGAACGCGGTCCCAAGCCCGAACGATCAGATCGACCAGTCGCTGAAGAAGATACTTCAGCCGTTGATGATCTCAAGCTCTAGGTCCTTGATCTCAACTTACAAACAAAACATCCAACCGCACGTATGATATACTTCATTGTGCGGTTGTTTGTAACTTATTTTCTATGAGATACGATATTCTAACTATTTTTCCAAATCTTTTTACTTCGTTTCTTCAGGAAACGCTTATTGCGAAAGCGCAAAAAAAGAAGAAGATTCGAATAAATATTCATGATATTCGAAAATTTTCCAACGATAAGCATAAGACTGTTGACGACCGGCCATATGGCGGTGGGCCGGGAATGATTTTAAAAGCTGAACCGATAGTAAAAACATTAAAAAGTATTCCAAAGAAAAAAAAGAGCAAGATCATTCTTCTCTCTCCGCAAGGACCATTTTTTACACAAAAGGTTGCACAGCATTATTCGAAACTCGATCAGCTCATTCTTATTGCTGGCAGGTATGAAGGATTTGATGAACGGGTAAACTCGTATATTGATGAAGAGCTCTCTATTGGTGAATACGTCCTCTCAGGTGGCGAGGTGCCAGCGATGGTGGTAATGGAAGCTGTGTCGCGACTCATTCCAGGTGTAGTGGGCGATAAGGGTTCAATAGAAGATGAGACGTTCTCGTTTTCTCCTGATTATGTCGAGTATCCTCAATATACACGCCCACCTTCTTTTAGCGGGAAAAAAGTACCACCCGTCCTTTTGAGCGGTGATCACAAGAAAATCTCACAATGGCGGAAGACAAAATCACGCCGCAGACGCCCTTCTTGACAAGTATGTGAAGCACAGGTACACTTGTGTATACGTTGTGTATAGGGGAAATTTCTTGAAAATCGGCTAATACTTAACAGAATATAGCCTTCCAACCATACATATCATAATATTAGAAGATCTTCACAATGACATTATCCTACTTTGGCAAAAGTAGGAGGAAAAACAGAGGCGTCTATAAATCAGGGATTTGGACCTCTCTGTTTTTTCTTCGCTCTTAGTAGGAAGAAATGAACATTAACAACTTCGATGTGGTAAGAATCCTCTGATCACTTGGCAGAGAATAAGAGAAGAGGTGGTGGAAACCTTTACCGATTTCTGATCGTTCTTTAAAGTCCATTACGTCTCTTCTTTTCTCTGTCGAGTTTCGGAGAATAGCTCACAATATACGTCAGTTCATATTCAACGAGGTTGGTAACTCCTCATATGAAAAAATAGTTACATCAATCTTTTTTTGAGAGTTTGATCCTGGCTCAGGATGAACGCTGGCGGCGTGTTTTAGGCATGCAAGTCGAACGATCCACCCAATTTGGGTGGAAAGTGGCAGACGGGAGAGTAACACATTGGTAACCTACCCCGAAGTTCGGAACAACCTGTCGAAAGACGGATTAATACCGGATGTGCTCTGTGTACTATGTACACCGAGTAAAGATTTATCGCTTCGGGAGGGGCCTATGGTCCATCAGCTAGTTGGTGAGGTAATAGCTCACCAAGGCTACGACGGATAGCGGGTGTGAGAGCATGACCCGCCTCACTGGGACTGAGACACTGCCCAGACTCCTACGGGAGGCTGCAGTCAAGAATCTTCCCCAATGGCCGAAAGGCTGAGGGAGCGACGCCGCGTGCAGGATGAAGCCCTTCGGGGTGTAAACTGCTTTTCTTAGGGAAAAATCAATGATGGTACCTAAGGAATAAGGCGCTGCTAACTTCGTGCCAGCAGCAGCGGTAATACGAAGGCGCCAAGCGTTATCCGGATTTACTGGGCGTAAAGAGCTCAACGGTGGCTTAATAAGTTTTCGGTTAAATATTCAGGCTCAACTTGAATGCTGCCGGAAAAACTGTTTAGCTTGAGGGCAGAAGAGGCAGACGGAATTGCCGGTGTAGTAGTAAAATGCGTTAATATCGGCAAGAACGCCCAATGCGAAGGCAGTCTGCTGGGATGACCCTGACACTTCAAGAGCGAAAGCGTGGGGAGCGAAACGGATTAGATACCCGTGTAGTCCACGCCGTAAACGATGGATACTAGGTCTTGGGAGTATCGACCCTCTCAGGATCGTTTAATCAAGCTAACGCATTAAGTATCCCGCCTGGGGAGTACGGCCGCAAGGCTAAAACTCAAAGGAATTGACGGGAACCCGCACAAGCGGTGGAGCATGTGGTTTAATTCGACGATAACCGAGGAACCTTACCAGGGTTTGAAATCCTAGCTGCACAGCCGCAGAAACGTGGCTTCCTTCGAGGGTGCTAGGACAGGTGCTGCATGGTTGTCGTCAGCTCGTGTCGTGAGATTTTGGGTTAAGTCCCCTAACGAGCGCAACCCCTATGGTATGTTAAATTGTTCATGCCAGACTGCCCCGGATAACGGGGAGGAAGGTGGGGATGACGTCAAATCAGCATGGTCCTCTGATACCCTGGGCTACACACGTGCTACAATGGAAAGTACAATGGGTTGCGAAACCGTAAGGTGAAGCCAATCCCACCAAAACTTTTCCCAGTTCGGATTGAGGGCTGCAACTCGACCTCATGAAGCTGGAATCGCTAGTAACCGCGGATCAGCTATGTCGCGGTGAATACGTTCTCGGGTTTTGTACACACCGCCCGTCAAGCCAAGAGAGTCGTGGATACCCGAACCTCGCTTTAGCGGGGGAAGGTAGACTCGATGATAAGGGCTAAGTCGTAACAAGGCAGCGGTAGCGGAAGCTGTCGCTGGATCACCTCCTTTCTAGGGAGTAAATCTAGATCGCTGACACTTTAGTGTCAGTGAACTGTCGCGTGAAACTCATCTCTTTATTACGTAAAGAGAGATGTCTCACTTAGGTGCAGTGAACCTGCATATACGATATGACTAACGTGTGAGCTAATTCTTACCACATCAAAGTTGCATAATGACTTACTGCCTACCATATATACAGGTTACGCCTTCCCCCTCTTGTTCTTCGGATGTCGAGGCGGTAAACTGTGAGTTGTAGGCTTTTTTCATATTTATTATTCATTCAGGGCACGTAGCTCAGTTGGTTATCCCTCGCTATAGCTCGGGACTTAGGAGCGCTTACTGTACTTTACAGAATTCCCTTGGTGGGCGCGTAGCTCAGGTGGTTAGAGCGCGTCACTGATAATGACGAGGTCGGAGGTTCGAGTCCTCCCGCGCCCACCAAGGGAATGAAGTGTACCCGACTTTCATGTGAGGTCACTGACCCGTCCTGAGTCCTGAGCGAAGTCGAAGGACGAAGGATAATGACGAGCTCGGCCTTCAGCTCTGAGGCCTGAACGGCTCAGAGCTCAGGCTCGAAGAGAGGTTCAAATCCTCCCGTGCCCACCAGTGGGCTGATATAGGGTTCTCCGTACGGCGGACAGGTAATGACGAGGTCGCCCCGCTATGGCGGGGCCGTGTGCCCACCAGCCGAGGTAGCCTGTCTGCCGATAGGCAGGCTCAGTAGTAGAGTCCCGCACCATGTGCCTGGAGGTATATAATGCCTGGGTAGCTCAGTGGTAGAGCGAAGGACTGAAAATCCTTGCGTCGGCAGTTCAATTCTGCCCCCAGGCACATGTGCGGGATAGACTCTGGACTGAAAAATCCTGGAGCCTGTCCTGAACATTGCGCGGAGCGAAATGATTCAGGATCGGCAGTTTCCGCCAAAGGCGGATCCGCCCATGGCGGACAATTCTGCCCCTCGGCACCACGCGGCAGTAGTTTCCTTCATTTCATTCAGGACAGGCAGTTGGTAGTATGGTTTCAAAAAACTTTTAGATAATTTATTGGATAATGCGGGAGTAGTTCAGTAGTAGAACGCTTCCTTGCCAAGGAAGAGGTCGCGGGTGCGAATCCCGTCTCCCGCTCCATCAAGTCTTAAAGAAAAACATTCCTAGATTGATTTGCATGCTTAGCAAATTAAGCAGGAGGAAGCGACGCAACTGCTTGCGTCGCGTCGGGATGAACAGGGCGAACGATGTCGCCTGAGGCGACCGTGAGCTTCGGCCCGAAGGGCGAGTCCGGTCTGCCGCTCCATCGTGCCATATGTATATAGACCCCAAGATGGTGGGAGTTTGTTATAATAAATAAAGACGAGGCCGCCGTGGTGGAACCCCGCTTCTCCTTCACTGCGTTCAGGATACGCGGGGCAGGCTGGTAGAATTGTGGGCCAGTGGCGGAACTGGTATACGCGCTAGACTTAAAATCTGGTGGTGGCAACACCGTGTGGGTTCGACTCCCACCTGGCCCATTAGCAAGAATAAGACTCTCGAAGCGAAGTCCTGAGCGTAGCGAAGGGCGAAGCGGAGATCCCGTCCTGAGTTTACCGAAGGACGGGACGACCGGCGGCATATGACAAAAAGAGCGAGGTAGTTACTCGCTCTTTTTGCTTTGTCATTATATTTAGAGGACTTCCAGTGTAGTATATCGCGCTCCCCATTCAATTGCTTCTTCTCGTGACTCCATCCAGATGTCTGCCATGTACCAGTAGCGCTGATGCATCCGATCTTCGACGACGAATATTTTATCTCCGTAGTATTCAGGAATTCGTACTCGAGTGCCAATTGGTAGGAAGTTGGCAGCGATAATTCCATCACGTACAGTGGACCCGGAAGCAGTTATGAATGGGTCTCCGCTTGTTTGATCCGGTGTTGAGGAGTAGGCAGTGATTGTGAGATACACAGTCTGCTTAGCTTCCTCACGGGGCTTATCAGCACTAATAGGAAGCCTCGGGCGGGTTTCAATATTTTCTTCAGTGATTGTTGGTTCAGCTTGAATGTTTCCTGTTTCAAGGATTTCATGACCCACTGCTTGTCCAGGAAAGGTGAATTCCCAGAGAAGGACGAGCGCAACGATTACTAGAATGTAGGCATTTTTTTGACGAGATAGTTTATACATAATTAGTGAAATAGTTTGGTAATTAAGGTTTATTACTCTATTCCAAAAACTCCCATTTAATAGGTTTTTGGGAGATTGAAAGCGCATATTAGCAGATATACGGGATCTGTCAAGGGCTTGATATGCTAACAAAAAACTGCCGCATTACGCGGCAGTTTGGGTTAATATCAGGATGGGAAACGTTACGTACCAAGAATATCGTCAATTACTTCAGCATAGCTGTCAAACGGTTGGGCACCTGAGATGAGCTCTCCATTAACAAACGTTGCGGGAGTCCCCTGTACACCAAGTAATGCGCCTCCGTCAATATCATCTTGAACTCTTTGTGAATATTTTCCAGAGTCTAAGCAGCTATCAAACTGACTTTGGGCTAATCCAAGTTCTCCTGCAGCGCTTTTATAATTTTCGACGCTTAATGTTACAGCTGCATTCATCTCAAAGAGCCTGTCATGCATTTCCCAGAATTGACCCTGTTCTGCGGCACACTCAGAAGCTTCAGCGGCTTTTTGGGCATTAGTGTGAAATGATAACGGGTAATGTCGAAAAACTATTTGAAGATCGTCCCCGTAGGTAGTTTCGAGTTGCTCGATTGTCGGAACAAATCTGGCACAAAAGGGGCATTCAAAATCAGAATATACCACTAATGTCACTTTCGCATTTTCTCCACCTCGTTTGTGATCAGTGTCTTTTAAAGGTAGATAGTATGTCTCAGCTACCACAACCTCATTTGCTGAATTTGTATTGCTCACCTGCTGGTCATCAGCAGCTTTTAAGGGATTGTGACCACTTTGTACTTCTTCAAAATCAGTAAATCCATCTCCATCTGTATCAGCGACATACTTACTTGTTCCAAACTCTGCCTCTTCAACGTCAGATAATCCATCATTATCAGTGTCTTTATTTTCCTCAGCTTCGAGTGAAACATAATCCTTTGTTGCTGTATTTTTACCTTCAACATACAGGGAAGTATAGTAGCTATTGTTAGAGCCAAATATACTTTCCGTACTCTCAGGAGGGAATTCAATTTCATATATCAGCTTATAATCAGTTCCAGTCGTAGAATACTCAAAAGGTTTTTCGGTATAAATGTCAGTTGGCACGCTCGAGCGAGAATAAAAGTAGCTGTCATAGAAGGAATCTTCTGGAGGAGTTTCGAGCAGCTTATCAAGACTAGCAGGGTATTTTTTATTAACAGAATTATATTGCCGAAGCGCTGATCGAATATCGCTGACCGCGTCTCTTTGTTTATCAAAATTCTGCTCTTCAACAGTAATGCCGGTCATTAATCGTATCACTTCATCAATAGAAATTGTATTGCTCGGCTTGGTCACGTTTGGTTTTTCGCCTAAATGATCGAACGTCATGCCAAAATTGAATCTGAACTGACGATCTACAAGTCTTTCATACTTATCTGGAGGTACGGCAATCATTTCAACTTCCATCTTCCTGGGTTTGAATCCTGCCTGATCGACCCATACGGTCAATGTCGTATTCTCAAAAAATGTATCAAGCTGATCGATTACCTCTGGGTCTGAAAATGAATCAGTAAAGTCTCCGAAATCCCCCAAATCTACACCTCTCTCTACCGCATCATCGTAGTATGCTGATTCAAGTGCCTGAAGCTTTTCTGGATCGATAGTTATTCGAACACGATGTGTTGGGTGGCCGTTTATTGTTTCTTTTCCATCAACATTTGCGACAATGAGTTTTTCCTGAAAGGCAACTCGGAATATGTGTGGAACCTCAGATCGGAAAGTGCTTGTTGTGTCATCATCCGGTATGACGTCATTTACATCTACGAATCCGCCAAGAAGATCACTACCCTCATCGAGATCGATTTCAATCCATTTGTCTTTAAATGAGCTGGTATCAAAAAAGAGAGCAGGAAATTCATTAGCAAGAAGATACGCCTTATTGTCCTTTAATCGTGCCTCTAAATCAACAGAAATTGCCACGCCAGAGGAGCTATACGATCCGGAGAGCGACATAAGCCCTTTATTTTCTGACGGGTCATCAGGTGAGTAATTCATAAACACGCTAATTGCTCCCTGTACGTTGATGTCGGTTGGAATCATGCCGACTAATAGGTCCATATAATCATCATAGAAATCAGAAAATTCAGAACCACCATAATCTCTATCGTATTCACAACTGGTAATATTACCATCAGAGTCTAATATTCCATTTGGTCCCTTATTATTTCCGCCGAGGCAAGAAAAGGAGAGCGTATACTCAGTTTTATCACTTGAAGGTTTATATATAAACGATTCTCCATTAGCTTGCTTGGGAACGAAGCTAATGTAATTTGGCGATACTTCAGCCAAAGTATTTGGAAACTGAGATCTGTGATCATCCCAATATAGTATTAGTGCTGTCTTGATTTGAGCGGCATTTGATACAGTTGTTCTATCTTGTGCCTGAAGTTCAGCATCTGTAGTGCCCACAGCTGACTCATTATTATTTTTTGAGGTTGATTCAACCGTTCTTTCTTCACCGACTACTTGAAAAGTAAATCCAAACTCACCACTCTTTGCATCTGCTAATTCATTAAACGCTTTCATCAACATCTCTTCCGCGTTTTTTGTGAGAAATGGAATGGGTAAATAACCCTTCATGTATGCAAAAGCCCCTCCACCAATGACAGCCACAGCAATAACTGCTACAACCATCCACTTAGAGAATTTAAAAGACTTTTTTCTCTTTTTACCAAGAGCGTCAGAGATGTATTCTTCTTTTGTATGCCACGGCTTATGTGTTTCGGCTGTGTGAGATTGCCAAGGTTTCTTTTTTACTGGTTGAGAATCGGGATATTTTTGCTGTAATGGTGACGGGGGGGCGGCCAATACTTGATCAACTTGGTCTTTCGTCCATCCGCTTTTCTCGAGCTGCTTATGAATATCTTTATCTGATAAGCCTGATTCACGGGCCTGTTGGATCCACTGTTTAATGTCGTTCATGGTTAAATACTAGTTAATTATTTAAGGCCAGACTTCACAAGTATGACCTGCGCTGTCCGAATTATAACAGAGTGACCAGCCCTTTCTATCTTCAGTGGGGGCGTACTCATATATCTCACCCGTCTCCGGATCTGTAAGCAGGGAGTTTAAATACGATGGTACAAGCTCCTCAAGAGTGGCCGGATAGATCTCGTTATCCAGGAAATATTCCTGCAAAGTTATCTGGGTGCCGTAAATGTCGATGCTTCGAGTGACATCATTACGCTCCGATTCGTCGTAAATGAGATTTTCCTTCTCAATTAAAAAATATTGATACTGCAATTTGGCAAACTCAATTCCCTCGCGCGTAATTTTATTTGGTTGTAAGAAATTATCATATTCCCCGGTGATAATTGCCTTACCACCAGCAAGCCCAAACAGCATAAGCGCAAATATACCCACCATCATAAAACCAATAACAATTTTTCTTCCCACTTCAAGTGTTGACTCAGGATCGCTCTTATACGGGTGGGCGACAGAAAGGTCCGCATATAATACTGAGTAATAAGATTGTATATATGGAGGAATAATCAGTAGTAGAAGAAACTGTGAAAGCAAAAATCCTAGTCCGCCTGAAACAAAGAGAAAAAATGACAGTTCACCCGTACTCACATTGGCGACAAAAAGCCAAAATGCAACAAGAATGAGACCAAGAATGAATGTGATGAACGCAACGATACCGACAAGCATTACTACTTTCCAGAAGATATCCAATCGGAAGTCGCGGGTAATTGCATAACACCGTTTTAACGCGGAAAATCCAGATTTTCCTTCTTTCACCATAACGAATGGAAGCGGTATGAATAGTACTGCGAGAATTAGACCAGGGAATATAAACAAAATAAATCCGCCAATCATGGCGAGGCCAGCTAATATGCTCGTCCAGATGAATGGAAGATACAGTTTGCATGAATTACTAAATATTTTTCTAGTGGATTTTTCAGAATATACAAGACTATGTGTTATTCCAATGATAAAAAAAGCTCCTGCAAGGTAGATGACGAACAACATGAGCAAGTAGAGTACCAGTGTAGATGGCCAGATCGAAAAGAGAATTTGAATCCCGATGATGATGACGGTGCTTATCAGCGCAAGTAAGAGAAGTGGTCCCCAGAGAGACGAGAATACTTTCCAGGATCGTAATAGCAATTGATGGCCAACGATAAATTTTTCTGGTGGATTTTCTTTTACTTCAGGGATATTAGAAAGCTCCTGGGAAATATCCAGGGCATCGTGTATTTGAGTTTTGCTCCAGCCATCTGCGGACAGGCGATTCTCAATTTCTCCATCAGAAATTCCTTTCTCACGAAATTGCTTAACCTGTTCAAAGATGTTTATGTCAGGCATACAACCTTTTTTTGTTTTTACATAATAAATATATCATAAAACAGGCCATTTGTCAATGTAATCGCCTTCTAACAGATACACTTATAATTCAACAACTACCGGATAGTGATCCGATGCCAAGTTAGTTATCTTATTTTTTATAACCTTGTAGGACTGTAAAAATGGTAGTAATGACTTTGAAAGAAATATGTAGTCAAGTCGCATTGGTGAATGCTTAGTGCCGACTTTGGATAATGTTGGTACTGTCGTGTCTATGTTCTTTTCCAATAGTTGTGCTGTGTCGTGGTATCCAGCTTTCAGAATTTTATCAATAATATCAAACCGTAATTTTCCATTTGTAGTGAATTTTCTTATTCGAATTTCATCAAAGTCCTTTATGATATTATCCTTGTACCCATCATTTCTCGACAAGGAATTCATATCTCCCATGAGAATCTTATGCGAAAAAGGTTTTTGATACGCAATGATACTCTCAATCTCCGGTTGACGAAGATCTTCAGTATATGGCGTTAAATGAAGGCTCGCAATTGATATTGGGCCATAGATGGACTCGATTGTAGCTATTATACACGCACGAGCCAAGGGTTTGAGCATGTAAATATTCTTTAAGGGATATTTTGAAAAAACGGCTATATGCCAATCTCCCTCACCTGATAAGGATATTTTAAAATACGGAAAACCGGTTTTTACGGCGAATTCCTTAAGTAGCGCATTATTATTTTTTGCAAACGTATTTGCTTCATTAAGCATTAAAAAATCCGGGGACTCTTTTTTTACTACCTCAATAATTTGAGGGAGTGTCTCCACAGCCCCGTTTAAAATATTGTACGTCATGAATTTCATATAACTTGTGTGATTGGCTCTTTGGAGCGGGTAGGACCCCGCTATCCAGCGGGATCTCGCAATTATATTTCTTATTGAGCTCGAGAATCGAGTTCTGGGCGCCCTTCGGTCTGAGGACCTCAGGATCGAAGACTTCGTTCACTCGCGCCGTTCAATTCCAGGTATTGTATGTGTAAATCGATGCTCACAAGTTTGAAAGTGAAATCGAACTATTTGGAGCGGGTAACGGGAATCGAACCCGTATCTTCAGGTTGGAAACCTGACATAATAGCCATTATACTATACCCGCTTGAGATGTAGCATTAAGGTTGCCACAAAAACTTGTCGAGGTCAATCCAGAAATTGTTTTCTCGTTTAATTACTTTTACCCCATCCTTTTGTAAGAGTACAGATTGTTCTTCTGCCGGATGGTCAAGGCATGTAGTGCTTATTCTTCCTTCTCGATTTATTACTCTCTGCCAAGGAATGTGTTCCAATTTACCCCCATCCATCGCGTGCATGGCCCAGCCGACCATCCGAGCTGACCTCGGTGATCCGATAAGAGCGGCAATTTGGCCATACGTAGCAACCCTGCCTTTTGGGATTTTTTTGACCATATCGTAAACTTTTTGATAAAAATTTGGCATGTACTATTTCTCAAACTTTATGAAATATTCTTTCGGTTTGAGCTCCTCTTTAACAATCTTTTTCCACTGAGGATTGATATCGGAGACACGCTTTATCTTTTCTTCATGATAGCAAAGCGGATCAACTGCTCGAGATTTTACAAACACATGAGCATCAAAATCTGAGGGGGAATTTTTGTACTTAATTTTATTATTCATACGATCCCAAAAAGACTGTGCCTTAGTATCGTTTGAGAGGAAAGGCGCAATTTTGTTTAATACTATTTGATCAGTGGTATATAAATCTTGTTCCACAATGTATCCCATTGTTATTGCATGTGCTATGTAGTCTCCGACTGTTTGAAACATGACCCCAGACCCCATATCAGCCCAGTAGCCCTTATTAAGCTCATAAAAAAGCTTGGCAAACGTAGCCGCATGGGTGTACTGAGAAAATATCCACTGATTATCCTTAACAGTAAGATGAGTAAGGAGGTTTTGAGCCTCTTGTATAGAAAAATCATATTCTTCATATGCGATTCCATCTCTTAGTGCATAATCGATACGATCAGCGCATAGATCCGGTATATTATTTTCTTTTAAAGGGAAATGGGAATCATTCAGTATATGGTCAAGATCAAAATGGTATTTTGATAGTATAGAAGGAATATCTGTTTTTCTAATGTAATTGTTAAAAATGCTGTCCTGATGATTTTGTGTTTTTTCAGTTCCCTGCTTGAGTATGTAGTCAATGCCGTGCGAAAAAGCAGAATGAGATGCATCATGAATTAATCCGGAAATTTGCTCATCAATAGCTGCGCCGTATTTTTTTAATAACAGCATCACACCCACTGAATGTTGAAATCGATTTGGAGAAATGCCCGGGTGAAAAGGTTTACGAAAAGCTCCTTGTTCGACACCTTTTAAACGTTGGAGGGCGGGGCTGTTGGTAATTTCAACGAGTACTGGTTCGGTGATCTCTATTTTCCCATAGATTTGGTCCTGATAGTGCATAGTATAGAGATTATAGCATACACAAAATTTACTCCATGGAAATAATTTACTATAACGATTTAACCGATTTTACATGTTCTGCTTTAATCTTTTATAAAAATACCAAAAAGGACAGACTCGTAATCTGCCTCTTTTTGAATTTATTTGATGTTTTGTGATATTTGAACGTTTTTCAAATAGACTGTTTGCGTACGTACAGTATTCTTTGTAAAGCGGTAAAGTGACACAAAATTGCAAGAGTAATAATGGTACTTCCAAGCACTATTTCACCTTGGGAGATGAAGGAAGCCACAAGTATGCTTATAAATAATACTGCCATTCGTATTTTTCGCTTCATAAGGCCAAAACGGCAAAAGAACCCTACTCCTTCTGCACGCGCACGAGTATAGCTTACGAGAATTGAGCCGATAAACGCTAAAAGGATAAACAGAGAAATAATCAAACTTTTTTCCCAGAAAAATACTAAAAGGCCGAGGTAGATGAATCCCTCGGCATATCGATCGATGGTTGAATCAATAAATGCTCCAAATCGACTTTCCTTCTTTGCATATCGCGCGAGCAGGCCATCAACAATATCGTTAAGTTCAGTTACTAAAATCATAATACTAGCCCAAAAAAGCGATCCTGATACTAAAAACAGAAACGAAAAAAAACTTGCTATAAGGCCACCTATGGTAAAAGTAACTGGTTGGACATTAAAATGAGACAGTAGCCTCCCCAGTGGAAAGAAGAAGGGATAGACGGCCTTTTTTACCTCCTCATGTGCTATATCTTGGGCCATAGCACTCTAAAGAAAACAGTTAAATAAGCGGATTATTAAGCAAATGCAGTTCTTAAATCCGGATATACGATACATGAATGTATCATATCCGTAAAGGGCCTATATGCTTATACAATAGGTTGTTTTTTTGGTCGGGATGCCCGGACTCGCCCTGCGGGCCTGGGTGCTGCGCTCGCTCGCACCTCTCGAGTCAAATCTCCCAACCTAAACTCAATCTTGAATAACTGGATTATGTTGTACTTTTGAAAAATCGGGATGCCCGGACTCGAACCGGGGACCTCTCGCTCCTGTTCAGCCCGAGCCACATAATAGCCAATAAAATAATCCTGCGCTGAGTCGGGATGCCCGGACTCGAACCGGGGACCTCTCGCTCCCAAAGCGAGCGTTCTAGCCAACTGAACTACATCCCGACTCAGAGCGAGATTTTTTAGTATGATATTAAGATTCTTAATGTTCACAGCGAGGGCCAAAGCGAGCGTTCTAGCCAACTGAACTACATTCCGCGTGGAGGCCACGGGCGGAATCGTTTCCGGGGCGCTTCGCACGCTTGCGCCCTTCGATTCCTAACCTTCCAAGCCTCTTGTTTTTTAAAGTTACCAAACGATGAAATATCACTTTGGAGGCCACGGGCGGAATCGAACCGCCGAATAGAGGTTTTGCAGACCCCTGCCTTACCACTTGGCTACGTGGCCATCATTAATGCGTACGAGGAGCGTACCAGAAAACTTCTTCCTTTTCAATAGAAGTAAGTCAGAATTAGACTTTCTTCAATACAAAAGGTATTTTTTTAAAATCCTTTATTAACACGTCCCTCATCGAACCTCTATACAGAGCAGCTGCGGGATGATAAAGAGGAAAAAAGATTTGCCCCTTTCTTCGATAGGGATTGCCGTGTACTTGTGATATTTTAAAATCTTCAGGAAGGAAGCGATGCATAGAGTGTCTACCCAGTGGAATGATGAGTTTCGGTTTTATAATATCAATCTGTTTGTAAAGATATAACGTAGTGCATGTTTCAACTTCAGACGGTTCGGGATCACGGTTATCAGGGGGCCGACATTTTACAATATTTGTTATGAATACATCTTTTCGAGTTAGATTAATGAGTGTGAGCATTTCATCAAGAAATTTGCCCGCCCCTCCAACAAACGGTCTTCCGAGCTCATCCTCTCGTTTACCGGGTCCTTCACCAATGAAAAGAAGATCGGCATCGGCATTTCCTTCACCGGGTACTGCATGAGTTCGTTGCTTACCAAGAGGACACTGGTCACATCCTGCGATATCTAATCCGATTTTATCTAGATCGGCCATTATTCTCTACTTAGTTATTCCAGTAATAAGCGCGCACGCTGGCAGTCTTCCTCTATCTGCGTGATGAGTTCCCGGGTCGATCCAAATTTCTTAAATGGCCGGATTTTCTCTACAATTTCAGCAATAAGTTTTTGTTTGTACAAATTACCTTCAAAATCTAACACATACAATTCCACTTTTATTTGCCCAGGATGAATTCGATTCTTATCCCCCATAATAAGCAATCCATTATGCTTCTTTTGAGCAATAAAAATTCGCGCAGCATATATGCCATCCTTCAAAGCAGTGGGAATACGCTTACAGTCGATATTTGCCGTAGGGTACCCGTACTTAACACCGAGACCATCACCTTTAATGACAATTCCCTCAAGTGTATACAAGCGCTTCATAATTTTATCGTACGAATAAGGTGTTTGTGAATTTTACCGTTACTGGCAATCAGACTTTTACTTTTATAATTCCATTGTTTTCCGTCAAGGTCGGTTACTTGTCCACCTGCCTCTCTTATGAGAAGAACGCCCGCAATAATATCCCACAGGTTTGACGGGGGAGCGAGATAGCACCCTTCGATTCTACCGGCAGCCATATAGGCAAGGCTGAGACATCCACTTCCAAAAACACGCGTGTTAAGAAATGATTTCCATAAGTATCGAAGCGATTTCGCTATTCGAACTCTAGAACGATAGTCACGTGAATAGCCCACAGAGACAATACTGTGAGAACTACGCTTTTCCGGAGAAACACGAATCTTTTTTCCATTGAGTGTTGCCCCCTTTCCTTTTTCAGCAATATAGAATTCATTCAAAACAGGTGCGAAAGTCACGCTTACCAATGGCTCATGATTACAGAGAAGAGAAATGGCAACACAAAAAAGCGGATTACCAATCGAGTAATTGGTCGTACCATCGAGCGGATCTATTACCCATTGGTATGTACCCGGATTGTTTTCGAGTCCCGTTTCTTCGCTTAAATAATCGTGATTCGGAAACTTTCTTTTAATGGTCTTAAGAATAATATCGTTTGCCTCAATATCTGCCTTTGTAACTATTTCATGCTTGCTCTTAAGATGAATATCTTTCTTCTTAAGTTTCCGGTGATGTTTTGCCAGATACAAACCGGCTTTCTTCGCCGCCTGGACTGCAATGGATCGATATACTGACATGTTTTTAAAGTTCCTCCAATGAAAGTAATTTCGCCTCTCCTGTCGCCGTATCATATGTCGCAAGTGTTGCCGGTGCAAAAATCCCACCCAAAGTACCTGGATTTAACATCAAAGTGTTACCCACCTTCTCCTCAGCCTGAATATGATTATGACCGTAGCAGACGAGGTCGTAGTTACCCGAGGCTGCTAGATTTTTGGCAATAGCTGGGTAATGATTCATGGCGATTTTTTTACCATCAATCTCAATTTCGGCAAGTTCACCATGAAGCAACACGTTATGTAGCGCTTTTTCACTGATAAGCTTTTGCATCAGAAAACGATCACCATCAACGTTCCCAAATACTACATTAATAGTTCCCGGAAACTTCTCTGCCAGCACGTTCACAAGTATCGATGGAGCACACAGATCTCCGCAGTGTAATAACGTTTTAATTCCCTGTTTATTAAACCACTCAAGTACTTTTGAAATATTTTCGATATTGTCGTGAGAGTCGGAAATAATTCCTATAAGCATAGTTTTTTTAATTACTCTTACTTAGTACTATACCATGAGAACGCATAATTCGCAGGTTTATATATACCCTTTCATCGAATAATACATTGTTGCCCCATATTCTCTCATAATACTCCAGAAATCAACCAGACGGTCTATGAGTGATATTCGGGGGACTAAGTCAGGATCTGCCGGAATACATGTCACTGAAATATTTTGTGCCTTAAAGACGTTACAAGCACGCTTAGAATGAAAAGCGGAAGTTACTACAAGTGCATCCTCCCACATATTTTCCGCCATAATTTCTTTGCTAAAAAGCGCGTTCTCATAGGTGCTGGTTGATTCTCGCTCGGTGATAATATATGTTTCTGGCACTCCAAGTGATTGAGCATGCAGCGACATCTGCTCACTTTCGTAATAGGAAGTGTTTTCATACTGGCCTCCGCTCATCAACATCATGCTCCCATAGCTTTGTTCAAGAAGTATGGCGCCCTGTAGAACTCTCTCTTGCCCATTTGGCGTCAGGCTGCCATTGTCGTGGAGGCCACTTCCCAAAACAATAATTACATCAGCATTCTGAAGCTTATCTTCGTGTGTAAGTGGGACTGAAATCCATTCATTTAAAGGAGTAAATCCAATAATAAAAATTAGGATTAGGCAGAAAATATAGAATACAATTGCGACACTTCGAATTATGGGCATGATATTACGTTGAATTACGAAGTTTTTTTAATATTCCAAGATCATCAGCCTCCTTACCGTCTTTGGGAGTTTCAAGTACCATATCAACCTTTTTCAATTTTGGATGGTTAACAAGTGCACGAAATCCATTAAGGCCGATGTTGCCCATGCCAAGGTGCTCATGACGATCTTTATGCTCTCCGAGGCCAGCCTGTGAATCATTGGCATGAATAAGCTTAAGATACTCTAATCCGATATGTTGGTCGAATTGTCCCAGTGTATGCTGAACTTCTTTTTTTGATCGCAGGTCATACCCTGAGGCAAATGCGTGACACGTATCAAAACACACCGCGGCTTGTGGCTTCGAGGTAGTCAGCTTTGTTTGTTTAAGAAGAAAATTGAGATCTTTAAATGTGTCTCCTACAACTTTTCCCGCACCTGCGGAATTTTCCAGCAAGAGAATTGAGTTTCCCTTGTAGCCGGCTAGAATTTTTTTTAATCCCTCACCCACTTGTTTTAAGGCTGCTGTATCGCCAAGATCTTTTGCCGATCCGAGATGAGTCATGACATACTCCACACCCAACAAGCTTCCTCGTTCAAGCTCTTCGCGAATAACCTCGATTGAGCCGAATCGAATACGATTATTTGCCGAAGCTAGATTGATATAATATGGCGTGTGAATATAGTACTTTTCAAAGCCATGTTTCTTACAGGTCGACTTGAATTCATCAATAAGAGATTGTGTGAGCTTCGGTGCAGGACCACCACGTGGAGAGCGCGAAAACATCTGGAAACACTCGCACTGTGAATTATGAGCATTTTGCGGTGCGAGTGCGATTGAGCCGGCTATCGACACATGCATGCCAAAAAGCATAGACAAGGGGATAATTATTTTTCTGTCGCCGCCTGTTCGAGAAGTTTGAGAACTTTCTTATTTCCCTGAATAGTCGTGAGATACTCTTTATATTCTTTCGAATCAATTTTTTTTATCACATCGGGCTGATCTTTGTAGTTTTCTTTTTCGCGCGCTACCTGCTGTTCAATTTCTTCAGGCGAGGCGGTGATATTTTCCTTTTTTGAAATCTCTCTCATTACAAGTGCGCTTTTTATGCGCTTTTCAGCCTGTTCGGTCATACCCTGCCGCAACTCATCTTCAGTCTTTTTGATGCTTGAGAGATAATCCTCAAACTTCATACTTCGTCGCTCAATATCTGCTTTCAGCTCCTCAACCATGCGATTGAGCTCATTTTGTACCAGCATATCCGGAAGTTCGCCGAATGTAGATCGGGCAATGACAGCCTCAAGAAGTGCCAGCTCAAAACGCTGTTGCTCCTTCTCATTTTTTTCATCATGAATATTTTTTTCAACCTGTCTGCGCATATCGTCTACGGTCTCAAACTTTCCTACCATTTTAACAAAAGCATCATCAAGAGCGGGTAAATCAATCTTATAGACTCCCTTAACAGCGACTTTGAATAGCGCTTCTTTGCCTGCGAGTGTTTTTTGATGGTATTCTTTAGGAAATTTCAAAGTGAATTCCTTTTTCTCATTCTCGCTCATACCAATGAGATGATCCTCAAAACCTGGTATAAATTTCTCTTCTCCAATCATTACAGGTTGATTTTTTGCCTCTCCTCCATCCATCGGTACTTTGTCGCGAAATACGCTCAAATCGATTTCAACTTTATCACCTTTCTCTGCTTTACGCTGGACACGCTCTTCTTTTGCATACATTCGGCGGATATTATTCACTGTTTCATCAACATCTTTTTGTTCAACATGTACATCTTTTTTCTTTTCCTTAAACTTCGTATAATCGCCGAGTGTTATTGTCGGTAAGAGGGAGACGATTGCAGTGTAGACGAAGGGATTTCCCGGAGCGATTTTTTTCAATTCAATTTTTGGGTTACCAATCGTCTCAAGCTTGTGCTCAAGTACTGCCTTTGGATATGTGTCCTGCACAGTTAGCTCCGCTGCGTGCTGGTAGATGCGCATTGCTCCCACTTGTTTTTCAACTAGATCATATGGAGCTTTTCCTGGCCGAAAGCCCTCAATGGTTATCTCCTTAGAGATATCTTCAGCAGCTTTGGTGAGATATTTTTGGAGCGCCTCTACAGGGACCTCAATAGTGAGTTCTAATTGATTTTTTGGAAGTTCCTTACGTGATATTTGCATGGTTATTCTTTCGGGCGGTTATCAATAATCCGTTTTTCCTTAAGCTCTGTTTCCATGCCAAGCTGTTGGAGAAGTTGGTCAAGGGGGCGCTGCACCATATCGACGTTAACCATAATTTCATTATGGATTTTTCTGGCAACCATTTCTTTTATGCTATCGAAATCTTGACCTTGCTTCGGACAGATATATAAGACTAATTCATCAAGGCCATACGGATCATTATCCTTTTTCTTGATTTCCAGCTGCCATTCCTCAATTTCAGACATACCGGAAAGAAGAGGAAAGAACTGATTCAAATTCACTAACTCACCTTTTACTTTTGTCAGACGAAACTCTTTGAATTCCGATGAGCGTTGAAGGTCAGGCAGAATTCGTGGAACCGTTCGTCCACAATGAACACAGGGGCCATACTCGATCCCTTGAGTCATATCACCTGTTTTATAGCGAATCACAATTGTTCCACGCCAATCGAGCGCGGTATAGACCAATTCTCCGGGATGTCCGTCTGGAACGCGCTTTCCTTCCTTATCGACAACCTCGAAATAGCCAATATCCGGGTAAATATGATACCCCTCACTCTCATGACACTGGATCCAGGCCGTTTTTCCTTCGGTAAATGCATAGGTAACGAATATCTGCAGATCTTTTGTACCCATTTCTTTGCAAAGTTCTTTCACTTTATCCCGCAGGCCCGGGCTTGCTCGCTCGCCGCCGAAAATAATATATTTCAGATTTTCCAGATTCCTTCCTTCTTTGCGTGCTGTACGGAGTAAGTGATAGATATAGCCAGGAATTCCGAGCAGAAGCCCACCTTTCATCCTCTCAAGTCCGTCAAGAATTTTCTGTGTACCTGATATTTTTCCTCCCCCTGTTTGCAATGAAGTCAAACCGACTGTAGTGAGACCGAAAAATGCAAGCCAAAAGGCAAGATGGGGGGCGTAAGGAAACGCATTAATTGCTACAATGTCATTTGGGATACCGATGACGTTGAACATTCTCTTCGCACTTTCTTTCAGCGTTTCAATATCGCGCGCTGAATAAGCAAAGGGGGTGGGGAGCGCCGTTCTGCCCGTTGTGAAATGAATATGAATGGGCTTATATTCCCACTCGAGTTTTGGCTTTGGGTCTTGGCCGGTAAGCTTTTTAACTATTAGCCCAGCCAATCTTCCCGGAGATGAATGTTTTTTCAGGAGTTTTTCATCTGGTTGAAGAATGAACTGACGGGGCTTGGCGGGATCTTCTTGTGTCGGCGCCAGGTCGGTTTTTGTGGTAAATGGAATTTTTGCCAAGTCATCGGTTGTCTGGATATCCTTAAAATTGATATTATGCTTCTTAAACAGTTCTCGATAATACGGTGAAAAAGGCGCCTCATAGCGCATGAGATGCTTAATTTTTTGGTTTTGGACCTCCTGTATTTCCTCCTGAGATAAATGAGAAAGTTCTGACCATTCCATATAAAAATTTTCTTAGTGAATTATTTACTTAATTCTAGGACACGATTAATAATTTGCGAGGTAAGATCCCGAAGCAGTTCATGAGTGATCGGCTTATCGTATGCCTCAGGGAATGTCATCGGTTCTCCAATAGTTATTCGAAGATAGTGCGGGTTGGTTAAATGTTTTACGATAATGCTTTTTAACCTTCTTGACTGATGATTGTAAAGGCCCACAGGTATTACTGGCACTTTTGACCAAAGTGCTAAACGTGCCACTCCCGTCTTACCGCGATTATTATCCATATCACTTTCTTCAAGGATACCACCTGGAAAAATGCCCACAATGCGCCCTTTGTGTAAGTACTTATTGGCAACGTTCAGGCACTGCTGACGATTGTTTGAATCGAATGGAATACATCCTCCCCACCATTCAGCCACAATCTTTTTCCATAGCCAGCCCCAGGGGGCTATGCGGGTGATAAAGCGAATTTTACGGTTTATTTTATTTATCACTGCTGCGGCGATGAATGCGCCGTCGAGCGGACTCGTATGATGACACGCAAGAATAAAAGGACCCTTATAAGGAATATACTCTAGTCCGCTTACTGACCTAGTATAAAAACGAAGTAGCGGGAGAAGAGTGAATCGGGAAATTGGATATGCCATTAAGAGTTTGTTTACAGCGATTGAGTTATAATCTACTTTGCGCTTAGTTCTTCAAGGCGATTAACGACGCGCCTGGTAACTTCTCTTAGTAAGTCATGTGTGATCGGTTTGTTGTAAGCGTCAGGAAATGTCATTGGTTGGCCGATAGTAATCCGCATGTTATGAGGATTCATGAGATGTTTAATAATCATTGCTCCCCGCTTAACAACATGGAAATTATGGAGTCCTACGGGAATGACCGGCATCTGAGACCATAATGCAAGTCGGGCGACGCCCGTTTTACCTCTTTTGCGCATCTTGTCGGATTCCTGTAAAAGACCGCTCGGGAAAATTCCCACTATCTCCCCTTTTTTCAAATACTCCATTGCAGTTTCAAGACATTTACTTGGATTTGTTTTGTCGAATTGGATTGATCCCGCCCATCGCTCAAATATTGGCTTTTTCCAGAACCACCCTCTTTTTCGAACATTTGAGATAAAGTGTAGCTTTCTTTTAACTTTTGAAATTATTACCGATGCTATAAAAATACCATCAAGCGTTCCAGTATGTTTGCATGCAATGATATAGGATCCTTCCTTCGGGATGTTTTCAAGTCCTGAAATAGAGCGTATAAAAAACTTCAGAAAACGGGGTATAAAATGGCGCGCAATCGGATAGGCCATATCGTTATATTAGAATGTATACGGCTTTCCGCTTAGTGTGCTAATAGCTTTCATAATTCTGCCAGTGACTTCGTGCAGTAGTTCCCCAGTAATTGGCCGGTTATAGTATTCTTCAAGGGAGATTGACTCACCAATACGGATATGGAATTTTTTTTTCTGAAAGAAGTAAATCCATGATCGAATAGCACTTCTTGTCGCTGGGCCGGTAATTCCAATCGGAATAACGGGAGTTTTTGTCCATAGTGCTAATCTTGCTGCACCGGTTTTCCCTCTCAGAAGTTCTGCATGTATATTTCGGGATCCTTCGGGATATAGGACGCATATCTCTCCTTTTTCCAAATGACGTTGTAAATGCTTCAGGGCTGATGCGGGCGAATTTCTTTCAACAAACGTCGTACCGGTCCATTGACCAAGCTTCCGACCTCCGGGAAATCTCCAATACTCTCCAAAAGACATGAAATGCAGTGATCGCTTTAATTTTGTATACAGTACCCCGAAAAGGACTAGCGGATCGAAATAACTAATGTGATTTGGGACGAGTAATGCAGGTCCATGAACGGGCAGGTTTTCAAAACCCTCGATATTCTCAACTCTACTTGCTGCCCACGAACTTAACGTTTGGACCAGGCGCTGTCCCATACGTTCTAGATGATTAATCCTACAATAAGTAATGCAACAATATTTAACACCTTTATCATCGGATTCATTGCCGGGCCAGCCGTGTCCTTGTATGGATCACCTACTGTATCTCCCGTAATAGCAGCTTGATGAGCAAGAGATCCTTTGCCCCCAAAATTTCCGTCCTCAATATACTTTTTTGCATTGTCCCATGCTCCGCCACCTGAAGTCATTGAAATAGCTACAAAAATTCCAGAAATGATGCTTCCTACGAGCAATCCCCCAAGTGCGATGGGGCCGAGAATAAGACCAACTGCAATAGGTGCTGCTACCGGAACCAGTGCGGGGATTATCATTTCTCTGATTGCTCCCTTGGTAACAATATCAACTGCACGGCCATATTCGGGCTTTGCTTTTCCTTCCATAATACCGGGGATCTCTTTGAACTGGCGCCTGACCTCATGAACAACTTTTTGAGCAACTTTCCCGACTGCTTCCATTGCTCTTGCACCAAAATAATATGGCAGGAGAGCGCCGATAAAAAGACCAATCAATACCAGTGGATCAGAAAGTGAAAAAAGATATTCTTTTCCGCGATCAACTAATTCCTGTGTATATGAAGCGAATAATACAATTGCGGCGAGGCCAGCGGATCCTATCGCGTACCCTTTTGTAACTGCTTTGGTGGTATTGCCGACTGCATCAAGTGGATCGGTAACTTCTCGTACACTTTCAGGAAGTCCTGCTGATTCTGCGATTCCTCCCGCATTGTCAGTAATGGGTCCATAGGCGTCGATAGTAACGATAATACCCGTTAGTGAAAGCATACTCATTGCTGCGACGGCAATACCATACAATTCAGCAAGCTGATAAGCACCATATATACCAGCGGCGATAACGATGACCGGAAGGACAGTAGATTTCATGCTCACCGCTAGTCCGGTAATAATATTAGTCCCGTGCCCGGTAGTTGAACTTTCTGCAATTGATTTTACGGGCTTATATTTTGAAGAGGTAAAGTACTCAGTAATTACGACCAGAAGAGCAGTAACGACGAGGCCGACTAATGCCGAAAGGAAAATATCCAATGTCGAAAATTGGCCATTGTCACTCATCAACCATTGTGTTGCCCACCAGAAGCCGATTGCAGCCAGTACACCTGAACCAAGCAGGCCCTTATACAGAGCGCCCATAATATTTTTACTTTTTCCAAGCCGAATAAAGAAAAGACTGATAATAGATGCAACGATTGATATGGCACCAAGCATGAGTGGAAATAAAATGACATTTTCTGATCCTTGGAAGGTAAGCGCACCGAGAATCATGGCTGCAATTGCTGTAACGGCATATGTTTCAAATAAATCAGCGGCCATTCCTGCGCAATCTCCTACGTTATCGCCGACATTATCAGCAATAAAAGCCGGATTTCGCGGGTCGTCTTCTGGAATTCCTGCTTCAAGCTTACCCACTAAATCAGCACCAACATCGGCCGCTTTTGTATAAATACCACCACCAAGCCGGGCGAATATCGAAATTAAACTCGCACCAAATCCAAGTCCAATTAGTGCATCAATATCTTGAAAAATTGCATAAAAGCCGGTAACAGCAATAAGTCCCAAGCCAACAACAAAGAAGCCGGTAACAGCTCCTCCGCGTGTTGCAAGTGAAAGAGCTGATGCTAAACCATTTTTTGCGGCTTCAGCTGTTCTGACATTTGCTCGGACTGATACCATCATTCCGATAAATCCCGCGGCACCGGAAAATAATGCGCCAATAAAAAATCCAAGTGCAATTACGATTCCCAGCCACCACCAGAGCACAACAAACAATATGGCCGCAATTATTCCGATAGTGCGATATTGCCGAAACAGATATGCTTTTGCACCTTCCTGAATCGCTTGAGCGATTGCCTGCATTTTATCGTCTCCGCTGGGTTTTGAGAGTACCCATCGAGTGAGGATGATTGCGAAGATCAGGGCGGCGAGGCCACTAAGAAGGGAAATGGTATATACGAGAGACATATATTGGTTTATATGTTATTAATTCTTATTTAGCATCCTCTGAAGATTTTTCTGACTTATCTTCATCAGAAGCTGCCTTGGTTTTTTTAGTTTTTGGCTCCTTATCCTCTTTTTCTTTAATAACTGCTTTATTCTCTTTTACCTCTTTTCCGCCAGAGGCGGATCCGCCTTCGGCGGACTTTTCCTCTTTTTCAGGTTTGTTGTTTTCTTTATCAGTTTCTGTCTCTGATACCGTCTTTGACCCGAGGGGCTTCAGGCCCGATTGGGAGGTCTCAGATCGAAGGGAATCACCAGGCTGAGCGGGGTCTGCTGTAAGCTTCGTGCTTTCCGGGGATGCAGAAGATTCCTTCAGGTCTTTTTCATCGGTAGATTCTTTATCTTCTTTGGCTGGTTCTTCTTTCGGTTTTTGTGCCGCGGGCTTAGTACCTCCTTCACCGACAATATCAATTTTCCAACCCGTCAGTTTCGCTGATAACCGGACATTTTGACCGGCTTTTCCGATAGCCAAGGAAAGCTGGTCTTCTTTAACCTCTGCAAGAGCAGTTTTTTCAGCTTCATTAGTTTTAACGCTTAATACTTTTGCAGGTGATAAAGCGTTACTGATAAATATCTCCGAATCATCGGCCCATTCAATTATATCAATCTTTTCTCCACCGAGCTCGGTGATAATAGTTTGCACTCGACTTCCTCGCTGTCCAACACACGACCCAACAGGATCGATATTGCTTTGGTGAGCGACGACAGCTACTTTTGATCTGGCACCGGCTTCTCTAGCCACAGATTTAATCTCCACGGAGCCATTATTAATTTCAGGTACTTCAATAGTAAACAGTTTGCGGACCATTTCAGCGTGAGAGCGGGAAATAATTATTTCCGGTCCTTTCGGAGTTTTATTAACTGCTACAACAAAAAATTTCATCCTCTGACCGGGTCGATAGCGTTCATTTGGAATTTGTTCCGGAGGTGGCAGGAGGGCTGCAGTGCGGCCAAGATCAATGATCACCATCTTTCCTTCAATACGCTGGACCGTTCCATTGATCAGTTGCCCCTCTTTGTCTTTGAATTCCGTATAGATGGTTTCTCGCTCGGCTTCTCGTAATCGTTGAATAATGACCTGTTTTGCAGTTTGAGCAGCCATTCGGCCATATGCAGCAGGTGGAAATAATTCAGTTTTAATTTCATCTCCAACTTTTGATCCTTTCTTCATTTTTTTCGCTTCAGCAAGCCCAACTTCTTTTTTAGGATCAAAGCGGTCTTCCTTCTCATCCTCTCCTTCTTCTGATGACTGATCCTTACCTTTCTTTATTTCCTCTTTCTTTTTAACTTCCTTTTCTTCCTTACCTTCCTTTTCTTCCGCCTGCTCTTTCTCGCGACGTTTCTCACGTTCCGCCATAAGCTTTTCATAACGTTTTACTTTTTCGTCATCTACAACTGCTTTAATATCAAAAACACGAGCCTGGGCTGTTTCTGCGTCAAACTCAACATGAATATTTTGATTTTTTTCTCCAAAGTCTTTTCGATAAGCTACGGCAAGCGCTGCTTCAATGGTTTCAACCACTGCTTCCATTGAAATGTTCTTTTCCTCCGTAATTTGCTTCATTGCTTGATATATTGACGATTGCGCCATATGTCTATTGTGTGTTTAAAAAATCTTTTAATAAAAAAAACTAGTCTTAATAAAAACTAGTCTCTGAGCGGAGTATACAGCGGCAAGTCAAGAAATGCAAGTGTCAACTATCCACATGAGTAGTAATGTGAGATTTCAGCCTTGAAATTACTGATAAATACGCAAATACAGTCGAGTCTATAGGGAGTATGCTCGGGATAATTTGAAATATAGGTGCCTATGGCACTTGTAAGACGTTTTAATTTTGTGGTTGTGATGGATTCCTCTGAACTGCCAAACTTTACGGAGGAACGTGTTTTAACTTCCACAAATACAAGTTCACCGAATTGATCAGCAACTAAGTCGAGCTCTCCCTCTCGGCTTGTGACATGCTGGTCAATGATACGGTAGCCCTTTTGAATAAGATAATCACAAGCGATAAATTCTCCAATTTTTCCTAGATGTTGTTGATATGTCGACATAAAGAAAATCGCTTAGCGCAAGCGCTATTCGGTTGTTAGTATGTAATTTTTTACTTTTTAAACAAAAGGCCGAAATGATACTGTCCGGGATCGTATGCTTTTTCAAGTGTTAGTCCATTTGCCTCACCGTGTTGTTGTATTTCACGAGGAGAAACAAGATCTTTTTCATTCGGACCGAATGAAAGGCCGCCTGTTTTCCAGTCAATTACGAGAAGCTTTCCCCCGGGACTGATAATTCGAACAGCTTCTTTTATAATCGCCGCCTTGTTATGTGATTGAAAAAGAGTGTTAACCAGTAGCGCGATGTCGAGTGAGTCATCTTTTATTTGTTTGGCGGCTCCGTACATTTCCAAATTTGACCAAACTAAAATTACATTCTGCGTCCCCTCTAATTCGAGCTTGCTTTTAAGTCCTGAGAGAGCATGTTTAAGAACATCTACTCCATACACAATTCCGCGATCGCCCACGATTTTAGAAGCCTGTAAAACAAAGTAGCCCGCACCGCCACATCCAAGATCGGCGATCCGGTGCCCATATGTCAGGCCAACTTCATGCAGTATTTTTTGCGGATTCAGAAATTCATTTCCAGAAGCGACTTTCATATATGACAGTATACCATTTTTACACTTTCTCCACCATGTTTTTTATCGGCTTAAAAGAGCGTCTATGCAAGGGGCATGCGCCGTGCTTTTGTAAACTCAGTTGATGCGAATGTGTCCCATATCCTTTATGAATGTGAAATCCATAGAGTGGGAACCGCCGGTGATACGATACCATAAGTCGGTCACGGGTTACTTTTGCGATAATTGATGCCGCCGCAATCGACTGAACTTTTTCATCTCCTTTTATTATTGCCCGCATCGGTACAGAAGAAGGAATAGCGAACGCATCAATAAGCAGTGCATGAGGAGTTATTGCCAACTTTCGGATTGCCTGGGAAATAGCTTTTTTATTTGCATATGAAATGCCATGTCTGTCAATTGTTCGCGGCAACACGGAATACACAGCCCATGCTTTGGCTTGGCTGATTATTTCTACATACAGCTTTTCCCGCGTAGATGGGGAAAGCTGCTTTGAATCTTTTATTCCATGAATAGAATGTCGTGAAGGCAGGATAACAGCAGCGGCGACAAGTGGACCCGCCCAGGCTCCTCTTCCCGCTTCATCACTACCTGCGATGAGCGTACATCCTTTTTTACGTAATCGCCCCTCTTCTAATGTATGTGGTTGTTTCATTATCTTCAGTATACTTCTTTCTGAGAAAAACATTAATGAAAAATTTTTAGATACAAAAAGGCCGCAGTCGCCTCATGACAAAGTTATTAAAAGGCGCTACGGCCTCTAAAGGCTTCTATGCTCGAGTGCTTACCGCCCCGGAGGGCAGTAAAGCGCTACCACGCAGAAAAGCCGTTGTGTTCATCTGTATCTCACTATAGATGAACAAATTTTCTCAGCCGCCTCTTGGTAGATCTCTTCTAGCAAGCTAGAAAGGAATAACCTTTTTGTTTTGTTTTAACAATTTTTTGCCGGTGAGCTCGGCGTTTGGCAGTAGAGAAAGATCCGTCAAAAACGGTTTTTTATTTTTGAAAGATCTTTCTCGGCTGAATCACTTAATATCCGGAGTATAGCACATATTTTAGGGGTTGTCAACCCGTTCGAGAGATGAATATATCTATATATTAATGGTAGAAACAAAAAAAGCTCCTCAGGCCTTCGGCTCTGAGAATCTCAGGCTCGCCTTCTGGCCCTGAGGGTCATCAGGCCCGATGGGAAGAGGTTGATACTGAGAATGTATCAAGGCACTTTATAAACTACAAATCACATTTTCACCCAATGATGACTGTCTCAAGTGATTTAGGTATTTTATTTCTGAATTTTCCTCTGAACAAAGCTTACAACGCGGTTAAATTCTTCTTCTTGACTGAGTTTTGTTGTGTCTACAAACAAATCATAATGAGAGGGATCGAATATATCGATCTTGTAGTATTTTTGATATCTCAGTATGTCACTTTTTAACCGAGCTTCGACAGATGCCAATACTGCCTCGTAGCTATCCAGGGCTTTTGCTTCATTCCTGCTTTTATTATCCCCATCTTGGAGTGATCTCCAGATACGGCGCGCACCTTCTTCATTCGAGACATCTAAAAAGATTTTCAGTGAATGAGGAATAAAGTGAAACGCTGTTCTGCTCTCAATAACAATATTGTCTTTCTCTCTTCCAAGTTTTGCTATATACTCGTCAAATTCTTTATCACCTTCTTCATTGCTTTCGCTCCAAGTGTTAAACTCTGCTAACGTCATACCTTTTTTTCGTGCCGCATCTCTGCGAATTTTTCCTATATATACTCTCTCATACCCAAGCGCCGCAGCAAGTTTCTCTGCTACGGTGCTTTTTCCTGATCCCGGTTTGCCGCTGATGCTAATGATCATAACTTCTTGAACCGGTGGTGATAATGTTTTTACGAACGTCTTCGTGGAATCGGGCGACGTGATTGAGATCCACCGGATCGGTGATCTCGGCGTGGTCGCTGAGGGCGTCTGGATTGTGCCGATCGTTCAAAATTTTCTGTAAGTGCTTTAACTGAAAGTGCAAGACGATTTTTCTCCTTATCAATATCAACAACCTTTACTTTTAATGTATTACCAACTTGCGTTTTATCAGTTACCCTGTCTATTCGTTCCGGAGAGAATTCTGAAATATGAACCATACCATCTCTGCCGGGAAGAATTTCAACAATTGCACCAATCTCACCCCCACTCATATCCGTAACAATCTTTACAACCTTTCCTTCATAGATTTCGCCAATTTTTATCTCTTTTGTAAGATCTTCAATCCACTTCTTTGCTTTATCAGACATTTCAGAATTATTAGAGGTGACTGAGATAGTACCGTCATCCTCAATGTCAATTTTGATCACATCTGCGCCGCCGCATTCTTCAATGATCTTGTTAATCATTTCGCCGCCTTTTCCAATCACAGTGCGAATTTTATCAGGATCAACTTTAATCGCAGTAATTCTCGGAGCGTACGGGGAAAGTTCTTTACGCGGCTCTGCAAGTGCCTGACTCATATTATCAAGAATTTTTTTACGCGCTATCTTTGCTGCTTCAAGCGTTTCGTCAAGAATGCGCGGAGAAATGCCATGAAGTTTTGTGTCCATTTGCATGGCGGTAATTCCTTTAGTCGTGCCGGCCACTTTAAAATCCATATCGCCATTATGATCTTCGACTCCCTGAATATCGGTGAGGATCATGTATTTGGATGCATCATTTTCATCACTTACCAATCCCATAGCAATGCCGGCAACTGGGGAGGATATCGGTACCGCAGCATCCATGAGCGCAAGGCTCGAACCGCATATCGACGCTTGTGAAGTAGAGCCGTTTGAAGCGAGCACTTCCGATACTACTCGAATAGTGTAGGGAAATTTATCTTGTTCCGGGAGGACGGGAACCAATGCTTTTTCTGCAAGTGCGCCATGACCAATTTCCCGTCTTCCGGCACCTCGAAGCGGTTTTACTTCTCCAACGGAGAAACCCGGGAAATTATAGTGGTGCATGTATTTCTTTGTTCCTGATAATTCCATCGTATCCAAGAATTGCTCTTCACCCGGAGAACCAAGCGTAACTACTGATAAAATCTGCGTTTCTCCCCTTTGAAACAGGCCTGATCCGTGTGTACGGGGTAAAATGCCGGCTTCAGAGGCAAGTGTCCGGATTTCGTCTGTTTTTCTTCCATCAACGCGCTTTCCTTGCTCGAGAAGCAGTGTCCGGGCTCTTTTTTCATACATTTCCTGAATAAGTTCAAGTGCTTTTATTCGTTCATCTTTTGACACTTCATTATCTTCCTTAAGTATAGCGTCAAGTTCAGTCTGAATGTCGGCAAGTCCTCCACTAAGCTCTTTTTTATCTCTTGGCTGTTGAAGGAGTGCGTCGAGCTTTGGAATGCTCAAGTTTTCAATTTTTGCTTTTACAGCTTCAGAAACTTTCTCAGGTATCTCAATAGTAATTTTCTCCAGTCCAACGCTGTCTTTTACTTCATTGATAAGCTCAATGATCGGCTTGATGTTTTCATGGCCGAACTGGATTGCCTGTTTCATTACCTCTTCCTCAATTTCATTACCTCCGGCTTCGATCATGATTATTTTATCATCGTTCCCACATACTACGAGATCGAGATCGCTTTTTTCCCGTGCTTCGTAAGTGGGATTCAAAATCCATTTTCCATCAATGCGGCCGACGCGTGTTCCGGCTACCGGTCCGTTCCAAGGAATTGGAGATATCATCAAAGCAGCTGACGCGGCAATGACTGAAAGAATATCTGCGTCATTTTCCTGATCACTCGAGAGTACCGTCAATACAACCTGCACATCACGACGCATTCGTTCGTCGAATAATGGGCGGATAGTCCTGTCAACGAGCCTTGAAGTAAGAATTGCTTCGTCTGAAGGTCGGCCTTCACGTTTTATAAAGCGAGAACCTTTTATCTTACCTGCGGCATACAGCCGTTCCTCATAATCAACAAGCAACGGGAAGTAGTCCACCCCTTCTCTCTCGGTATTCCCGATGACTGCCGTAGCTAAAACAACCGTTCCGTTATACTGAACGGTACAAGCCCCATGTGCCTGTCCGGCAAAGCGCCCTGTCTCAATAATTAACTTTTTTCCACCGACTTCTGTTTCGAACGTCTTACGTTCCATAGTGTAGTCCTTTCTTTGTGCATCTCGTTCGGCAGGCTCCTGACCTCACTTCCCTCATACATGCTCGTCAATGAGTGAGCTCAGCGTGTCTACCGAAGAGTACGCTTAGTTATTAGTTTTTTTAGTAAATGCTTTTTTAATTGGATTTTTTAATAAGAGGTAATTTTTTTTATCTTTGCTTAAATCCATGAATTCATCAGCTTCTTCGATAATTTTGTGCGATGATGATTCGCCAAAAGCCAGCACCTCAATGTAGTGGCCGTGATTTCGTACATATTCTATCAATGGAGCATAGTCACCGTCTCCACTCACCAGCACAATCACATCCAGCTTATTAGAAAGTCGGATGATATCCATTGCGATACCGACGTCCCAGTCAGCTTTTTTCATTCCTGAGGCAAAAATCTGCAAGTTCTTCATTTTGACTTCAAAGCCCTGCATTGATAACGCTTCAAAAAATTTCTGTTCCTCGGGATTATTCGCTCGAACGACGTAGGCAATGGCGCGTATCAGTTTTCTATCCGATACAGCTTTTTTTAGAATATTGCCAAAATTTACCTTTGCGCCGTACAGGTTTTTTGCAGAGTAGTACATGTTTTGTACGTCCACAAATACCCCTACTCGCTGTTCAACGTGTTTCATTTTTTCTTTTCGCTTTTTTCTTCATTAGTCACTTCATTTTCTACAGGTTCTTCTGGTGCTGCTGCAGAGATTCCAAATCCTCGCGCCTCTTCTGGTGCAATAATAATTTTCAGCTTTAATTTCTTAGAGAGATTTTCTGCACTCTTTGGATTTTCCTTTTGTAAAAATTTAAAAAGTCTGCGCCGCATTCCTACCTTGCGCAATAGACCTCGTCTGGATGAGAAATCCTTCTTATGGGTTTTAAGATGCTCAGTGAGGAGAGATATTTCCTCTGTAAGGATTGCGATCTGAACTTCGGGTGAACCAGTATCAGAAGCGTGGACCTTGAATTTTTTTATTATTTTATCTTTTTGCTCTTTTGTTAACATGGTCGAGTTCAATCAATTATTATGCGGATATCCGAGTTATACAGGGGACCATTCCTCAAACCCAGAATACCGTCTTCGTTATTATGAAGTAGCCAGAAGTCTAGCTCATATGGGTATGCTTGTCAACTGGTATTGTATGGATTGGTCATGTGTCGTATAATGTAAGTTGCCTCACACATCAGTACTATGCCCTCAAAACTCCAAAATTATATTACACAGTATCTCGAGTATCTTGAGATAGAAAAAAACAAATCCCCTTTAACTGTAAGGAATTATGAATTTTATCTGCGAAGATTCCTTACATGGGGCCAATTAAAAAATCCGGAAGACATCACGCTTGAGAAAGTACGACAGTATCGCCTGTTTCTCAACCGTCTTAAAAGCCAGCGAAAAGAATTCGTAAAAAAATCAACGCAAAATTATCATCTCATTGCCCTTCGATCGTTTTTAAAATATTTAGCGCGTAATGATGTAACAACACTTGCTCCTGAGAAAATTGAACTTGCAAAGATCTCCGAACGCCAAGTTTCATTTCTTGAAGGAGATGATCTGGAGCGTTTTCTCGAAGCTCCGTTGAAATCAAAAGAGTCAGAAATTATTCAGCAGCGTGATAAAGCACTTTTAGAACTACTATTTTCTACTGGATTGCGTGTATCAGAGCTCGCCTCCTTACAACGCGATTCGATCAATCTTACAAAGGATGAATTCACCGTGCGCGGAAAAGGCGGAAAACTACGAGTGGTTTTTCTTTCAAACCAATCGAAGCATTGGATAAAAAAATATCTGGCGACACGGAAAGATGATGCTTCACCACTTTTTTTACGACATGACCGGGCAGCAGCTTCTGAAAAAGATCCGAAATCAATTACCTCAAGGTCCATTCAGCGAATAGTTGAAAGTTATGCAAAGCAGGCAGGCATTACAAAAAAAGTCACCCCGCATACACTGCGCCACAGTTATGCGACTGATCTTCTCATGAACGGAGCTGATATTCGCTCGGTACAATCAATGCTCGGGCATGCCTCAATTACTACCACACAGATTTATACTCATATAACTAATCAGCAGCTGCGAGACGTGTATAAGGCGTTTCATGCTCGAAGAAGAAAAAAGGAATGATTTGACGAATGTGACGTTTGTCCTATACTGATTAGCCAATTTCTTCTACAATTCAACATATTATGCGCCCATAGTTTTCCTCGCATGCGCTCGGAACTTTCAGCCCTCCGCTGCGCTCAGGACAGGCAACGGATAGAAAAATTGCTTGAACTCCCCTGGTGCCCCTGTAGTTCAACGGATAGAACGGTGGCCTTCTAAGCCTCAGATCGAGGTTCGATTCCTCGCGGGGGCACCAGGGGAGTAAATCGCATTCGATTCTCGAAGTATAAACGGAAACCCTGAGGATGACACGAAATGTCATGCCGAAGGGCTGGTGGGCGCACCAATCAGCATAATTTGTTATCATTACGTATATGGACAAGGAGGAACAAAAGAAATCACATCTTATCATCCATTGGAAGCGATGGCTTCTAGTAATTGTTATCGGTGGGGGTATTGTGGTGGGGTTCGGTCTCTGGGTTTGGAATCTCTATACAGAAAATCAGATCGCTGAATTGATCATTGACACCCGAGATACAGTAATTGAAGAACTTGATCGATGTGAGGAATTTCTAGCTTTGCCGGGCGGTGAATTTGATACATATGACTATTGTAAAGAATTTGTAGAAAAATTTTCTACCCTGCGTTAGAATTATTTTATGCCAACTCTTGCTGTTATATTCTCCGTCCTAGGTATCACGCTTCTCATTATTGGGGGACGGTATCGTTCAATTCAGGCTGAGATGCGTTCAATTAAACGAATGCTGGTTCGTGAATTACGACCCGGAATTCTTGCTGAGATTTCTGGAACCGCGCAATTAGAGCCGCCGCTTATCACACCATTCAGTAAAAAGACCTGCGTATATTACGAATATGAGGTAGAGCGCCTGGAAGAGAGACATGGAAAAACAGAATGGGAACCGATTTGGCAGAAAAAAACAGATAGTCGGTTTTACGTATATGATGGGACTGGGACTGTTTCAATAACACCAAAAGATGCTTCAATTGATATTCCTGTCATTTCTGAAGGTTCATTACAAGCAGGTGACATATATGCGCAAAAAGATCTTCGCGAACTGGTAAATCTCATTTCAGGCTATGAGGCGAGGGTGCGGGAAAAAGCGATTCCCATTGGTTCATCGACGTATGTGTTTGGTTCGGTGTATTCAAGTGACGATAAGCTCTATATGATGAAGGGACGACGGCCTCTCTATATAAGTACTAAGTCGGAAGAAATGGTAGAACAGGAAATAGGACGCAAAGGGGCATTATTCTCTATTGCAGGACTCGTCGGGCTCTTTGGGGGCTTGACCTTGATTTTTCTCATATATTTTGTATTATAGAAAGCTGACATTCGTGGTGGCTATGGGTCGAGGCAATAAGTGAAGCTGAATGCTTCACGCATGCCGAGACGGGCGAAGCGTTGTCCCGAGTAATCGAGGGACCGTGAAGCCCCGGAGTAGTGGTAGCATCCTTCGACTTCGCTCAGGACATTGCAGAGGCCTGCCGAAGGTCCCGCTCGCCAAAGCCTCGAAAGACAATTAATTACTGAAAGGGATGTGCGGGGGTGACTATGGTGTAGTGGTAGCACAGGGGCCTGTGAAGCCCTTAGCTCGGGTTCAAATCCCGATAGTCACCCCCGCCCACCTCTTTTGTGATTTTTTTGAATTTACTTGCGTGCTTTGGCGGGCAGGGATGACCTGCTCTGAGCGTGGCCCGCCGTAGGCGGGAGAAGCCGAAGAGAGCCTTTAGCTCGGGTTCGAGCCCCGATAGCGACCTTTTTCTCTGAGCATTGTGTTCGAAGAAAAAGGAAAAAACATCTCCTATTCATTGTGAGGTGTTTTTGGTTCCAGAAAAGAGGTATACTATATTTAGATAATCATTAGAATAAATATGTATGATTAATCAAAGAGGATTCATTAGTGCAACATTGGTTGTCATTATTGTAGTGCTCGCAGTTTTTATGGTTGGAGTTGCTTGGTATTATGAGGAGAATAAGGAAGAAATCAGTTCGGAGACAGTAAATACTCCGATTAATTCGAATAGCAATATTAATTCATCAATACTTCATAATACTAATTCGATAGCTTCGAATGAACTTTTTCCGAAAGTGGCATATTTAGATTCAGGTAATATATATTCATTAAGTTTGTCATATGCAGACGTACAACTACTTGTTTCAAATGCAACGCCAATCATTGAATACGATATTTCTGATAATGGTCAGCATATTATATATCTTGTAGCTAGCGATAATGAAAGCGAGATACATTATTATAACGTTTTGGATGAAAATGATTCCGTAGTATTGAAGGAAACAAATGTTTATTATCATAGTATTGCGTTGTCGCCAGATAATACAAAAATTGCATATGCAAAAAAGAATTTCAACAGCTCAGTGAATAAATTTCTTAATCAAGCAATTTATGTAAGCGACCTTAATGGTAATGATGAGAACAAAATAGTAGATATTGGAAAGACTGAGGATGAAGTTAGTGAATATTACGGTAATGATGTCTGTGAATGGTCAAATGACTCCAATCTTATTGGGCTTGAAAAGTGGTCCCCAGAGAGTGATTATTTAGTTTATTATATAAATGATAACTATGAATGTAGTGGTCCAGGGCATTCAATAATACACATTACTGATTTGAATGGTAATGAAAGCTTTTTTGATGAACATTTGCCAAATCCAGGGACATATATATTTAATGAAGAAGAAAGGGAGTGGAGCGCTGCGGATATTTTTTGGCAGACTTTTTCTTCGGATAATGGTGACTTTATTCTTAAACAGCGAGCAGGTATGCCCTTTGTAAATAGTAGAGTAGTATTTGTCAAGGATGGTGAGGTGGTATCCGCATTTAATACTGTTGATTACCAAGATGACGAATATCAAAATAATACCCAAAGGCTTAGATCACACTATGAATATGGATTTGACGTAGTTGGATGGGATGAAAGAATTAGTTATTTTGGGGGTAGGGCAGGTGAACCTGGTACTAATGAAGTGATAAAGACAAACATTGCCGGAGGAAATATTATTCAGTTAACCAATACTGAGGATGATTTGGCATTTACTCACCCAATAGTAATTGATGATGAGTATGTACTTTTTAGAAGGTATAATATAGATCCAGTTACTAATCAATACGGAAATACGTCTAGTTCTAAATCAGATACGTATGATATTTTAGTAAAGAATGTTGAAAATAATGAAGAAACTATTATTACTGAGGGGGCAGCTTTTAATCTGTTGAAGATTTACAGGTTGGAATGATTGTTACTTTTTTTGGGTTGATTTGATCATATTGAATCGCTTAGATAGGTTTGACATATACCCAAAATCACCAAAAACTCCCATAAGATTAGTTAAAATAACGTACCGATAGCCACCTTTTTCTCTGAGTATTAGATTCGGAGCAAAAGGAAAAGACATCTTCCCCACACCATATAATGGTGTGTGGGAGAGGTGTTTTTGTTAGAGAAATGGTATAATGAATATATAAAATTAATATAATAAAATGCAAATAGCAGATAATAAGAAGTTAAAAAAGCATCCCCTTGATTATGCGATAAAATCATCTCGTGTCATAGCCACAATTATCCTTTTTTATGGATTTATGATGGGCTTGGCAATTGGTTTTTTCGGTATCCCTCTAAACATTACCGTTTATGGTACATCAATTTCTGGATTTATTCCCTACCTTATCGCCATAGTAATAGCTGTAGCCTCATTCATTTTATATCCAATATTATTAAAAAAGAAGTATCCTGGCATTAAAACAAATATATATACTATTGGAAAATTAAAAACGCACGTTGGATTATTAACCCTTATCGCAGGCGGAGCTGGTTTCGTCTTAGCATTATGGGCATATATTCTTCTTTTTATCAAAACATCAGATAATACCTCCATCAATGAATTTCTATATTACCCAAACTATGCAACTAAAATTGCATTTATACCTATAATTGCCTCGGTTTATTTTTCTTTTCTTAAAAAAATAATATCTCACTCCCTAAAAGCAATCGAGCTTGTTTTTCTTGTTTTTTCTACAATCCTGTTAATTATGGTGGCTGCTTTCATTTCTTTTGTGGGCATCAGTAATTCAATGATTGAAAACTGGTGGTTACTCATTCCTGACTTGATTGCCGGAGGCTCATCATATACTTTTGCTATGTTCTTTTTGCTAAAATTTAGGCCCACGGAAAATATACAGTCTTCAAGCACTTAATAATTGGAGCACTAAAGTTCGAAAACTATCAAATTCAAACAATAAGAACTCTGAACAGTTATTCCTATTGAGCAATACTTTAATTGGCTCCTGTAAAGCTAAAACTTTCGACTACTTCTGTAAAAATCTGCTCCGCAGTTTGTTGAACATCAGCGCCATACAATACGCTAATCTCAAATATTATTGATCCTTCTCCCTGAGGGCTGTTTATTGTGTCAGTGTTATATATAACCGTCGAATAATTGATAGGTGAATCAGGTGTTTGTTCAGTACCGCTCAGTTTCTTTGCTGCATAGCCGCCTAAAGTTGAACTTGTTTCACTAGTTAAACTACGAGAATAGTCACCAGAGCTATTAAAATTTGGGCTAGTATATTCATCTTGAGTATCTAACATAACACTAATAGACATACAATCTGCGGGTATTGAAAAAATCTCAAAACTTCTAATTAAGCAATCCTCACTTGAGTAATACGTTCTATTGGCGTCATAAATTGACACTGTACTTTCAAGGCCTGATTCGCTCAAGTCTAAAAAATATAAATTATCAGGGTACTCAAAAGAAAAACTATAATCATCATTAGTATATGTTAACCAATTATCCAGCATCGTGTTTGTTAATTGGGTATTGGTGCTTTCAGTAGAATTTACATTACTTGTATTTATATTATCTATATTTTCATTAATATTTCTAACAAGTTGGGTATTTGTATTATCTGCAAATAAATTTTCGTTAAGATTCCCTAAGTTAATATTACTATTCTGATTAACTAAAGAATTAACATTAGAGACAGGGGTGTTTTTTATTACAACACCCTCCGTTTTATTATCTTTATTGAAAAACAAAAAATATACTGCTAAACCAGCTAAGATAACAAATACAACAACTACGATTATAATTAGTGTGGACTTATTACTAGCGCTTACCGTCACATTTGGCTGTCTAGCACTTTTCTGGACGTCAGATGGATTTAATATTTCAGAAATCATTTCTCGAGTATAACCCTGAGCCAATAATTTTTCGGTAATTTGTTCATCTGTTAAGCCAGCAGCCCTTGCCTGCTCTAACCATTGTTTAATTGCATCATTCATAGTTTATATATTTAGTAATCTAACATCCTTTATTAAGCTTACCATATACCCAAAATCCTCCAAAACCTTAACAAACTCAGACTTTTTAGTTAAACTAACCTTATCCCTCGACTCGTTCCACTTGCTCGGGACAGGCGGTAGCGACCTTTTTCTCTGAGCATTTAAGTTCGAAGAAAAAGGAAAAGACATCTCCCCTTATGAGGGAGGTGTTTTTGGTATTATTTATTCGCTACTCAACGCTACAATAATCAAAGTTATAAATGCAAGTACTATTAAAGAAAAATATATAGCAAGTCTACTAATAATTTTTCCTTTAGACGTATTTTTTTTAGTTTTATAAAGGCTGATAATACCTAGAACAAGAGGTATGAAAAAAGAGATTATAATTAAGTCTATTCGGAGAACTTCTGATATGTCCATCATAAACAAAATAAAGTTCGTTCCGGCAATTAGAAATAAAACAAAAGCAATAATTGCTAATTTGTTAAATTTCTTCTTTGGTTGTTCTGACTGTGGCGCTGGTTGTTGTTTTGTTAGTTCTTCCATATTTATATCTTTAGTGACTTAATCTCCTGCATTAAGTCTACCACATACCTAAAATCCCCTAAAACCCTCATAAGATTAGTTAAAATAACGTACCGATAGGGACCTTTTTCTCTGAGCATTGTGTTCGAAGAAAAAGGAAAAAACATCTCCTATTCATTGTGAGGTGTTTTTGGTTCCAGAAAAGAGGTATACTATATTTAGATAATCATTAGAATAAATATGTATGATTAATCAAAGAGGATTCATTAGTGCAACATTGGTTGTCATTATTGTAGTGCTCGCAGTTTTTATGGTTGGAGTTGCTTGGTGGTATGAGGAGAATAAAGAGGAGGTTGCAAATACTCAGGTTGTTAGTAACGAATCTATTGAAAACAATTCTGTAAATGTGAAGAATTCGAATGCAATAAATTCTAATGCAGCAACGAATACTAATTTCGTTTCCAACACCAATTCAACTACTAATGTAAACACAAACGTTACCTCAGATAGTGGCAATAACTGGCGCACAGTTAATTATAATAAAAACGATTTGAGTTTTTTAATCAGCGTTCCTGCTGACTGGAGAGAAGAAACCAGCCTCTATAATCCACCACGAGAAAGATATTCTTTGATTAGTTATACTTGGCCGCCAGAAAGTGGCGTTACTCAATATCTCAGATTAATTGTCAGATATTTTATAAATGATGAAGCCTCATTAAAGGAGTGGGTTGATAAGCACGAAACACATCTCCGAGAAGGTGAACAAAATCATAATCGTCTAACAGAACTTACTTTGAGCGAAATAACAGTTAATGGAGAGTTAGGATATGCATATGACGCTGATTATAAAAGAACAATTGGCGAGTGGGATGATGAAGGAAATTACGTTGGAACTAAAATTGAGCATAAATCATACAAATATATTAATTTTCAAAAAGATAATAAAATTTATCAAATTTATATTGGTGGTGATAATAATCTCGTAATCGATAATCAGGATTTAATTATTGAAATTATTGACTCCTTTAATTTTCTCGAATAAGTCTACCATATACCTGAAATCCCCTAAAACACCCATAAGGTTAGTACAAATAAGCGACCCCTTCGGCTTCGCTCAGGGCAGGCCGATAGGGACCTTTTTCTCTGAGCATTTACGTTCGGAGCAAAAGGAAAAGACATCTCTCAGGTTATGAGAGGTGTTTTTTTATAATAGAATAATGCTATAATTTAATATATGAAATTCATTTCTTCATTGCTCATACTCGTATCTAGTATAGCCGGCGGCATCTTTTTGGCTAGGCTGATAAAGAATAAAATAACTGATTTCAAAAAATACGGAGTCTTGTTTATTATTTATTCATTTGTAAATATTGCACTCCTTGGCTTAAGTGAGAAGACTCAAGTATTAATAATAGATATATATGTTGCGTGGACTATCGCCTTTGCAGCACTTATTATTTTTTTAATTCTTGTTCGAAAACAACCAAGTATAAAAAAAATATTAAGCTTACGAGAAAATGTGAGTTATGAGTGGAGTAAAGATGCTAAGTTATTTCAGAAGGTGATCATACGGCTATCCACTGTTGGAGCACTTTATGGAGTAATTATATTAGCTTATTTTGACTTATTCGGGATTGTAATTGCGATTATTGAAGTATTAAAGAGAGTTAATCTTATTTGATTACAAACATCTCCCTTTTTGAAGAAGTGTTTTTGGTTGGGAAAAAGAGTATAATATATTTAGATAATCATTCAAATATATACCTATGAATTATCAAAAGGGTTTTACTCATTGGGTAGTTGTAATTCTCATTTCTGTTATAGCTGTGGGTTTGGTCGGTGCAGCTTGGTATTATGAGGAGAATAAGGAAGAAGTAACCACTACGACCAATACAGGCACTATCAATGTAAATACAAATATTGTACCCACTAATTCAGCAGTAAACACCAATACAGCTGTAAATGTAAATAGTTCTACAAACACGAACACTGTAATTGATGAAACTGATGATTGGCAAGTACATAGAGATGATTTTAGATACGGCTTTACGTTTAAGTATCCAACTGATTGGGAATTTAGCTTTACAGACCAATTAGATAAGTCTGAAATTTTATTTAGAGTATCAAATTCAAATGGCTCAAAATTTGACGTGCTACCATTAGGTGACTTTGATTTTGAATTGAGCGAAATAATTACATCAGAGACAGTAATAATTGATGGTCAATCAGCACAGAAAACCGTTTATAAAGACTCACCAAATTATGAAATATATTCCATAATCGACTATGAATTAAATGAGTGGACATCCTCTAATAGGATTGAGCTTATTCCAACTAATGAAGCAGATGCTGAAATTCTTCAAAATATTCTTTCTACATTCGAATTCCTCCAAGACACCTCTGATTGGTTGACGTATACGAATGATGAGTATGGGTATTCTATTAGCTACCCCAATGACTGGACCACAACGTCAACTCTAGCAAGTCCTGGTTCCATCGGTATCTACGCGCCAAGCGATTCTGCGCATATAACCATTGTTCCCGACTACGGTATCAACACTCTTGGCTTCGACGCTCTCACACAATCCACTACACAAACAATATTAGGCGGGGAAGCAGTCACTCAGGTCACTTGGCGAGATGCAGATGGGATGCTAGAGCACTGTTCATACCAATTTGAGCAGTCACCAAATGAAAGCTGGGTACCCGCTGTGGTGACCAACGAAATACATACGACTACAGAGACTCCACCAGGTAATTTCATCAATTACGAATGTGCGGATGAAGTGACGGTTCCACAAATCCTCTCCACTTTCCAATTCACCGATTAGTACCACAATCTAGCTCAGTACTTGTTTACTTTCGTGTAGTAGCTTTCTGGTATACCTAAAATCCCTTAAAACCTTTATAAGATTAGTACAAATAAGCGACCCCTTCGGCTTCGCTCAGGGCAGGCCGATAGGGACCTTTTTCTCTGAGCACTTATGTTCGGAGCAAAAGGAAAAGACATCCTCCCTTTTATAAGAGGAGGTGTTTTTGGTAAGAAAGTGATATAATATATCTAACTTAATGAATTACTATGACTTTAGATAAACAGACAAATCAAACATTAAATCCATCTTCGAAAAAACCAATAACACTTAAACCGATTATTGCCATATTAATACTTGTTAGTATAGTAAATTTATTTTCATTCTTTACTATTGGAGGGTGCAAATACTCACTCATTAACCTTCATATTAATGAGGTGGTACCTACAGATACCATAATTGAGTTTGAGTGTTCAGGATTAAATGTTAATGGAGAATACTCTGGGAGGGATTTTACAATTGAAGGTACGGCTAATCCAAGTTTTGCTTTTGGAAAATCAAATATAAACATTATTGGCAATACTCAGGATGGTAACCAATATGAAGTAAGCGCATACACTCGTTATAATACAATTGGTATTTTTCTAGGTCTATCATTATATTCTTGGCCGATATTAATAGTTGTATTAGTAGTCTTACTAATAGTGAATATAAGTAGAAGGAGAATTAAGTCAACAGATTTATAATAAAATTTGTTTTACTTCTTTCAATAAAACTCTCGTACACCCAAAATCACCTAAAACACCCATAAGATTATTTAATATAACCTTACCCTTCAACTTCCCCTTCGATTCGCTCAGGGCGGGGCCGATAGGGACCTTTTTCTCTGAGCATTATGTTCGGAGCAAAAGGAAAAGACATCTCTCTATTCAAGAGAGGTGTTTTTGATTTAAGAAAAGGAGTATACTACAAGTATGAATGATTCAATTTCCTATACAATTACCTCCTCTGAATTTGCTAAGAGATTAGAGGCTACAAAATATCGGTTGGTTCCTGTTTTTATCTTTATCATTATTGGTCTGGCAGCTTACGCATTCATCGACTCAGGTAGCAGCACTGCAATCTCAGTTCTTGTCGTTGGACTAATATTTATCGTTGCAGGAATAATTAAAATTCGATTTCAAAAACCCTCCACAACTAAAATTGATGTTGAAATTAACAGAAATGGTATTACGATTAAAAAGGATAAAGTAATTCAGTATGATTGGAAAGCATTTAAGAAAGTTATGACTAGTACTGAATATGTTAAAAGCTATTCTCCAACTTTTTTCAATAGTTTTGGTTTTGAAAGATTATTTTATACTTCTGCACAAGTCTCAGAAGAAACTCACGGAAGAGTTTTTTATTTGATTTTTAAGAAAGGATCCTCTCTTTATGGTCATCAACATCTGATAGTATATGCTGAGCCCGATAACTATCAGGAAGTTGAAAACTTATTACATAAATACCTGCCGCATCCTCAGGAGGCCACTCCAGTAAATAAATTGAAGAATTTCTTAATAGGACTTGCTTTTGTAGTGATTGCTATCGGACTGGTAGCTTTAATATTTATTATAGTATAGATACAATAATCGAAGAAAAGACATCTCCCCTTTTGAGCGAAGTCCCGAACCCTTTATGTGGTGAGGGAGGAGGTGTTTTTGGTTTTACATATGAATGTTACCTAAAGCATGAACAAGGCTTGTTGCGAAGTATATATACCTGACGGTTTGGTTTATCAATAAATTTTTTTTGGATTCTTACGCCTATCGCCTTTGTATACTCAAGAGGCGTCAAATGGCAGTAGCCCCGTCTTTTCATCTCGAGGACGAGTTTTTCATGGCGCATATAGAGAGCTTTGAGCTTTCCTATCCAGCGTTGCGTCTCGGGGTGATTGCGGTACCCGCATTTGTTTTTTGTGAGTATCGACCATACGGCGTGCAACTCCCGGTGCTCTCCTAAGAGATGCTGTCTACATAATTTTTTTGGTGCGATATCCCAAATACGCATAGAGAAGTAGTATACTAACGAACAATTATTAAATCAAAAACACTTCTGTTATTCAAAAAGTGTTTTTGAAAGTCTGAAATTACTTCACGTGTTCTGATACTGCACCTGGGTACATTTGTGCAAGATCGCTGACCAAGTCACCAAATGTCATGCCGTCAACACCATGTGCTGCAGGCATACCCATACCGTTTCCACCCATGTTGCTCACGTGTTCAGAGATTACTCCAGGTTCGAGACTTGAAACCATCATACCAAATGTTTTCCCGTCAACACCATGTGCTGCAGGCATACCCATAGCTACTACTGGAGTGGCAACGAGTGCACCGAGTCCAAAGATGAATGAGAAGATTAATGCTTTTTTCATGAAGTTCACCTCCTTTCATACGTAGATAATTTTCATCACTATTCTGTATGCCAAGTGTACTCGACACCTGAAATTCGGTCGGTATGCAAAAACACAAAAAGATGTGTATTCACATCTTTTTGTAATATTTACTTACTATTATTTGATCTTATACAGGACGGAGCGTGCCAGCAAATACCTGCCATGCGAGCAATGATTTTGCCACAAGGCTTAAAATAATATACGCACGTTCGCCATACAGGTAATCTCGCCACTTGCCGACTTTTTTGTACTGCAAGATCATATTAATGGCAAAAGAATTGAAGAAGAGGAATATTGAGAAATAAATCCAGTATACGAACGCTGGCGCTTTATTATCTCCCTCACCTGCCAAAAACAGGTAAAAACCAACGACCACCCAGGGAATAGCTCCTGCTAATATTCCAAACCAGTATGATGTCCAATTGGTTTTTTCAGTTCTCTGATTGTGAAGCTCCATCATCCAGCCAAATAAAATCATCATCATATTGAGAAAGAATATCATCAGCAGACCAAGTCCGTCATAAAGACCAACGAGCATTGCAATAATTACAATCATCAAGGAAGAGCTAAACGCGTATTCTATCCAACGAGCTTTATTAATTCCTATTTTCAAATTGGCCACATATTTTTTATAACCGGCTGGCAATGAAATGAATAGATGAGCTAAAGCAGATATAAATAAGAACGCAGCCACCAGCGGCCCTATTTGGACGGAGAATTCTGTTTGTAATACTGGTTCTAATTTTAGTGTGATCGTATTCATTTCCACGAAGGCTGATGTAACTGGAAGCGAGAAATCAGAGCTTAAAAACAGCATCAGAAATCCCTGAATGGCATGCATTACCGCCATAATGACATTAAAACGCCTTAATTTTGGAAACTTTGTGTCTTCGATAAATTGTTGATTTTGTTCTTCCATAGTTATGAATTTAATAATTTAATCTTATTGTTTAATTCTAGCATATATGAAAAATCAGCAAAAACCCTCATAAGATTAGTTAAAATAACCATACCCTTCGACTTCCCCTTCGATTCGCTACGCTCACTCAGGATTCGCTCAGGGCGGGGCCGATAGGGACCCCATCAAAAAATCATCCTACAGATATGTTCTTAGGGTGGTTTTTTGTTTGAGAAAAATGCTACAATACATTCAGATAATTATTAATACTAAAAACTATAGCTTGTTTCATTGCTCCGACAGCAGCAGCAATCATTGTGACTGCGGTCAGGAAAAAAATCCCATCTCCTTACCACATTAAATGGCTTTTTGCCCTTCTTTGGGGTGGAGTGGTATGGCTTATACCGGAACATATCTACCACGGCGAGGTGGTACTCTATCCGCCCTTCTTTACCGCCGGTCTTGATAACATAATTCCCGAAGTTATCAGGGTTGGCGTTCCCATGACCATCGCTGCAATTACTGTATGGCTAGTTATGATTTTGATAGCAACTTTTTATAAGAAGTTACAGCTACATTTTATTTATCTGATGGTTTTCGGAGCAGTAATTATGATTTTAGTTGATAAAACACTCTCATAATGGCTTACCGATGCCACCCCAGTAAAACCTTTTTGAGAGAGATGTTTTTTATTTTGAAAAAGTGATAGAATAATAAATAGAAAGGAGGTGAGATACATGAAAAAAGGTTTAACTATTACTCTCACAATCCTAGCCTCTGTTCTTCTTACCGTTGGAATAGTTCAAGCTGCGACAGAACACAATGTTACCAGTACTCTTGGAGGAGTTTCCGGTGACTTCTTTGACATAGATGGTTCACTGATTGTTGATTCTCTCAAAGTAGGTTCTCAAACAACAGGCGGTGTCACTTTCTTCAATGGCACAATTATCAATTCAACGACTGGCGAGGGAGATGCCGATAACCCAGTGACATTCGGTGACAATGTACGTATCGACGGACGCGTATATCGCGGCGCTGTTGCTGGAACCTCTGACACCATGCCATTTATTGTGAATGATAATATGGAGATAGCTGGCACTTTGACGGTTGGTAATGTAACAGCCACCGGCTTTACCGGATCCGGCATTGTTAGTTCAGATAATCTGGCAAGTAATGCAGTAACAAGCGCAAAAATTACAGATGGCACAATTGCCACAACGGATTTAGCTAGCAACGCGGTAACCCAAGGGTTAGAGGACAGCAACACGACCATCACCACCACCCAATCAGGTGCAACTTATGATACTGCCGCTGAAATTTCCATTACTACCGGCAACAGCCCGATTTTCTGCATGTTCAGCGGATACGGTACAACTGATGCGGTCAATCAATCGATTAAAATCGCGCTGATTATCGATAATGTAATTCAGATTAATTCGTACCGCGCAGCTACTATGGGCGGAGGTGTCGGCCACATCATCCTTACTACAAACGGAATTTACAGTATGACTGCCGGCACACATAATATTCAAGTGGGTTGGAATACGGATGCTGGAGCGACTGCTTCACTATATTTTAACACCCTGGACTGCATTGAACTAAAAAAATAACTTATTAAATCCTGAAAACACCCTCCTTTTTTATAGGAAGGTGTTTTTGGTTGAATGGTGTTTTACTATTTAGAAAAAGTAATACTGACTATCTCCGGCCGATTAAATGTGCGCATAGGCGGACCCCAGGTGCCCACGCCATTTGTCGTATAAACATTCAAATCGCCGGTCTTATGCTGACCATAATCATAGCCCTTGTATATTGCCGAGGTAATATAGTTAAACGGCCAGACCTGTCCTTTATGTGTATGCCCCGATAAAAGCAAGTTAACTCCGTACTCTTTAAAAATATCTATGTACTTTGGCTCATGATACATGGCAATAGTAGGCTTGGTTTGATCAAGTTTTGTTAGGATTGGCTTAATATCTTTAGACATTCCCGATAATGGGTAGTCTATGCCTGCTACTTGCACTCCTTCAACCTCAACAATTTCATCGCGCAGAATCTTTGTCTTAGTGGCGGCCACGGCAGCCAGGGAGTTATCCAGACTAATGTATGTTTCATGATTGCCGGTTATATAATATATGCCCAGCGGAGCTTTAATGTCGTCTAACGAGTCGGCCAGATGACTTAACTTTTTTCCGGCTCCGTCAAAGAGATCTCCGGTGATAAAAACAATTTCCGGCTGGATTTCATTAATCATAGTGACCACCTTATCCATAAAGTTACGATGGTGAATAGCACCCAAATGAATGTCGGATACGTGCACTGCTTTTCTGCCCTGCCATTCAGTAGGTAAATTTTTTATTTGAATAGAGATGTTCTTTACCTGAGGTTGCCAGGCGTTCCAAAAACCACATATTGAATATACTAAAGCCAAGCCTAAAAATATCGAGGCAAGCAACGGCATAGGTACATTTGAGCTGAACACATTTGCAATGCCAATTACGATGCTGGTTATAACGGTAGCTAGGACGATGCTCCATAATACACCCAGCCAAAGTGACGATACATAATATAAGTTTGAAGTAATAAAATTATCCTTCCAATGCACCAAAAGCGTACTGGCGATAAAACTGACAGATAATACTCCCAGGCAAATGCCCAGTATTTTTTTCACCACCAAACTATCAATCCCGAAATAATATACCCAAAAAGAAAATAAACCGTAGTGACCGGCTACTAATATAACCAATATTATTACAATAAAAACGACCATGATATGGATTTTCATATGAGTGCATGCATTATAGGTGGATTGCGAGTAAATAACAAATCCACCTTACAGTATCACTTAATCTGCTGAGCGGTAATTTCTTTATACTCTCCGGCCTTTAAAGATCCCAATTCGAGTTTACCAATACGAATTCGTTTTATACTCAGAGCTCTATTACTAACTACCCCTATCATTCTTTTAATTTGTCGATTCCAGCCTTGATGGAGGATAATTTGATATTTTTTTTCACCAATTTTCTTTATGTAGTCAAATTTTGCTATACCTTCCTCCAGCGTAATACCATTTTTTAGTTTAAATATGTCTCTGTCTAATAGTTCCTCGATAACGCTGACAACATACTCTTTCTCGTGCTCAAACTTTGGATGCGTTACCTGGTATATAGTATCTCCGTCGTTAGTGAGCAGGACCAGCCCTTCGGAATCCTTGTCCAGACGGCCCGCAATTTTTAACTGTTTATATTTTTCCGGCAAAATACTAAAGATGGATTTTTCTGTCTCAAACTTCGCGTGAGTACATACGTAGCCGCTTGGCTTGTTTACTATCACATAATCTTTTTTCTCATTGGCTACACATAGTTGATTATCAACTAAAACGGTTACCTTATCAGGATCAACCATGGTGCTTACATCAGATACAGTATGGCCGTTAACCGTAACCCGGCCGGCCTTAATCAGCACTCCTGCCTTGCGGCGCGAACCAATCATTGAGCTGGCTAAGTATTTATTGAGTCTGATCATAGTGTACGTAGTATAATATGGAATCAGTTTTTTAAAAAATAGTACTTATTATGCTATACTCATATTCAATGCATATATAGTATGTCTGAAATTGAAGTCAAAAACTTAGTAAAAGAATTTCCCCATACTGATAAAAAAGGCAAGTTAGTTGCTGTTGATGATATTTCTTTTATGGTGGAGCAGGGGGAGATTTTTGGCTTGCTTGGCCCTAACGGTGCAGGCAAGACCACTACGATGGAAATAATTGAGGGAATCCAACCTCCTACCAAAGGTGAAACACTGATTACGGGCATCAACACCCAAAAGCATCTCAATAAAGTGAAGAATCTGATCGGCATCCAACTGCAGTCGTCGGCTTATTATGAACATTTGAAGCTTGATGAAATATTGGAGCTTTTTGGCAGTTTTTATAACCAATCCCTGCCAGCGGACAAGCTTCTGGAAATCGTTGATCTTGCAGATAAGAAACAATCATTAATACGACAGTTATCCGGCGGCCAAAGACAGCGTTTTTCAATTTGTGCCGCACTGGTAAACGATCCGGAAATTGTATTTCTTGATGAACCGACTACTGGCCTGGATCCACAGGCACGGCATCATATGTGGGAATTTATTAAAAAAATAAACGAACAAGGTAAGACGGTAATAATCACTACTCATTACATGGAAGAAGCTGAATATTTATGCAATAGGGTTGGCATAATGGACATGGGGAAAATAATTGCACTCGATACACCAAAAAACCTTGTGCGAAAACTTGTCTCGTCGGCGCGCATCCACTTTCACACTGAGGATCAATTCGACATAGAGGCAATAAAAAAAATAGAAGGAGTGCTTGAAGTACATAAAAACGGCAATAATGTCTATCATATTAAAATTACCAAAAGCAATGAGGTTCTTCCCAAGCTCTATAAATGGGCGGACAAGAATGATGTATTTATGCAGGACCTCGAGGTAATTTCTTCTGATCTCGAGGACGTATTTCTCGATCTAACCGGAAAGAAACTTCGCGAATAAAAGTATGCTCAAACTGCTTCTCGCAAATATTAAAATGACCTTTCGGGATAAACAAGCCATATTCTGGTCGCTTGTATTTCCTCTCATGTTTATTGTCATTTTTGGTTTGTTTGATTTTACAAAGATGGGCGATTCAAAATACATCATTTTTGATCGTGCCGATACTGAGATGTCCAAGCAGTTTCAGCAGGGACTTGATGAAATTGAATTCATTAAAAAACAAGACACGCCGGAGAGTCTCGATAGTGCTAAAGAGCAGCTTAAAGATGGGGATATAGATATTATCCTGTTAATCCCTGAAGATTTTGACCTGCCTACTGCTGTTGAGCCGCCCGTTGATTTGCCACCGGACATGGAAGTTCCTTCACTCCCTGAATCCCAGATTTCGCCGATAGAAGTGTACTACAATGAAAGCAATATTACCGTGAATCAAATTGCCTTGAACCTGGTTGATAAATTTGTTGATCGCATCAATATGCAGATTGGCAGTACTCCTGCCATTTTTTCGTATACTACAGAAAGCATTCAATCAAAAGATATAAAATACATCGATATCATTATGCCCGGCATCCTGGGCATGGCCATCATGATGTCAGCCGTTATTGGCATCTCCACAGGCATTAGTCGGTATCGAGAACAAAAATTATTAAAACGCTTGGCGGCCACTCCGGTTAAAATTCGTGATTTCTTGGCAGCGGAAGTATTGTCATACTTATTTGTAAATCTGATCCAAATCACACTCATCATTCTTCTGGCCCAGCTAGCGTTTGATGTCAATGTATATGGCAGTTATGTGCTGATTTATCTTATCTGTATTTTTGGTAGTATTATTTTCCTAAATATCGGTTTTGCCGTTGCCGGGTATTCAAAAAATACAAAGACCGCCGAAGCGCTTTCACAAGTTATCACCATGCCAATGATGTTTTTCTCAGGTGTGTTCTTCTCCACAGAAACATTGCCAAAAGCTGTCGCGAGCGTCGTTGAATATCTGCCCCTGACACCGATGATTGATGCTCTTCGAATTGTATCAGTCAATGGAGAGGGTATAGAAAAATTCTGGATTGAGCTTCTCTTTATGGCCGGTTGGATCGTCGTGTCGTTTGTCATTGCCTGGCGGATGTTCAAATTTAGAGACTAGATTTGTGCAAGAAGGTAAAAACAAATTTCAACCAGATAGTAAAACGTTTGATCGAGAAACGCTCACACTGCTTTTACATATTAATAAATCTACCTTTGATTTAGGAAACTTGCCAGATTTAGCTGAAAAAAATGGATTTGACGAAAAAAGTGAATATCACATCACCGTTCTTGGTTTCAAGACAGGAGAAAAAATACAGCAAGCTCTGGAGCACTTAACAGATCAGCAGAAAGAAGAAAAAATATCTGAAATTCAATCTCTCGTTGATGCTACCGACTGGAGTTATGTACTGAAACCTGAAAAATATCACATCACAAAACATTATCCGAAAAAGGATGATAATCAAATTGAGAATAAAAGGGAATCATATATACAGATGGTACGGGTGTCCGGGATTGATGGATTTTTTAAGAAATTAAACGAGTTGCTCAAAACGAGCATTGAGGTTCAGCCAGCGCATATCACTCTTTATACAAGTGGCAACGAAGAACATGCTACAAGAGGAATTGGTATAAATTCCCCAGCTGAATTTGAACAATTAGATACGCAACCGATTAAGTAATAACATCTTCTTTGATAGGAGGTGTTTTTTGGTATCTGTGGAAAACTACCCTTGACATGATGTAAAGTATACCTTACATTATGTAATGTAAACATTACATACAAAATTATGGATCTAAAACAATTTTCACTCATTAGAATAACTATCCTTCTGTTGATTGGCGTTATTGTATTAACTGCATTTTTAATCAATAACCTCTATCTGGCCATTGCTGCCTTTTTAATTGGCATGCTATTTATATTCCTGGTTAAGGAAAAATACAAAAAAGTAATTATCGACGAAAGAGTTCTGACGGTCAGTGGTCAAGCCGCGAGGATGACCCATATTTTTATCACATTACTGCTGGGTATGTTTTCTTTATTTTTCATATTTTCCGGACAAAACAATGAGGATTATTTTTCTGAATCTCTGGGAGTGATATTTGGTTATTTGGCAATTTTTAATATTGCCTTGTATGCAATCTTTTTTCACTACTTTAATAAAAAATACGGCGGTGATAAATAATAAAATTAAAATGTATCGGGCCCAGTTTAATTTGACTCAGGAAGACCTGGCTAAAAAAGCCGGCGTAACCCGCCAGACTATTATTGCTATTGAAAAAAATAAATACGTCCCTTCTCTGGAATTAGCTTTTAAAATTTCTGAAGTGTTCAATGAGCCCATAACAACAATTTTTGAATTTAAAAAATAGGACTATGATTAAAATATTCAACATTACTCTAAAAGATATTCTGCTCTACGGAACCGCCCTGGGAATAACCACGCTCGTCTTAGTGTTTTTAATCAGCGTGACAATCATAGGACATGGAGTGAAAGATACCTGCCAAATGGCCAAAGATACGTATAGCGGTACCTGTGTAAGCGCTTTAATTTCTTATCTGGATGATCCGACCAATGATATGCGTAATCGCAATTCAGCAGTATGGGCACTAGGTCAATTGGGTGATACTGCCTCTTTGGAAACGTTAAAGAAATTTCATACGGGAGAGGATGAATTTCCAGTTAATCTAAGCCAGGAGTTGTCCCAGCTGCAGCTCAAGCGGGCTATCGGCTACATGGAAGGCAATCCAAATATTACCACCTTTTTCTGGCGCTTCGGACAGTCCATAGAATAAATAAACAAAACACTTTCGATAGTAAGAAGGTGTTGTTGTTTTAGAAATGGAGTATACTGCTTATAGATAATCATTAGAACGAATATTATGAAAAAAAATACCATTATCATTATTGTCGTCATTGTTGTGGTTATTATTGGAGCAGTATTGTTATTCATGCAAGGTAAGCCTTGTTTTGAATTAAATGAAGAAGAATGCAAAACAGCTGATGGGTGTGTTAGTGTTTTGGTGCCTTGTACTGGTGCAGACTGCGTAAGCGACGCTACATTTAAAGAGTGCAAAGATAAATAGAAACCGCCAACAATCGCTTGTTGGCGGGGGTGGACCGAGGTCCAGGATCAATTTTTCGGCATGCTTATTACGTGTATCCAGCCGGAACCGTCAAACCACACTGGTACATCTCCATTGTGGTGGGTAGTGCCGATTCTGAGTTCGTAGAATGACACAGATGTTTCGGAATCATTTACACTGTTGTCTCGCCGTTTGAGTTGGTGGCCATTACCGCTGTACTCAGTCGGATCACTATTTGATCCTGGAGAGTCAAACGGCATTTTTTTGAGCACGTGGACATAGAAATCACTGAGTCCGTGGCCTCGGGGGTAGAAAACGAAGAAAACATACAGATCGTCGCTTTCCTTCCGTACCCAGATCGTTTTTTTACCAACCTGGATTTTTTCGCAATGCTCGTTGACTGTGGCTGGTACACGGAACATACTCCATCCCGGTCCTAGATTATCGGTGGAGTGGCGTTGTTCGTTTGCCAGACGCATGACATATTCATGGAACAAATACTCCCGCCATTCTTTACTGGCGTCACTGGCGTCTAGGCTGTCAAAAAGCCCGATGTAATAGTCCGCGCGAGTTGAGAACTCAACGAACACGGTTTCAGGGTTAAAAGCCGCGCTGGTCTTTTTGGGTGAAGCGCTCAAGGACAACAGTAGCAGCACTAAGACGACTGCCACTACAATGATACGCTCAAACATGAGAAACAACCTCCTGTTAAATGTAAGGTGCTTTGTTTAAACTTCAGACCAAGATATCAAAAAAGAGAAGTTATGTCAACCCTGTGGTGATAAATAACAAAATATTTATTGACTCCCCTAATTATTGGCAGGTCGGTTCAGGTCCACCGCGATATACATAGTTGACCAAATAGTTCAGATCTTCACTATCAACTTTTAAGTCACCATTAACATTGGCTGCAGCTTTGGCCTTATCTTCCAGATCCATACCCCGATAAAAATAGTTGACTAAATAAACCACATCAATTGGGTCAATCCGATTATCTTCGTTAATGTCACCTTTGGTTATAAGCTCTCCCTGAAAGCAGAACTGACCTGACGCACTGCATTCTGCTATAGCGGTTCCATCAGGGCACGTAGCCGTAGAAGAAGCATAGCCCGGGCAGCCCCACCATAGAGTAGGCTCCTGGTCCCCGGCTATAATGCTATTCAGCAACTCTAGATCTTCCACTTCAACAGTTATGCAATCAGCATCAGTATCACTTTGATATGCTTGCTCAGTTGGATCCTCGGTAAAGACTTCTGGGCCGAAAATAAAGTAATTTGACAATAATACTGCATCACTTATTTCATAAGGGATGTCATTTAAGTTAATGTCACCTCGATCACGATAGATTTCCCAGATTATGCCAGGTATATATGAAACGTGACTACTAAGGATATCCTGATTATTCGTATCAGTAAGCACGCTATTGTCTTGATCGAAAGCAATAGGTATATTTAACGAAAATTCCCCAACTCCGTATGTCAAACTAAATAAATAGTGACTTTCACCTGGGCTAAGAGATAACGTATTCAAGATTATCAATATTTCTATATGGTCACTGTATTTTTTGTACCCGCAGTAATTTTCTTCACTTGTGCTGGTGCTGCAATTCGGTAATTTGAAAGCAACATCTTTTAGAAAATAATTGTAGTTTCTTGGTAGAATTAATTTTATCTTTCCAATGTTATTAGCGAACTGATCCGTATCTAAATATATCGGAATTGTAACATACGGACCGTTAGGAAAGGTATAATCATCACCGCCGCTAATGGTATAAAGTAAATTAGAGTCAGATGATTCAGCTTCAGAGGTATTGCCATGGGCGCCCATATTGATTCTCTCACCATTTGGCTGAGGTTCTCGGGAATAGTCATCATTAGGATCACCCGCGTCAATACAGGGAGAACTGCCGTCAAGATGATAGTTGGGCGGTCCGACAAACAGAGGGTTTTCAGAAATATTACCGTTTAGACCGGTTTGATCGGGAATATTTACATACGCCGGTGCGTGGCCCCACATATTATTATATGAAATGTCATGCGTACTGCCCGGTAGTTCAATGCCTCGCGCATCACTTACCTGTGTGTTAGCTAGTATATTATTTTTTATAGTTAATGTTGAATTATACCCAAGAATAGCACCACCAGTACTTGAGCCACTATTGATTATAGAATTATTAGCAATTATACCGTTTGAAGTACTCGAGCTAATACCTATGCCGCAATTTGAGATTACATTGTTGGTTATTCCAAAATTTGAAGTACGATTTATGTAAACACACCTATTGGTACTGTTAGTAATATGAAATCCTGAAATGGAAACATTGCTATCGTAAACGGCTTCTATTACACTTCCGCCACCTCCCCGGCCATCAATTTTTGTATAGCTTGCTCCGGAACCAATCAGCGGCACTTCTGATTTTAGTTCTATATTTTCCAGGTATATACCGGGACTCACTCTGACGACACTGCCCATATTAGCAGCATCAATTCCTTCTTGGATTAAATCAAACGGATGATCAGAAGACCCGTCTTCATCAGGATCACCGGTATTACTAACATCAACATAAACATCTTTTGGGCTCAACACGTTTCCGGTACGCTGGGTATTATAACGGTAGGTTGGCGCTGTCAGTAAATCATCGTTATAGGTAGTGTTTAAATCCCAAACTGCAAAGCCTCCATCCATATATTCACTAATAGGAAACCCTGCCGCGATTTCCAGCTGTCCGTCCTGGTCAATGTCATCTATTGAGGGGGTGCTGTGTATGTTACTTAAGATGAACTGGGGAAATCCTGCCACCGCAGTACCATTGTGATGCCAACCGTATAATCCTCCATCCTCTGAGCCAATAAAAATTTCTAAATCTGAGTCATTATCTACATCTACAACAACAGCTGCTGTATCAATTACATCTCCCGTAGCATGCGCTTCTCCTACTTTATTGCCGTTTTTATCCCAAATGTACAGAGCGGCACTGCCTCTTCCCATGATTGTTTCCAAGCCATTTCCCTGTAAAGGATCTAAATCTACCACCATTGGTTCAGCGTCATGCCAGTAATACTCATTAGGCAAAGTAATAGACCATATATCTCCATTTTTATCCCATGCATGAATCACGTTATCATTGCTACCACCGGGAGTAACATCTTGTGTCAATTGTATAATATCCATCAGTCCATCCTCATTAATATCAGCAATAACTGGTGAAGCAATAGCCTGACCAGTAAGCTGTTTTAGGGGTAATGCTTCATTGCCTGTTTGGTCCCACGTATATACTTTTACTGAATTGCCGACATTATACGTTGCTACAATTTCACTGCCATTTGATTCATCGCCATCTACATCGCCAATAGCGGGTGACGGTCTTTTTTCAAAGTAATTATAATTTCCGTCATTAGCTATTTGCCAAGAGGTTAAAACCTCGCCGAAGCTACTTAAGATGTAATTTTTTAAGGTGGTTGGAGCACCGCCAATATGAGCACCGACAACGATGATTTCTCGTCCCGGGCTCTGACCATCAATTTCAGCAATGGCTGGGGTGGTCCAGCTTTCAACTTCTGGATTTGGCCAGGATGATTGGGTCATTTGATACGACCACTTCTCATTTCCATCTTTATCCCAGACAAAAATATTACTCCCAGCCAGAACCACAATTTCTGGATAGCCGTCGTCATCAATATCAGCTACTGCTGGATTAACAAAAGCAGGTGCTTCAAAAGGTTTATTCCATAACAGCTGGCCGGCGCTATCCCGTACCTGTAAAGCATTACCATCGTAGTATATTACCTCTTTATTACCATTGCCATTTAAGTCATAAAGAGCCGGAGCGGAGAAATGATCTGCACCCGCTTCTTCTGTTGTTACCGGCCAGCCCGTTTTTAAATTACTAGAATAAACAAACCGAACATAGTGTTCTTGTATAACTTCACCAGCTCCAATAATAGCTAGTTTAATCGTATTCCATCCGTCACTAAGATAGTTATGGTCAATTGTACCGATAACATCATCAATAATACTATCGCCTCCCGTGAGCGTCACTCCACTATCTGACCAAGATAGATTTGGGTCAACCCAATAACTTGGCATGTACTCAATAGTATAAGATTCGGATTCTCCTTTATTGACAGTGCCAATTATTTCAATCTGACTTGGCCCGATGATATTTCTATCTGGATATGATACGTGCGCTTGAGTATGACTAGCACACTCTGAAACGTAAATACCGTGTTTAGCAAAGGATCTGCAAGTTAAAGTTTTTGGAAAAAAATTTATCTGGCTAACTAGTTTTTGTAAAAAGTCCGTTTCTGATTGAGGATTCATTTTCTCTGTCCTGATTATGTAATGATCGGGAGTAGTTGTGTGAAGATAATCTTCAGTATATTCTTTGAAATCCCATAAAGCTCCACCAAGACACATGTGGTCTATCGACGGATCTCCATACGTGCAGCTATAGGGAAACTGGTAATCATTGTCTAAATTGGTTAAATACATAGGTGGTACACCGCCATCGGGAAAAATTTCATCAGCAATCATCGGATCATCATTAATTGTTGCTGCCCAATAATATGCTAAAGCCTCATCCACGGTTTGTGGAATAGAAGGGGCAATTTCCCCGGCAACAACATGCGCATATTCATGATACATAACATCACTGCTGAGTGCAGTGCTATGGCAAATAATTTCTGGTATTTCTGCATCAGTTTTTGCTCCTGGGCTAAACCAAATATCAGGACTTGAAGAGCAGGAAGTACAGATACCCCCACAGGTATCTGAATCTACGTGAGCCTGCACTTGATAGTCCACTGGTGCATCAAAAGAACCGCCCGCAGTGAAAAAGTCATGCGCCTCATTTAAATAATAATAAAGATTATAGTTATACCCCCAATCCCATGAGTAGGTGATATCTTCTGGCACACTCAAAACGATTATTTTTTTTGAATGTGTCAAATCAACTTTTGCATATGGTCCTTCTAAATAGGCTTGTAAAATAAAATCCGTATTCCCGCTATAAGTACCCCGATAATAACCCTGATCATCAGTTTCATGAGCTATGCTTTGCCAATATACAGACAAATCTTCTATAGGCTGGGTTTCGTAACTGGGGTAACGGCTATAAACCGAACCAGTGACATATCCATCCAGATAAAATGGTGCTAAATTTGTTTGCTCCTCTCTATTTAATAATGTTCCGTCAATTGCATCAATGAAGTAGAGTGGTTTTGATGCATTATCAATATGCTCAAGCTCTATTTGCCAGGCAAGGCGATCTTTTTTTACTATCGATGAGTGAATGCTTAAGGCAGTGTTTTTTATAGTGACATTCTCTGGAGAAGTAGGGGTAGCAGTATTTAAAATATTTGGAGTTTGTACCATATCTTCAGGCAGCTTGTTTTTTTGTTGTAGGTGTATATATTGTCCGGTTGCTTCCAAGGATCGCGCTATTTGTTCAGCAATTTCCTGATCTACTTTCGGTGTGGTGTTAATATCCTCACTGAGCTGATATCCGGAATCAAAGACAATAAGCTCATTATCTGCATACACTAAAGTTACAATTCCGTTATAAACAGGAATGTCGTTGTATTTTTGGTTGTAATGGATATATGCAGTTTCAGAAATTTCTTCGGTGGCAGGATCAATATCTGAATTTCTCAGAGTAAGATCATCAGTCTGGATATTAAAAAGAGAAACATTGTCACTAATAAACTTTTTTGAAACTGCGTCGATATTGTCTGCTGTTATGGAAGTAACCGTACTATCAATACTTGTTACTGGAAGTGAGCCTAAAGATAACTTAGTAATGAATTCATTATCTTCAGTCCATTCAGCTATCCAGTCAAAGCCATATACATCAGAGAAATTAAAACTTACTTCAGTAACCTCAGTAGAGGTCGAATCATCTAGTTGAGTTTCCGGAAGATCCAGTAATAAGCCGCCTACAATACCTGCAGCAGCAATAATGCTGCCAAGCATAATAACACCGATAATGATTTTATACTCGGTTTTAGTTTGCTTGGTTTTTATCTCAATCTGCTTGCTGCTTGGCATACGGTTTTTACCGTTTTTCTTATCAGCCATTAGGGTAACGGATAAAGCAGTTATATGGTTGATAATAACACATTTACTTAAATAGATCACCACATTCCTTATGTTGAGGAGTGCGTGTAATTGGGAATGAATTTTTATTGAATATATCAAAATACCCGCCGTGAGGCGGGTATTTATGATTTAGATTTAACTAACTGATTTACGCTTTGCTGACTTTTACAGCAGCTGGGCCTTTTGGAGTATCTGATACTTCGAAGGTGACGGCATCGCCCTCTTGAAGTTGATCAAATCCTACTCCATCAAGCTCGTTGGCGTGGAAGAATAAATCCTTCTCACTGCCTTCAGATGCGATAAAACCGAAGTTCTTATCAGTCAATTTTTTGATTGTACCTTGCATGTGTGTAGAAATAAAACGAATTAGGAGATAGTAACCTCGAAATTCGACTCTATTTCTCGACTTACTATGCTCTATATAGCCACTATACTGAATATAATTCAGTTTGTGAAGTGGTTATAAGGCACACTATCAGAATATGGATCTCCTGTCAATACCCTCACTCGACACCACTATATCATCTTGAAGGAAATGTATGACCATAACAATAATAACAACATCATAATTAAGGTGTTCTTAGATGGTGCTGTTTTGTATTATTTGCCAGCTGTACTACACTAGTAGTATATGAAGTCCAAAAAAGGATATGTGCATGTAGCGGCCGTAATAACTATTGTGATTATCGCTATTCTTATGGTAAGTGTAGCGGTGTATTATGATGCGAATGAAACAATTGTAGTAAATGAGCAGAACAATTCAAATACAAATTATATCGTCAACGGATCATTAGTTAATTATCCTGATCAATCGGCTTTTCGTCAGCGTGTGATAGGCGGACAAGCATGTGAGAAGAATTCGGATTGCTGGCAGTATACTATCGGCGGCACCATAGACGAATGTACTTATGGAAATGTTACTGGCACACCCAGTCGTTTAATGAAAGATGCTGACTATTCTTTTTTCAACCAAACTGGATCCGCCTGCATCAATAATATCTGTGAACTTCTATGTCAGATATTTACTACTACTGACACTGAAGTAGAGATTGATGCTGATGTAACACAAGATGACACAATGGAGTCATGTGAAATCGGCGATGACGGAGTAGATCCGTGTCAGGATGGTATGGTATGTAATTGGTCACAAGAATGTCCAAAAGGCGGAACATGCGGAGAGGTAACGGGTGACTTACTTTGCCATACGGTTTGTGAGTCAGATGAAGATTGTTCTGAATCAGCACCGAATTGTAACGAGGTTAACATCACACGAGGTGACGTGAGTCATACGTATAGCATTTGCGTAAAATAAAACCTCTATCAGCCTCCATCTTAAAGGAGATGGTTTTATTATATAATTAAAATGTTCGTTCTTGAGGAAAATAAATTCCTTTTCCAAGAGACCAGAATGGCTTGCCGCTTGATTTCTTTCTTTCAAATCGTCGTGTCATAGAAAACAAAACAAAGAGAAGTATGAGTAGATGAATAATTAATTGATATGCTGTGTAAAGTTGGGAGAGATTTTTATATGAATTCACATACTTTGTAAAAGCTCCATATTGGGTATGGGGAAGTATGCTAAAATTGTTCTGTGTTTGAAGATTTTCCAGTTCCTCCTGAGTAATGTTGTCGATTGATAATACGATATTGTTTTTACTTTCAGGATCTAGTGACAGGTTGAAATCCTCATCGATGGTAATTATTACCTCGTTACTCTCAAGAAAGATAACCTCATCTTGCTTGATCTCGATGTGGGCGACGATATGATGTGATCCAAATCGCGTGAACTTACTTTTACTATCAATTACAGCGGTAAAATTACCATCTACATCGGTATTAACTTCCACTATTTGCGCTCGGGAATGATCTTCTATCCACACAGGTTGTGTGTTGTATATGGATTCTCCTTTGATGGTATACCCGTAAAGGTGCGGATGAACAATAATCTCGGTAATTACGGGATCTTCCGGGGGAGCAACAAAGACACTGACATTCACATTCATATTTGATTGTACGAGTAAGATAAAAGGAATTACCACGAAAATTGAAATCAATTCACTTATTCGAACTCGTAAATATTTTTGTATTTTGTGTTTCATCCCCCAAGTATATCACAGAATTGTTTTTTAAGAATAGAGTTTTTCATACAAAAAAGCTATACTAACTTAATACTATGATTGGACGAGTTGGATTAAAAATTTTATATACGATAGGGTTTATAATTGCCCTGTCTGAAGCATTCCCTGGGTATATTCGCTCGACGTTTGTTGAAGAGTTTGTAGATGTGCAAAGAGTGGGACTGTTTTTTATTGGATCGGCCGTTTTAAGCCTGATTGTAATAAACTTTTTTCCGTATTTCATAAATAAATTTACTAACTACAGATTATTCCTTACTGTCCTGGTGATCAATATTCTGAGTATTATTTTGCTTATTACCACCGATTCGACTGTTTTAGCGTTTATAGCGTTTATTATTGGTGGAGCGACGATGAATCTAGTATGGATTAGTATGGATATTTTTATCGAAAAGTGCTCAACCAATATCACTACGGGACGGACACGGACTATTTATTTAACGTTATTAAGTTCTGGATGGCTTATAAGTCCTCTTATTGTAGGTTTCCTCGTTGGAGATAATAATTACCGTCTTGTTTATATCTTTTCCATAGCGTTTTTACTTACTGTTATTGGGTTGGTAATTAGTAAGCGAAAACAATTAGGTGAGCGTATTCATTATAAGCATCATCAAACTCTTAAAACGCTTAAGAATATTTGGCAGAATATTAATTTACGGGGAATATTCGCCATTTCATTTTTGCTGGAATTCTTCTTTGCTATTATCGTCGTATATACTCCAATCTATCTTCATGAATACATTGGACTGAGCTGGCTCACCATCGGTATCGTGTTTACGTTCATGTTGATACCGTTTATTCTTTTTGAAATCCCTGCGGGTACGTTTGCGGACAAATACCATAGTGAAAAGAAAATCCTCATGTTAGGATTTATGATACTTGTCTCATCTGTTTCATTAATATTTTTTATTGAATCCACCAATCCTGTCGTGTGGGCAGTGATACTTTTTTTGACCCGTTGCGGTGCCGCTCTCATACAAGCAATGCGCGAGTCATATTTCTTTAAAATTGTTGATGTGAAAGATCTAGATTATATAAACTTCTTTAGAGACATCAGGCCACTTGCCATATTAATTGGCATGGGATTGAGCATAGTAGTGCTCAAGTTTTATTCTCTTCAGTATCTATTTTTCTTCCTTGCGGCTGTGTTGTTTCTAGGTTTCTATTTTACTTGGAGATTGAAGAGAGTGGTCCCGGGAGAATAAAAAAACCGCTGGATTATCGTTTCCAACGGTTTTTTTGTTATCTACTTTCTATGATGCAAGTGCACAGCCTGAGTTTCTTAACATCCAGCCCCAGTCGAGAAGCGCTCTATACGGGCTTGATCCACTCGAATATGTGCATCTCTCAAATACTCTCTTAGTTCCAGATACTTGTGACTGAATGTCATCAGCAAGCCTGGATGGAAGTGATGAGTAGTCGCGATTGCCATCATTCCATATGTCGTTAATATCATCGACATACTGCCCATCATTGAAGTTCAAAGGAGCGCCGAGAGTGGTCAAGTTATAAAAATCATCAGTGTGTTCTCGCGGGATGGTAATACGATCATTAATCAGCAAACCCCATGACCAGGCTGTCAAGATGTCTGGAATTCGGCGTATCGTTCCATTCTGGATAAAAAACCATTCGTAATCACCAGTGCTGACTGTCTGGTTTTTTAGGTGTGAGGCACCAATATCACTATACCAGCCGTAAGCAATATCGCGCAGCCATACCCGCAGCCGTGTTCGCGTTGTATTATGATCCACATGGAACTGCAGTTCGTCACATCGGGCATTTCGCTGCCAGTGATCGAAGTATGATTGATTTAGTAAAATTGTATAATCAGGATTTAACGTGTATACATAGATTTCACTTGCCTCACTTTCAGTTTTTACCAGTTTACAGTCACCCGCTTTTAGAGGAGTCTGACCATCACTCCCATAATAGTAATTTCCCGCATGAGCAGTATTGATAAATGCAAACACCGCTATAATTGCAACTAGTGAAACTAAGTATTTCATATTATTGCACATGTTACTTATTAGTTCTTACATGAAGTATATTCTTACTCATGTAATAATTCAATAGAGCTAAGTGAATAAAAAATAACCGGTGGACACGAGTGTGCCCACCGGCTTTGGTGAATGTTCGATAGTTAGTCACGCGGGGGAGACGGAACCTTGAGCTGGACACCGTTGATTGGAAGTCCAAGACTCTTCAGTACATCAAGTAGTGCTCCATAGGAATCAGGCTTGATAACGTATTCCGAGTCACTATGAACGCTGTGACCCTGAAGTGGCCTCACTTCAAAGAGGTCGTAAAGCCTGTCCATTGGAACTACAAACCAGAAGTCGATTTCCGTGCCGGACACGTCAGTAGTTAGACGCTCCATGCGATTACCAATCAATGACTGGCGAAGTGCATCGATCGAGAGCAGTCGGTGTGTAGACTCTTCTGTCAGATCGTACTGCCAGAGGACGAAGCGGATTCCGAAGTTCGCTTTGTCTTCGGAGATTCGACATCCAAGCTTGATCATAGTGCCATCTTCGAATTCAGCAATGAAATGATCAAGCCCATGACCCAGTTGTTCGTCAATGCAGTAGATTGGACGGCAGCCGGACATCATCTGAAACTGTGTTTCTTTTTTTCTGTCAGCGTCAAGCTTCGCCATGTAGTACTTGGTTAGGTCATGTGTTTGGCGTATCCGTAGGCCATTTTTTTCGCACAGCCGCTTGAGCATTGACTTTATGACGTCTTCGCGGAGCCGTGGCCCACCTGTTGGAGCCTTGAGTTCAAACAGCTTTGACCAGTAATCGGTTAGAGCTGTTAGGTCTTCACGTAGAAGACGTTGGTTTGGTTCGAGCCATGAGTGAATTTTTTCCAGGTCTCGAACGCTGGTTGCGACTGCAAGAATGAACAGATACACTGCTTCCATCCCACAGCGCTTGAGGAAGCTAAACTTATCTTCCCACACGGTTTGGTGATTGAAATGTGAATGTGCCATGATTCCTCCTAGCCGGTTGGAATGTACCACCATACCTTCTCTTGAAGGCTTGCTACTGTTGGCTAGACAGCGGCAAAGTGATTCCCCGCGCTCGTGCGCTCATCCTGGGGAAAGTTCCACAGACAGCCCATTGCCTCCGGCAATGTTTGTAGTCGTTCGGTGACTAGGCTGCGATACACGCCTCCGGCGCGCTTCTCATGGATGATACAAAGAAGAAATTAGCAATAAGGAATTACTGCCAAGTTCTTTCTTATATCTAGCTTCTAAAGAACCAGGGATACTAACATGTAATGTGTGTTTTGTCAATACTATAGAGGGGATTTGAATGATTACCCATTCATTAGGTATACTACCCACATGAAGAAAGCCCGTGTGATTGTTATCGTTATCCTGCTTCTTTTGGGGGCTGGTTTTGCATACATCTTACTTTTTGAAGAAGCTGAGAAGCTCTCTGAGGCACAAGAAGAACTTGTCGAGACTTTTGGGTATCCAAGACAATTCTCGATATCATATCTCCCCTATAATGAAGACGAAGCAAATCGGACGCTCATGCGGACAGAAACATGGACGTATCCTGATCATCAGTATGAAATAACTTTTATTGCCGGTGAGATATTTTCAACCGAAGAGATTACTGCGGAAACAGGTGACATAACGTATTCAGATTTAACGCCCGACTTATTTGAGTTCGAAATGGATTATGATGCAGTTGTTGAAGCAATCGGCAGTAGTACGGTTGAAAAAGTTGATGCGACACCTGAACTATTTATCGAGGGTGAAGTCGAGACATATGTTTCCGACCATGTGTTTTTTACTATTGAACATGGGTATTTAACATATCTCGAAACGGTCGGCGTTGAGTTGGGAGAAGAGGAAGATGAGAGTTAATGAGAAAAAACATATGGATAACGAAAAAATACTTCTTGCAACGAAAAAGAAGATTAGCATCTATGAAATAGTTGGTGTGATGGTAATGATGTTAGCGTCTTTGAGTATGGCAGCTGGTATTATCACTGGTTTTTTTAGTGATGATAAGGATCAAAAAATAAAGGCAAGTTCAACACTTGATATCACATATAAAGACACAGCTATAAAAACAGTCAGCCTTAGTGATCTAGGTATCACTAAAACTAATGATGTTGTTTTAGATTCAGTCGTGAAGTCAAAGAATCAGCACTTTGCAAAATTCCAACAGTTGTATAACGGAGTGCCGGTTATAGGTGGACGATCAATCGTGTATTTAGTAGATAATGAAGTAGCTTATATAAATGATGATATTAAGAAAGATATCAATATTTCAGTAGCACCGGAAATAAAAAGTGAGCAGGCTATTTCATCAGTAAAAGAATCATTATCAGAGCAGGTCGCAACTGGCATATCTGCTTCCCCCGAAGCTGAAAGAGTATTACCGCTTCCGCAGTTGTATCACAATATTCAAGGCGAAGGAGTACAGTATGATTTTTCCAAACTCACCTCCGAAAGTGTTACTACTTTGACTCCAGAAGAAACTCTCGTTGTATATCCGTATAATGATTCATATATTTTAGCTTGGCAGGTTGAGACACCATTTATCGAAGAGTTACCCGCCCAATTTACCTATTTTATTAATGCGCAGACAGGAGAAATAGTTGAAGTTAGAGATAATCTTATTTATTACGACGTTTCAGGAACTGTCACGGGCTTAGAGTGGGAAGAACCGGTGACTGATGGTATCCAGTTGGAAAAACCATTTAGAAATAATTATGTAACAATAGGTGAGGAACAAACTACTACTGATAGTAACGGTAATTATCAGTTCACGGGTTTAAGCGGTAGCCAAGCTCTTAATGCTTATTTGCAGGGGCCGTGGGTAAACGTAGTAAATGATCAATTAGATGAAGCTCTTCATTCAACGCTTGTAAATGAAGAAATGGTTCATAACTGGAATTGGAGCGATAGTGATAACTCATATAAAAATGAGGAATCCAATGCTTTTTATCATGTCAATAGAATTCATGACTACATAGCCTCGCTTGATGTAGTAGAAATGGACTTTCCGTTACTCACAAAAGTAAATATCAATGATGCCTGTAACGCCTACTTCCTTACTTCTCCTTTCCAAATAGGATTTTACCAGCAAGGTGAACATACATTATTTTCAGGAGAGGTAGTTGAATGTGAAAGTACAGCTCTTATCAGTGATGTGATCTATCATGAATATGGGCACGCCTTGATACATACGTTGAATCCTGCGTTGTTAGCGAGTGGTTATGCTGGACAATCAGGTAACTTGCACGAGGGGATAGCAGATTATTGGGCGTGCACGGTTAATAATGATCCCGAACAAGGTGAAGGATTTTTCTTTGGTGATCCTAAGCCATTACGAATATGTAACAGTGATGATCACTATCCCGAAAATTATGATCGAGAGCCACATGCCGGAGCGCAAATTATCTCTGGAGCATTGTGGGACGTACGCGAATCACTTAGTCCAGAAATACTTGATCAAATCCTTACTGATGCATTACGTTTACAGCCAGTAACATTTTCTGAATTTTTAGAATCGTTGCTTGTTATTGATGATAGTAATGCGGATATCAGTGACGGAACACCAAATATTACTGTCTTCTGTTCAAGTTTTTGGAATCATGGCATCTTTCATCCAGCCTGCGCAGGGTATACTACCCAACCAGTATCGATCATTATTAATCCAGGACACTTTCTCGACAGACCAGTAAGCGTTACTCGGTCACAACCAATTGAAATTGAAGGGACTGCCTTAGGAACCAGTATTGAGGCATTAACACAATACGTATTTGAATATTCTTCAGATGGTGAAACGTGGTCTGAAGACGGAATAACTCTAGACAACGATGGTACCATTCCCGTTTTGGGCGGCCATCTCGGTACTTGGGATGCAGGAAGTCTTGCTGATGGGCTATGGTATATGCGATTGACTGTTTATACTGAAAGCAACAGCAAAGAATCAACTTGGCCTGTCTTTCTTGCATGGCTTGGCATATCTTCAGAATCTCCCGTGTCAGTGGGGAATATTGATCCGGCATATGCTGGTGATGAAATAGCCATAATCGCGGATTATTGGGCGGGAATGGGTTTATACGTATTTCATTCTGACGGTACTGTTGTAGATGGATTTCCGGTGTATGTTCAACAAGCAGTAGAACCTCCTTCTCTTGGGGATATTGATAATGATGGATACCTAGAGATTGTAGTTCCTTCGAGTCAGCTTCCATATATCTATGCTTTTAATCATGATGGAACAGATCTTAATGACAATTGGCCAATTATCGCAGGAATTTCTGGACATTCAAGCCCAGTTCTCGAGGATGTAGCTGGTGATGGTTTTTTAGAGATTATTGTTAATACTAGCAGTGGACTACTAGTTATTGATCAATATGGAGATAAAATTCTTGATTTTCCAAAAGGTTCTAAAACTTCCCCAGCCGTTGCTGATATCAATAATGATGGGGAGATGGAATTTGTCATAAATTGGGCTGAAAGTAATAGTGAAAGTGGATGGATCTCGCATGTGATTATATATGATAATGAAGGAAATATAAGTAATGGGGTGTGGCCGGTTGATATTACTGGAAAAATGACTAGAGGAATGATTGTTGGTGATATTGATCCATCAACGCCGGAGTACGAAATTGTCGGTATTGCATGTGATTTAGTGGGAGAATGGTGTGATGTTTATATCTGGACTCATATGGGAGAAGTATTAAATGATAACTGGCCCGTACGAGTCCAGGGTCAATGGATTGGGGGATCTTCTCTAGCCAACATAATATCTCAGCCGGGTCTAGATTTTGATCCATTGGAAATATTGTTTATTACTGATGATAGTTTGTATGCGCTTGATTTTGTCGGTAATCTGATACTAAGTGATTTACCCGGTCAAAGTATTCATGCTCCTATTGCGGCTGATGTAAATGGAGACGGACAAGCTGATATTATGTATGGGACAGGTCCCTTTTTCTGGGATCCAGAACCTGTTAGGCTATATGTCATTGACAGTAACGGTCAGAATATTATTGAGCCATTTGACTCCGTCGGCGCTGTTTATAGCCCAGCTGCTGCTGATATAGATAGAGACGGTAAAATTGAGATTGTAGCTAGTTCATCAATGGGAGTGCATGTAATAGATTTTGACAGTCCGTACTCTACACCTGAATGGCAGCAATATCAAAATGATGCACGGCATACCGGACTACATACTGAAAGGATTCAGTGCGGTGATATTAATAATGATGGCATTCTTAATATTCTTGATATCACCCTGGTAGTTAATTATGCATTCAGAAACGGTCCCGAGCCAGAACCCTTTGAAGTAGGAGACATTGATAAGGATGGGGATATTGATATAGTTGATATCACTATACTCGCCGGTCATATATTTAGGGGTGAGCCGGCGCCGGAGTGTTAAAACGAAGTGGGTGCAATGCATGATTAATTAATTATTTTTATGACTACCTGGCAAAAAATCATTACTGTAGTTGTACTCATAATATTTGTGAGTGTCACGTTATTATATCCGGCAACCGCTGAAGCCAGAACCATATTACAAAAGTTAGTTCATTTTCTTAAAAAAACTACCCGCTTTCTCATAAACTTGCCGGGTAATATAGCTCAAACATTAACAAGACCCTTGGGGCCGGTGTTAGGACCGATTGCGGCAAATATGCTTCTGGCTAATATGCCCAATAGATTAGTAGAGGTGCTGGCTAAGGCAGATACGGTAAGTCAGGGAATCAGCGCATTTGAATCCCAGACAAATAAGCTTAATGCCGCTAAAAAAGTACTTGAAGACAGGGCCGACGAAGTGTATAAGGATATCGAAGAACTGTATGAGATTAAGGATAAAATGTTTCAGCAACTGAAAACAGGAGAGTTGGACTGGGATGAGTATAAAGATAAGGTGGTCGCTTTCAAAAAAATAGTTGAAGCATATGAAGAGACGGCTGAACGCCTGGAAACAGCGGCTGAGAACTTAAAACCAGAAAATTTATTAAAACAAATCGCCGGGAATGCCTTAAAACAGAGTAGCCGGAAAATCAAGCGTATTATCCAGCGTCGCATTGGCAATGAATTAAAGAAATTAATAAATCCGGATTTAGTTTCAAAATTTCTTGGCGAGGGTGGCCAAAATGTTTTGGAAGTAATTGACCTCATCGTAGCTGGAGACAGCACTCGCATTTTACTTGACTTGGGCTATGACCGAGACCATCCGGATTTTAAAAACTTGCTGGATAAAATTAAAGCTGATATTAAGGAACAGCTGAAATCAGACCGGGATTATTTAAAAGGCAATTGGAAGCAGGTTTTGGAGCAAAAAATCAAAGATATTTTGGCGGAGTATGAAATTAAAAAAGAGGAAGGAAATTTAGAAGAATTTTTCTTAGGAAACACAAACAAAAATACTAATACCGAAGCAAGTGATACAAGTCAAGATGATTTATTCGATGAGCTGCTAAATGTTACGGAGGACGGGGATGAGCCGACTAATCAACCAAAAGAATTACCAAAAGACGCTGATGGCTGTTTGCCGGGATATCATTATGATCGAAAAGTAATTGGCTGCGTGCAGACTAACTGTAATGAATCATCGATAGCCCACGCACATATCAGTTATGATGGATATTGTGTTTGCGGTTCGTCAGGCAGTATTGCCGAGGATCCGACTGATTTCAATCAGGAGTGTTCATATGGCAAAGATTACGCCACGTGTCCGGGCTGCGTATATAAGTGTGAAAAGATCGGTGGAGATTGCGTAGAGGATTAAATGACAATACTCTGTGAAACGCTTTAACGTTGCAGCCGAAATAATTCTCATTTTCGTCATCCCAGTACTTGTTTTTTATTTTGAACTCATCCCCTATGGTGCCCGACTAGCAGCACTGGAGATTTTTTTCGCGTTTGTTGTACTGTTGGCTATGGCTCGAAAGATGGATTTTAGGCGTCTCGGATTTCGAATGGATACGTTTAAGGCGTCTGCAAAAATGCTCATTCCTCTCACAGTCGTTGGCTTGGTGGTGCTTTTTATCGCCTACTTTAATAATATCGGGACGACATATTTCTTTAACGAATGGTGGAAAAATATTTATTTTCTCTACTACTTAATTCTCGGCGCACTGACGCAGGAGTTTGGCTATCGGGTATTTTTACTCCAACGACTTCGCTCGATTTCATATAACAAAACATTCTTATTACTCAGCAACTCAGTTCTTTTTGCACTCCTACACACGCTCCACAGAGATTGGCTTATCTTGGCCGGTACGTTTGTTTTCGGGATGTACTTGACTTGGGTGTATATGAAACATCCGAATATTCTTAGTTCTACCCTTGCACATGGGATTGTAGGTGCAACTGCAATTATATTGGGATTTTTCTAAGATAAATCAAAAAGACCCTCTAAGTGTTAGAAGGTCTTTTTGGTTTGTAGTGTTAGAAGTCTCGTCTACGTCCGCCGCCGCCGCCACCGAATCCTCGTCCGCCGCCGCCGCCACCGAATCCTCGTCCGCCGCCGCTTCCGCCGCGTGGTCGATCACTCATTGGTCTGGCTTCGTTCACAACGATTGTTCTTCCATCTAAATCCTGACCATTAAACATTTCGATAGCTTTCTGAGCTTCTTCCTCAGTAGCCATCTCGACGAATCCAAAACCCTTGGATCGGCCTGATTGACGGTCAATGATTACCTGCGCGGACTCGACTGCTCCAGCCTGGGAGAAATGCTCCTTAAGCTGGTCGTCTGTTACGCTGTAAGGAAGGCTTCCTACATATAGCTTTTTAGCCATGGTAACTTAATGACTTAATTGTAAAATTGCTCTCTTAGTAGGCTGACCTTTCTTAGCTCTTGGATCCTAAAAAGATTTGCGACTCCATACTAGCAGGTAGTATCACAGTAGTCAATAGTCAGAATTAATTATGTTTGACCGTCTCTTCTTCAAAAGACTATACTTACATAAACACAATCTTGTTCTTTTCTAACTCGCGAACAAGGGATTGGGGGTGATACGACATGGGAAAGAGAGGTGCCAGGCTCGCACTGGTACAGGAACGCGGAATACCGCATGATGGTAGTTTTATCGATGAAAGGGTATGGGCAAGTCTTTCCGAAAGTGAGAGGGCTCTCCACTATCAACGAGCACGACGAAATGCTGGAATGAACAGCAAGCCAAGGTCCAAGCCCGCCAGCACATCAGTTCAAGCGAAGAAGAAACGATCACCGGCAAAGCCCCATCAGGATCCATTGAGAGGGCAACCTATCCAAGTAAGGCATGAAGACGTTATCCCTGAAGGACTTCCGAGGAAGTACTTTCTTAAGAGCACCTTCAATACAGAGGACATCATGCATGCACCTGTCGAAAAGACGCTTAAGATGCTGGATAAAATTCTGTCCGGCGAACGTCTTTTCACGATGTAGCTTCGACGCGCTATGTACCTTATTTGAACCACCACATGTACACCCATTGGTCCTTTGTACACCATGTGGCGGTTTTTTCTTTACATAGTTTCTCACTTTTCTATCTAACAATATAATGGTAAACTATACACAGAATGTTCTAATCATTATTTTATCAACCATATGCCACTTGCCGTTACATTAATCGTCATATTCCTTTTCTTGGTGCTTATTAGTATCAGACAAATTAACCAGTACCAGCGAGGTGTCAAATTCACTCTTGGGCAGTATTCCGGCGTGATGTCACCTGGATGGAGAATCGTCTGGCCTGTTTTTCAGATGATGAAAAAAATTGATATGCGGGTAATGGTGGTGGACGTACCCGATCAGGATTCTATCACGAAGGACAATATATCACTGCGGGTGAACGCTGTTGTGTACTATCGGGTAATGAACGCGGCAGCCGCTGTCATCGAGATTGAGAATTATATACACGCTATTTCTCAGCTTGCGCAGACGACTATGCGGGACGTAGTCGGTGAGGTGGAGCTAGATGAGCTGTTGGCGAATCGCGATGAAGTATCAAAGCGTATCCAGTCAATTGTCGATAAAGCAAGCGATCCATGGGGCATCAAAGTTGTTTCCGTTGACATTAAACATATCGAGCTGCCGGAAGAGATGAAGCGGACGATTGCCAAGCAGGCAGAAGCAGAACGAGAAAAACGTGCAGTTATCATTAAGGCACAAGGTGAGGTTATCGCAGCAGATAATATGGCAAAAGCTGCTAAAAGGCTCTCAGAATCCACAGGTGCACTTCATCTGCGGACATTGCAGTCAATCAACGATTTAAGTTCTGACCAGTCAAACACGGTCATCTTTGCCGTACCCCTAGAAATACTCCGGGCGTTTGAAAAATTTCAGCAGAAATAATTATTGATTAGGGGGGGGTACATGCTGCTTCTCAAACTTTTCTGGGTTTTTGCAAAAATAGGTATATTCACCGTTGGCGGTGGGTATGCCATGATTCCGTTTGTGCAGAAAGAAGCTGTTGAAATCAATAAATGGGTTTCGAAAGAAGAATTTCTTGAAATTTTATCATTAGATACCGTGACTCCGGGTCCGCTCGCAGTAAATCTTTCCACGTTTGTTGGTTATAAAGTAAATGGGATCGTTGGCGCACTTGTTGCTACGCTTGGAGTTATTCTACCCTCAATAGTTATTGTAATATTGGTTGCGGCATTCTTTTACGCTTTCCGTACAAATAAAATTGTCCAAGCAGTTCTTCAGGGGTTAAAGCCGGCAGTTGTAGCGCTCATTGCTGTCGGGATTTTTTCGTTAATCCAGGGCAAAGCAATTATTGACTTCAGAGGTATTATTATTCTTGTTGTAGTATTTGTGGGCGTGGCGGTGTTTAAAATCCATCCCATCTGGTTAGTAGTGGCGTCAGGGCTTGCAGGAATTGTTTTTTATTTAAGATAAAAAAAGAAGGGGGCTCCGCTTGGTAGACAATAGATCGTCTAACGCACATCGAAGTCACCCCTTAGCTGGAAGTCTGTCTCAAGTCCCTTGAGTATGCATCTGGAGCCGTGAGGTAGTCCAGTTGGATACCGTACGACACTCTCTGCCTTGCTGGGTCTTTTACAGACTCTTGGTCCTTCCGGACCGGCGTTGTTGAGCCGAAGCTCGCAGATATGGAGTACTTACAGGGCCCTGACCCTGAGTACTCGTTTTTGATTGTTACCGGAGATCAAATTTCCTCCGTTGTAGAGCATGCTTCTCGTATTTTGAGAAGCGAGTGCGCGAGAAAGAATAATCTCGCGAATTGAGGTGGAACTTACCGGGATTTACAGTCCCGGTCGAAGAAGATTCCGGTCATGCACCCTCCTACCGACCTTGTGTCCTCCCAAGGAGATCACGATGGAAGTACCATTAGTATGGCGTGGTATGGTGCTGCCATACTCCTCCTTAGCTCGTCAATCCGCAAAAGTATGACGAGCCATCTAGAGTCTGTTTATCATTATATATATGTGATGTCAAGGGATGCTTTGAGCAGATTGTTTTAGAGTTTAAATAAATGATATACTAGCAATGCACAATTATTAATAATATACCTCTATGGGAACAATCGATTTTAAAGACGATATCGTGGATGCAGATGATCTGCTCCAGCATTTCAGCTACAAGGAGCGGATGGAAAAGCTGTATCCAGTGATGAAACAAGCAAAGGCATCTCGGAAAAAGCAAAAAATTACATTCAAGTTACGGAACAGAACGTGTGAATTTATCGTTGATAAGGAAGGGACAGGAAGCTTACGGAAGAAGCCGATTACTGGGTGGTTTTAGCTTTACAAAACTCCTGCCTTGTCATCCTGAATTTAATTCAGGATCTTTACAAACTTATGAAGATGCTGAATCCAGTTCAGCATGACATTAGTAGGCTGATAATAATGAGCTTTCCTATTCATTAGCATACTAGATAGTGAGAGTGATTTTATTAATATCGACTATTTAACGGTATATAGGGTATACTAGAGTTAGCATATGAAATCGATTACTGAGACAATAGTACTACCTGAGAAGCCAGAAAACATCTGGCGTGTTCTTGCTGATGTTGAGAATTTTAAAACATGGATTCCGTTGGTAGTTGATCTCAAGATTCTTTCAAAAGAAGAAGTCGGATTGGGCACTACATGGCATATAACAAAAGAAACTGATATTGGATTTCAGGAAATCGACCAGGAAATTAACATGTTCCAGAAAAATAAACAAATCAGCTGGCATGATATTAGGAGTTTTCTCGATCAGCGGGCGATGACACAGATTACCGATATGAATACGGTTTTTACCCTTCACTCGGTTGCCGGCGGAACAATGGTTGAATTAAGTGCAACGTGGGAACCGGTCGGTATGGCTGGCCGTATGTTTAGCTCTGTCTATTTTAAACGTTATACGCAGAAGCGGCTCAGACAGACGCTCAATAACTTGCGGGCGGTTGTATGACGCTTACAAAATCTCAAAAACCAGAGTTTGGAACACCCGCACCGGATTTTTCACTTCCTGCAACTGACGGAAAGACATATGCGCTAAAAGACTTCAGTGACAAAGAAGTATTAGTTATTATTTTTACGTGCAACCATTGTCCCTATGCCCAAGCGGCAAAACCCAAGCTCCATGATTTACTGAATGAATTTAAAGACAAGTCAGTACAGTTTGTCGCCATCAATCCCAATGATGAACAGCATTATCCGGAAGACGATTTTGATCACATGAAAAAAATTGAATACGATTATCCTTTTCCATATCTTCGGGATCAATCCCAGGAAGTAGCTCAAGGCTACAGCGCAGTATGCACTCCTGACATCTTTGTCTTTAATGATGAACGAAAGCTCGTATATCATGGACAGATTGACGATGATCGTCCAAGCCTAGGAGCTGTTGCCGCTAAAATAGTTTTAGGAAAAGAAATTAAGCAGGATGAAGCTGAATCCACTCGAGACTTAGCTGAAGCAATAATCGCAATCCTTTCGAGGCATAAGCCCGACGCTGATCAAAAGCCGTCTTTAGGATGTTCAATTAAGTGGAAATAACAATATGCGCATTCTCTCACTTGCACCATCAAATACGGAAATTCTCTACGCACTTGGTTTAGACGATCATATAGTGGGTGTTACTCATTTGTGTGATTATCCTGAGGAGGTACATAAACACAAGAAAATTGGCAGCTGGACAGAGACCGATGTCGATGCCATTAAACAGGCAAAGCCTGATGTGATTCTCACCTCATCATACCACCCGCCCCAATTAAACAAGTACTCTGGTCCAGGCGAAGTGGTGCATCTTGAGCCCCGAACAATCGGAGATATAATTTCATCCATTAAAACGATCGGATTGATATGCAGTCGCGTAAACGAGGCAAATACACTAATTGAAAAGATCGAACGAGAATTATTTTCATTAAGTTCCGGAGTTAATCATGCCGAGCGCGGACCAGTTGTCTATACGGAAGAATGGGGTGATCCGCCGATGATTTCTGGAAATTGGGTTCCGCAGGTTGTGGGACTTGCTGGGGGGCATGCAGTCTTAACTGGACCCGGTGAACCGAGCCGTGAAGTAATTCTCGATGAACTTCTCGAAGCTGACCCCGACATACTTCTTATTAATTGGTGTGGTGCAGATAAAAAGACATCGCCAGAAGATATACGTAAGCGAAAAGGATGGGATAAACTTCGTGCGGTAAAAACTAATCGAGTATATGCTGTCGATGACCAGTCGGTAAGCCGGCCGGGACCCCGGGTGGTGGATGGAATTAAAAAAGTACGTTCGGTGCTCGAGAAAGACCGGGGCTTGCATTCCTAGTGCATATCTGCTAGGGTGATTGATTATGGCACAACTATCTAAACCAATTCAGAAGGTTATCGAGGCCTACTGGCGCAAATCGCCCCAGCAGACCTATGGAAAAGATGAGCCAAAGATCAAGGTCCATGCGACTGTTAGTCGTATTGCTTTTGTGTATGAAAAAGTTCGCAATGCGATCGATTACAAGGACGAACATTTACTTCGAAAGAATGCCATTGAGCGGATGCTTAAACGTCGGTTGTATACTGAAGAAAAACACACTAATCTTGGGCGGCTATTACTTACGGAGCTTATTCGAGCTCGCTATCTTAAAAATAACACTATCCCTGAGCGTGTTATCGGAGAACTTGATGTAATAATTTCAAAATACTTAGTTCTTCTTGACGCACTTGCTCCTAACAGGCTGACAAAAAAACGCCGATCTGCGAGCAACTGGCTTCTTGCGGTTCTTTCTACAGAGATCGAACATCATCTTGTAGCCCCGATTCGGGAAGATGCGCTCGTTGAAGGAATGTACTCAGTTATACGGCAGGATGTCGATCTTGCTAAAACAATTTCTGATCCTGAAGAACGCGATGTACAGGTGTATGTTGCTATTCATAGATCACTGATAAAATCTGATAACGCGATTATCCGCTATCATTTGCTCAATCACTATTTTCCTCATTGGCGGTCAGGAACTCCGGAAGTGATTGAAGAATTACGATCAAAGTTTTTCGAATACAAGCAGCGCATCGATGAACAAGTAAACCATCCTTTTGGGCTTCGACTGCTTCGGTTTATGAAGCGTTTTTCTGTACTTTTCACGATTCTCCAGAGCGTCATCGAAGATGATCCACGTGCATTTGAGAAGCTAGCTGCGCAACCAGGAAAATTTGAAGAAAAAGTGCGCGAATCATGCAACGGGCGTTATGCGAAAGCACGAATTAAACAACGCCGGAGCTATATCAGGACTATTATCTATGTTTTTATTACTAAAATGATGCTTGCGCTTGTTATTGAGTATCCATATGACCGGTTTATCATTCATTCAACAGATTATTTGCCACTTGCGATTAATGTCTTATTCCATCCGATTCTCATGCTTATTATTGCCGTCTCAATCAAATTACCTTCAAATAAGAATACAGACAAGATTGTTGAGCTACTAAAGAAGATTATTTATAACGAGCCTGAGCCAGGATTTCTATACAAAAAAAGAAAGACATTCGAGCGCAGCAGGGTCACGCAATACATTTTCAATATTTTTTACCTTATCGCATTCATTGTTACTTTTGGAGCAGTAATATGGGTATTGCAACTTCTACACTTCAGTATTGTCAGTGGCGTTATCTTTATCTTCTTTATCTCGGTTATTAGCTTCTTTGGGGTAAAATTACGTCGTGAAGCAAAGGAACTTGTTATTCTCGATGAGCGCGACAGATTATTGACAATCCTAATAGATTTTTTTTCCCTTCCAGTCCTTCGTGTTGGCCGGTGGCTCTCTGAAAAAACCCCTAAAATCAATCTCTTTATTTTTATTCTTGATTTTATCATCGAGGCTCCATTAAAGATATTTATTGAGGTTATTGAGGATTGGGTCTCATTTCAGCGTGAGAAAAAGGAAGAGATGTACTAAAATAATGACTCATAAGTGGAATACACCATGTATTGTGTTTATTTTATTTATAGTGATAAACTAAATAGAGCCTATATTGGACAAACAGCCAATATTAATAAACGATTGAATGCCCATAATAGGGGCAAGGTAAAATCTACGAGAATGGGTACGCCATGGCGTTTGTTAGGAATAGAGGAATATAGTGATAGATGGATGGCGATGCGACGAGAAAAGTATTTAAAGAGTTTGTACGGATATAAGACGAGAAAAAGAATTGTAGAAGAATTAACAAAGTTGAAACATTAATAAACTAAATCTACGGGCATTGGAAAGATCTATATCTGATTCGCTATCAGCGAATCAGATCGTCTCGATCGCCCGTAGAGCGATATAGAGGAGGTGATAATATGAAAAAACGATTTTTCTCGATTATAATCGTTGTTACCGCAGCAACTCTCTTGACTGTTGGAGCTGTAATGGCAGCCTCGCAGATTAATACTACTTCTACCCTCGGAGGAGTTGATGGAGACTTTTTTGTGCTGGATGGCTCGTGGGCAATTGATTCACTTCGTGTCGGAGCGCAGGGAGTTGGAGGGGTCACATTTTTTAATGGGACGATTGTTAATGAAACGACAACGAACGGTGTTGGCAATCCTGTGGCGTTTGGGGACAACGTTCGAATTGATGGGACACTGTACCGAGGCGCGACAGAAGGTGCCGGAGACAACTATCCCGTCAAACTCAACGATGATCTCAAAGTATTTGGTGAGCTGATAGTTGATGGTGATGTGACTATTGGTACTGGAACGCTTGATATTACCAACACAACCGTTTCAGGACTAGCATCAACTGATTTATCCGATACCGCGACAATTCCAAATCTTGATGCTGCTGAGACAATTACTGCCAACTGGGTGAATACAGCAAATCCATGGAGCGCAGCTGAGGTAGCGGATATCACTCGACGCGTTTCAATCCCATTGGCATCCGTATTTACTGATGCGAATGGTACGCCTGCGGCAATTACTGCTGTGACAGAGCCAAACTTGGAATACACGGCAAACCAAGGATTACACTTAACGTATTCCGAAGATGACACCGTGGATATCGGTGCGCAAGTAAATGTTCCGAGTGACTATGCATCTGGAGGAGTATTCAAAGCACTTGTAGATACCTCGGGAGATATTGTCACCGACTGGAATCTCGACTTTGCAGTTACTATTAGTGAATCTCAGAGTACTCCTGCATGGGACACGAATGTTGATGATGAAGATCCTGTGGATGTCCCAGACAATGCCGGAACACCCGATATCATGACATTCACCCCTGGTGATCAAGCAGATTTATCAGCAGGTGACACGATGTTCCTAAGCCTGTTTCCAGATACGAATACCGCAGTTGGTGAACCTGACGTAGAGATATACGCTTTGTGGTTTGAGTATACCGCAGTACAATAGAGTAGTTAAAATACAGGTTTGAACACCCCTTGTGTAAAGCAGGGGGTGTTTTGGTATCCCTTGACAAGTAAAGGTTATCGTGATACTATGTTTTGTTATCTAAATAGTATTAACTTATATCAATGAAAAATTCTACAAAACTCTTTATTGGAATTACCTTATTTTTACTCGCTTTTATCTTTATTTCAAAAGAAGCAGGAGCGGCTGTGTTATTGTCCGAAGATTTCTCAAGCGGTGATCTATCCGCGTGGGAGATTATTGACGAAGGTGAATTATCAGCTCCTTCCGCGTGGGGCATCAGTAATGAAATGCTTATTCAAACTCGTAATATTCACACACCTTTTCCAACCGAATCAGCCGAAGTACGTGGATCAATGATTGTTACAGGAGATCCATCCTGGACTGATATTAGTTTTTTGTCTCACATGGTGGCCGGCGATAATGACAATATGGGTGTTGTATTCCGATTTATTGACCAAAACAATTACTATCTTTTTACGATGCAGAAATACGGATCATT
>JBHPFX010000004.1:0-84945 GCA_042570925.1 Patescibacteria group bacterium
TATCTGCACATTCTGATCTGAAACAATTATACGCAATGATAATAAACAAAATATTACTGTTGTTCCCGAAGTCGATGATTCTGGTGGTGGAGTTGTTGGCGTAACACTCGCAGAGGTTGGTCTTGTTCGTTATCCATTTTTTCAAGCCGTGTATGAAGGAGCAAAGAATACCGTTAATCTTTTGTGGCAAATTCTTGTAGCCTTTTATAATGTAATCAAAGATTTATTTTCCGCACGTGAGGTGGCTATAGATATTGCAGGTCCGGTTGGCATAGCAGTGCTCACAGGTCAAGTAGCACGTTTAGGCATTATATATTTACTTCAGTTTACAGCACTACTTTCATTAAATTTAGCGATAATCAATCTCCTGCCAATACCGGCCCTTGATGGAGGAAGATTACTATTTCTTGGTATAGAAAAAATTAGGCGCAAGCCTATTAGTAGAAAAATTGAAGGTATGTTTCACAACGTGGGATTTATTGTACTTATGTTGATATTAGTTGTAGTAACAGTCAAAGATGTTTCAAGATTTTCAGAAAACATAGGTAATTTCTTTAAGAATATTTTTTAAGAATAATCCATGAAATTTAGTTCTCTTTTCACAAAGACTTTGCGAGAACCACCAAAAGGTGAGGTATCAATTAATGCCAAACTTCTTGAACAAGGTGGTTTTGTTTCGAAACATATGTCAGGTGTATATACCTATCTTCCATTAGGATTTCGCGTATTAGACAATATAAACAGTATAATTCGAGAAGAGATGAATGCTATTGGAGGACAGGAAATGTATATGCCTGCTTTACAGCCAAAAGCTCTATGGGATACAACCGGTCGGTGGGATGAGTTATCAGAAATTATGTATCAGTTTAAGGATAGATCTGATCAGCCTATTGGGCTTGCTACGACACATGAAGAGGTTATCACATCAATTATACGATCACATATTCATTCGTATAAAGACCTTCCATTCTCTATATATCAAATTCAGGATAAGTTTCGTGATGAGCCTCGGGCTAAATCTGGACTCATAAGAGGAAGGGAGTTTGCCATGAAAGATTTATATAGTTTTCATGCTGATGAGACTGATCTTGATATATTTTACTCGCATGTATCAGATGCATACGAAAAAATATTTAAACGCTGTGGTCTTGTAGCTTTAAAAATCGAAGCTTCAGGAGGATCATTTACCAAACAATTTTCGCACGAATTTCAAGTTATATCAGATGCTGGTGAAGACAGACTCATACACTGTGTTAAATGTCGATATGCTCAAAATAAAGAAATTGCAGATAATGTAAAAGGTGACAGATGTCCGGAATGCGGGTTATCTCTTCAGGAGTCAAAAGGAATTGAGGTTGGCAATATTTTCAAACTAGGAACAAAATTTTCAAGTGCCATAGGCGCGACATTTACGGCTTCTGATGGATCAAAAAAACCAATTATTATGGCAAGCTATGGCATTGGTCCGGGACGTCTTATGGGGACAATAGTAGAAATTTCTCATGATAAAGATGGAATTATATGGCCAAAAGAAATTTCACCATTTAATGTCCACCTGATACAACTTTCGAATGATAGTAAAATTGCCAAAAAAGCTGAATTATTTTATAATACTTGCCAAAAAAGTGATTTTTCCGTACTCTATGATGACCGAAATGAGTCTACTGGTGTTAAGTTACATGATGCTGATTTACTGGGTATCCCTATGAGAATCGTTATAAGTCAAAAGAACGGAGAAAAATTAGAGTGTAAATTCAGGAATGAGAATAAAAGTATAAGTATTTCAGAAAAAGAAGTCATTAGTAGCTTAAAAAAGTTTTACACGTAAAATATCTACATGCTCAATAACTTTTTTGGTCGTTTTTCAAAAGACATGGGAGTAGATTTGGGTACTGCAAATACCCTGGTTTATGTAAAAGATAGGGGTATTGTCATAGATGAACCATCTGTTGTTGCAATAAATACAAGAACTGATCAGATTCTTGCTGTTGGATCTGATGCTCAGAGGATGGTCGGTAAATCTCCAGCACATATTGTTGTTTCACGGCCACTTGAAGACGGCGTAATTTCTGATTTTGAAGTTACTGAGAGAATGCTGAGACACTTTATAGAAAAAGTTCATAGAGAAAATTTCACGTTTATTCCTCGCCCAAGAATTGTAGTAGGTATACCGCTTGGAGTTACAGAAGTGGAAAGAAAAGCCGTTGAAGATGCCTCACTTTCAGCAGGTGCTCGGGAGGTATTTCTTATTGAAGAACCACTAGCTGCAGCTATTGGTTCAAGGTTGCCTATTCAAGATGCTTCAGGTCATCTCGTAGTAGATATTGGCGGCGGAACAACTGAGATAGCGGTGATATCACTTGGCGGTGTGGTTACGTGGAAATCAATAAGAATTGCGGGGGATAAAATGGATCAAGATATAATAAATTATGCCCGAGAACACTTTAATATACTCTTGGGTGAGCGCACAGCTGAAATGAGTAAAAAAAAGGTTGCATCGGCAATTGAAATGGATGAACCTCTTGAATCCAAAATTAGAGGCAGAGATTTAATTTCTGGTCTTCCAAAAGAAGTATCAGTTAATAGCAATCAGATTCGTGAGGCTATAAGTCGTTCATTGCGAACAATAATTGACGGAATAAAATCCACAATTGAAAACACTCCACCCGAGCTTGTATCTGATATATACACCAGAGGGATACTACTTGCAGGTGGTGGAGCACTTTTAAAAGGACTTGATAAACTAGTGGCACAAGAGACGCAAATACCTGTTAATGTTGCGGATGATCCACTTACGGCCGTTGTGAGAGGATGTGGAATCGTGCTTGAGGATTTAGATAATCTTAAAGAGGTTCTTGCTCCTTCAACTCATGAAACTGAGATTGGGCGCTAGCTAGTATGAATAGATTCATAAAATCAAGGTGGGGGATGATAAGTCTTGCCGGACTGATTATTGTCTTGTTGATAATTTTAAACTCTTTTTCACTTCTTTCTCCATTACAATCCGTTACAATTAGAGCTTTGGAACCACTTGAGTCTGTATCAACATATATAGAAAGCAGACTTGAAAATTTTACAGGATTTTTTGCTTCTCGTAAAAATCTTGTAGATGAAAATCAGTTATTATACAAAAGAATTGAGGAACTTTTAGTAGAAAATCAAAGTATCAGTCAATCAATGGATGAACTAGCTATATTGCGTGAAGAAAAAGAATTTTTAGACGAGGCTACGTACGAATCTATTATTGGCAAAATTATCGGAAGAAGTGCTTTTCCAAGTGCAAGGTCATTTATAATAAATCGCGGATCTAGCCATGGCGTATTCATTAATGCACCAGTTATTACAGAAAGGGGGATAGTAGTAGGAAAAATCATCGAGGTGTCTCAAACATCATCATTAATGAATGTCGTTACTGATCCCAGCAGCGAATTTGTCGTACACGTAGAAAATGATAGTGGAAGTACGGGTATAGTGAGAGGATCTCACGGAATTTCTCTGGAATTATACAAAATACCTTACGATGATACCCTTGAAGTCGATCAACGTGTAGTTACAACAGGATCAGAGCAGCATATACCACCAAATCTACTTATTGGCACTGTGGAAGAGATTGAGTATCAAGAGGGAGAATTATTTCAATCTGCAACTGTACGACATCCGTCTGATATCGAAAATCTTTCTATTATCGCCATAATAATTCAATAGATCATGCGACGATATATCATCTTAATCTTTGCGAGTGTTCTGATAGTCATATTGCAGATTAGTTTCTTTTCTCAAAGTACCTTTTTATATTCATACGTCCACATAGTGCTATTATCAGCAGTTGCAGCTTCGGTCTTTTTGTCTCTCCAGCGTGCACTTGTATCTATTCTATTTCTAGGAATTATAATGGATTTCTTAACTTTTCTTCCTTTTGGTTCATTTTCTTTTGGTCTCTTTATTTCTGGCCTTGCTCTACCAACAATTTTATCCGCGGTAGTAAGAAAAAAATCAATACTTTTTATTGTTACGGGGGTAATAAGCCCAATTGTATTTACTTTTTCAATTTGGTTAATCAATTGGATTTACGTTTGGATAGGTATGACCTTTACTCAGCTGAGTATCTCATCTCAACAATTGCAAAACATGATGACCATAACAATCGGTAATACGGTGTTATCGATAATGATAGTGATCATTGGCGGATTTATATATAAAATGATTAAGGGTAGATTTTACATAAGGCAAAAAAGCAATGAAAGATCCATTTACTCTTGAAACGGAAAGAAAAAGAAACATACGGCAAAAATATATTGAGCGCTTTTCAAAAGATCGTGAAGTTGGCTCAGACGCTCCATGGATTTTCCCAGAGAGTGAATCAGTGCATGTAAATACAGATGAAAGTCGCGTTCGATGGATAGTGTATTTTGTTCTTATACTGTTTAGTGTACTCGTTGTTAAAACGTGGATTCTTCAAATCAATATGGGGGATCAATATAGGGTTTGGGCGGAAGAAAATCGAATCAGAATTCAGGATATTATTGCCCCACGAGGTATAATTTCAGATAGATATGGAAATGAATTAGTCACTAATATCCCAAATTTCGTTTTAACGATAGTTCCTGCTGACTTACCTGTAGAAACATCAGAAAAGAATAGTATTTTTGAACGATTATCAAAATTAGCCAATATACCAACCGAAGATATTACTGAAATAATCGATGCTTCACCTAAGTATTCTTACCAACATGTTCCCATAACTGACCATATACCCCATGAGCAGGCAGTGCTCATTGAAATAGAGATAAAAGAGCTCCCAGGGGTACATTTGGGCGTTACAGCAACACGAGAGTATATAAACGATACGTCGTATGCTCACTTGATAGGATATACGGGGAAACTTACTCAAGAAGAATTTAATATTTTGTCATTTGAAAATTCTGATTATAATCTCAATGAGGTAATAGGTAAGAGTGGAATTGAGTTTAGTTATGAGGATGAGTTACGAGGAATTAATGGAAAAAAGGAAATTGAGGTAGATGCCCTAGGGAAAGAACAAAAAGTAATTGCCGAGAGCTCTCCGTATCCTGGTAATAACCTCATTCTTACGATAGACGGCGAACTTCAGCAATTCACAACCAAAACACTCGAGAAGTCATTAAAACAAAATTCACAGGCAACCGGAGGCGCAGTTGTTATTTTAGATCCTCGTAATGGAGAAGTTTTGTCAATTGCATCAGCTCCAAGCTTCTCATCAAATAGCTTTGTTCAAGGATTGTCTGAGGAACAATATACCGCATTATTGGAAGATCCAAAAAATCCACTATTTTTCAGAGCAATTGCCGGAGAATACCCATCTGGTTCGGTAATAAAACCACTAATTGCTGCAGCTGCACTACAGGAAGGAGTGGTAACTCCTCAATCAACATATGTAAGTACTGGAGGAATTGAAATTGGTCCATGGTTTTTCCCTGACTGGAAAGCTGGAGGACATGGACAAACTGACATACGTAAAGCAATAGCAGAATCCGTTAACACGTATTTTTATTATGCGGGTGGTGGTGATAATGAAACATTCACAGGCCTTGGAGTCGATAGAATCAGACAGTACGGAGAGTTATTCGGACTTTCAAATAAACTTGGAATTGATATAGGAGGTGAGAAAGAAGGATTTTTACCGTCAAAAGAATGGAAAGAAGAGGTAAAAAATGACCGGTGGTATATTGGTGATACCTATCATTTAGCTATCGGGCAGGGAGATCTCCTAGTAACTCCGCTACAAATTGCCTCATATATTTCAGTAATTGCTAATGGTGGCACTCTTTACCGGCCTCATGTAAATCTTGAAATACGGGGTGCTAATAGTGAACTTATTTCTCGAAAAGATAAAATGATTATTAGAAGTGATTTCGTAGATAAAAAATACATACAAGTGGTTAGAGAGGGAATGCATGATGCAGTAATTTACGGTAGTTCAATATCATTGTCGTCACTTCCTTTTAGTTCCGCAGGAAAAACAGGTACTGCTCAATTTGGTGTTGAAGGCAAAACGCATGCATGGTTTACATCTTTTGCTCCATATGAAAATCCTGAAATTGTCGTTTCGGTCATTGTAGAAAGTGGCGGTGAAGGACATGCGGCCGCACTTCCTATAGCAAAAGACATTCTCCAATGGTGGGGAGAAAATCGTCTTTAGATATTGTGGATAACTTTCTTGACACTCGTGCAAAAGGTTTTTATTATCCTAAAGGTCTACTACTACAACTAAGCGAGATATAATTATTGAATAACCCAGAGGTATGAGCTTGTGGAGTGTGTGCTTTTAAATATACAGTTACTATGAATAAACCAACATATTTGACAAAAGAAGGACTTGAGAAAGTTGAAACCGAACTTAATGAATTGATAAATGTTAAACGTAAAGCAATTGCGCAAAGGATTCAGGATGCGAAAGAACTTGGTGATCTTTCTGAAAATGCTGAATATGCTGAGGCAAAAACAGAACAATCATTTACAGAGGGTAGGATTGCTGAACTAGAGTCGATAATTAAGAGTGCTCAAATTATCGAGCATGACAAGCTTAATAGAACAGTTGTTGAAGTAGGAAATACCTTAGTGGTTAAAAACTCTAACGGTGTTACTGCAGAATATGTTATTGTTGGTTCAAACGAAGCTGATCCATCAACTGGAAGAATTTCAAATGAGTCTCCACTTGGAAGAGCACTTCTGGGAAAAAAGGTGGGTGAAGCAGCTGAAATTAAGGCTCCAAATGGGACCAATTACTTTGAGGTAATCTCCATCAATTAATTTATATATAATCCATATCACTCCTGTCTGTAGTAGTGTGTTGTTTTTGTTGCTCACAGAGAAAAATAGTGGTAGAATTGACGTATATATTATATGAAAAATACAGAAATCGAGAGAGTTGCCCGTGAAAAAAGGAGACAGAAACTACTCGATAATAACGGAAATCCCTATCCTGCTCGTGTAGATAGGTCTCACACATGTGGACAGGTATTAAAAGATTTTAAAGCATTGTCAAAAAAAGGCGTCAATGTATCTGTTGTCGGTCGTATTCGTTCTATTCGGTCTCACGGTGGTTCGATGTTTATACATGTAGAAGATGAATCAGCTCAATTACAGCTTTTTGTACGAAAAGATATTTTAGGAGAAAAACAATTCACTAAATTAAAAAATACAGCTGACGTAGGGGATTTTTTGGAAGCGGTAGGAAAACCTTATATAACAAAACGTGGGGAAAAGTCAATACTTGCAGAGAAGTCCCGAATAATCTCAAAAACGTTGGAGCCACTTCCTGAAAAATGGCACGGGCTATCAGATGTTGAAATACGATATCGTAAACGCTATCTTGATTTGATTGTTAATTATGATGTTAAAGAAATATTCAAAAAGAAATGTACCATGATTTCTGCTCTCAGATCTTTTCTCGATAAAGAAAATTTTATTGAAGTAGAAACCCCGGTTTTACATCCAATACCTGGCGGTGCTATTGCCCGGCCATTCATCACTCATCATAATGCGCTAGATTCAGATTTTTATCTTCGTGTGGCGCCTGAATTATATCTCAAGCGTTTAATTATCGGCGGATATGAACGTGTGTATGAAATCGCCCGATGTTTCAGAAATGAAGGAATGGATCATTCACATAATCCTGAATTCACACAAGTTGAATTTTATGCAGCATATATGGATTACAAAGAATTGATGAAATTAACAGAAAGATTACTGTCTCACATTGTTAAAAAAGTGAACGGTTCATTGCAATTAACATATCAAAATAATCTCATAGATTTCTCACCTCCATACGATCGTATTTCATTTATTGATGCAATTAATAAATATAGCAAAGTTAGCATTACTAGCAAAACAACTGAAAATGAATTAAAAGCAATATTAAAGAGGCATAATATATCTGTGGATAAAACGTGGGGAAGGGGAGAGATGCTTGATGAAATACTAAAAAAGTTAGTTCGCCCGAATCTCCTTAAACCTACATTTGTACACCGATACCCAATCGAGTTATCGCCACTTGCAAAAAAAACCGAAGATGATGATAAGTACGTGGAACGATTTCAATTATTTTGTGGGGGGAAGGAATTGACAAACGCTTTTTCAGAAATTAATGACCCCATTGATCAAGAAGAACGTTTTAAAAATCAAGATGAAAATCGTAAAAAGGGTAGTGATGAATTTCATCGAATTGATGCAGACTTTCTTGAGGCACTTTCACATGGAATGCCCCCAACTGCAGGTTTTGGCATGGGTCTCGATAGGCTGGCAAATATACTTACTGATACTCACAGCATAAAAGAAGTTATTTTCTTTCCAACTTTAAAACCAAAGACGTGATGAACATCGATCGCGAAAATGCTTGGAAATTACTAAACGAATACACAAAGAATCAGAACCTTATTAAGCACATGCTAGCTGTTGAATCATCGATGCGCTTGTATGCAAAATTATTCAATGAAGATATAAATTGGTGGGGAATTGTTGGTCTTTTACATGATTTTGATTATGAGACGTATCCCGATCCTAAAGATCATCCATCAAAAGGAGCTGTAATTCTAAATGAACGTGGTTATGATGAAGATTTTATTAAAACAATTTTAGCTCATGCTCCTCATACTGGAGAACCTCGAGATACACGTGCGAAAAAAACTATATTTGCGGTAGATGAACTTTGTGGATTAATTGTTGCGGTTGCCCTTGTAAAACCAAATAAATCATTAAGTGAGGTTGAGGCGAAATCCGTAAAGAAGAAAATGAAAGATAAGGCATTTGCACGACAGGTAAATAGAAGTGAAATTATACAGGGCGCCGAAGAGCTTGGAATTTCACTAAACGAACATATAGAAAATGTTCTAAAGGCCATGAAAGTCATATCTGAAGAACTGGGACTATGAAGAAGGTCCTCATTGGATCGCATAATTCAGGAAAAATATCCATATATAAAAGATTTCTTTCACATCTACCGATTAATATCGTAACTCTCAAGGATCTAGGCATTCACGATGATTTTAGTGAGCATGGAAATACATTTGCCGAAAATTCACGAAGTAAAGTAGAATATTATTCTCAAAAGTCTGGATTGCCGACTATTGGTGATGATGGGGGACTGGAAATAGATGCATTAAATGGCGAACCTGGTGTATTATCCAGACGTTGGCCCGGATATGAAGCTAGTGATAAGGAACTCATCAATATAGCCTTTTCTAAATTAAAAGGTACTCCGAGGCATCTTAGAACAGCGTATCTCGGTGGCGTCATAACACTTGCTACCCCAAGTAAAAAATCTGAACAAGTAACCATACGAATTAAAGGAATTTTATCTGAAAAGTTAGAACGTCCAATAGTAAAAGGTTTTCCCTTCCGATCAATATTCTGGATCCCGATTTTAAATAAATACTACTATGACCTTACAGATGAAGAGCTCGAACACATCGACCATCGTAAACAAGGTTTAAAAAAACTTGAGCATTATTTAACATAATTATGGAAAATATTTCTACAGCCGAGTTAATAATACGTGTAGTCGTAATCATCATTTTAGCCGGTTTGATAGGTTTTGAGCGGGAAACAATCAAAACTCCAGCTGGATTACGTACTAATATCCTGGTAGGACTTGGATCAACTTTAATAATGGTACTGAGTATCATGTTAGCTGCTGAGTCCACCAGTACCGAAATTGACCCTGGGCGAATTGCTGGTCAAGTGATCACGGGAATTGGTTTCCTTGGTGCAGGAGCCATCATCCAATCCAGGGGTTCAATTCGAGGACTTACCAGTGCTGCCACAATATGGGTTGTAGCCGCCATTGGGCTGGTTGTAGGAGCAGGGTATTACCTTATAGCTGTCATCGCTACCGTAGCAGTCTTGATTACCCTTCATATTCTGCCCAACCTTGAACGACGTTTTGACAAGGGAAAGGACAATCAATAATATGCTCGATATAAAATACGTTGTAGATAATATCGAGGAAGTTACAAAAAAGCTTTCTTTGAGAAATGTTGCATCAAAAAGTCTTAAAGAAATTGTCGAACTTTACAACCAACTTAAAAAAGAAAAGAATAAGCTTGAATCTATCCATTCAGAAAAGAATGCTTTTTCAAAGCACATTACTCAATTAACAAAGGAAGAAAAGAAAAATAAACTAAATGAATTAAGCTCATTGACCGATCAAGAGAATAAAATCAAGAAATTCATTGATAAAATAGATATTACGTACAAAACATTACTACTCAGCATACCCAATATTCCACTCGATGACGTTATCCCCGGTAAAAATGAAGGAGATAATAAAGTTACTAAAGAGCATGGAGACAAGAAATCATTATCTTTTGCTCCAAAAAATCATCTTGAATTAGGAATTAGCAATAATATTATTGACGTTGAGCGGGCTGCAAAAGTAAGCGGTTCAAGGTTTGGTTATCTAAAAGGAGATGGTGCGCTTTTATGGTTAGCACTCGTTCAGTATGCTCTTGAAGTTACCCATAAACATGGATTTACGCTTTTTATGCCACCAGTACTGGTGAAGAAGCACGTAATGGAAAATTCAGGGTATGATTCTTATCTCGACGGTCAAGAGGCATACTATATCGAAAAGGATGATTTATTTTTAGTAGGAACGGGTGAGCATGCACTGCTGCCATATCACAGTGATGAAATACTGAAGGAAGAAGATCTCCCAATGTCATATTCAGCGTACTCGAGTTGTTTTCGTCGTGAATCAGGAAGTTACGGTAAAGATACCAAAGGTATTCTACGAGTTCATCAATTTGAAAAACTGGAAATGCTTGTCATTGCACAACCGAGTGATTCGAGAAACCAATTTGACCGTCTTCTGTCTGTACAAGAAAAGATCATTCAAGGTCTACAAATTCCATATCAGCTTCTTTCTGTCTGTACAGGTGACTTGCCAAAACCTTCTGCAAAGGTTGTTGATCTTGAATGTTGGATTCCGTCAGAAAAAAAATATCGGGAAACTCATTCAGCTTCTAATTGTACAGATTACCAGGCAAGAAGAAATAAAATCCGTTATAAGGATAGTAAAGGTAAAAGTCATTATCCTCATATTCTTAATGCAACTGGAATTACTCCCCGAACACTTATTGCATTAATAGAAAATTATCAACAAAGTGACGGATCGATTAACATTCCAGAAATATTGCAACCATACATGCAGGGTCAGACAGTTATAAAACATACCAAATGAAAATTCACCCAATAACGCGGGTTGAGGTGTCTGAAGCGGCGATCAAGCATAATATACGCATGTTTCAGCGGATTTTGCGTACTACGGGGACTAATTTTATGGCAGTTGTAAAATCTAATGCCTATGGACATGGAATGGTTGAAGTTGCTCGTATTGCGCAAAAACACGGCATACGCTGGTTTGGAGTAGTTAATCTTGATGAAGCACTCGTATTGCGCAAAAACGGCGTTTGGGCACGCATACTCGTTCTAAGCTATTTTACAGATGATGGAATTACACAAGCTATTAAACAAAATATTACCCTAAGTATATATAATCTTAACGACGCACGTAAAATATCTCGCATTGCTAAAAGTATTAAAAGGATAGCACGTGTGCATTTTAAAGTAGACACAGGGACGTCACGTTTGGGAATACGCTCAAAAGAAGCTATTACTATGATTCGTCAAATTACTTTATTAAAGTACATTCATCTCGAAGGTATATTCACGCATTTTTCAGATTCAGAAAATCCTAATCAGTATATCACTAATCGTCAAATTAAAGAATTTGATTCGATCATTTTAAAGCTGGAAAATGAGGGAATTACATTTTCAATAAAACATGCGGCCTGTAGTGCCTCAACACTGCTCAATAAGAAAACCCATTACAATCTTTCTCGAATTGGTATTTCGCTCTACGGATTGCACTCGATAGAAAAAGACGGTATGACTGTACGTAAAAAATATCCATGGTTTTCATTACAACCCGCTCTTTCATGGAAAACACATATCATTCAAATAAAAAATATTAAACGCAACACCTGTGTCGGCTATGGATGCGACTATCGAGCAAAGAAAAAAATTAGAATAGCCATATTACCCGTTGGGTACTGGGATGGTTATGACAGGAAATTATCAAATAAAGGAAGTGTCATAATTTGCGGTAAACGTGCAAAAATCGTAGGGAGGATTTGCATGAACCTGTCTATGGTTGATATAACTAATATACAGGATGCTAAAATCGGCAATGAAGCGATACTCATAGGCAAAAAGGAGAGGGGAGAGGTAACTGCTGATGAAGTTGCTTCACTCGTACAAACTATAAATTATGAAGTTGTCACAAGAATAAATCCATTAATTCATCGAAAGGTTATATAATATGCCAAAAAAGAAAAAATTAACCGTAGGTGTGATATTTGGAGGTCGTTCGGCTGAGCATGAGGTATCAATTGCTTCGGCCAGATCTGTCATTAAAGCGCTAAACAAGAAACTTTATCACGTCGTGCCTATCGCTGTTACAAAGAACGGCCGATGGCTATCATCGTCAAACGCTCTTCAGTTACTTGCTGATTCTGACAACCAGCTAAAAAAAGCACCTGAGAGAACAATAATACCAAATCCAACCACACAAGGTCTTGTAACAATAAAGAATAACGCTCAACAAGCTGTAAAATCTCTTGATGTGGTTTTTCCGTTAATACATGGACCATTTGGTGAAGATGGCTCTCTTCAAGGGCTGCTTGAACTTGCTAATATCCCATACGTTGGAGCAGGGGTTCTTGGTTCAGCAACGGGATTGGATAAGGCGGTAATGAAACGGTTATTTATTGTTGCCGGGTTACCTGTTGGTGAATTTATTTCTTTTGTTCAAGCTGAATGGACAAGGGATCGTAAAACCGTCGTTAAGGAGATTAAGCAAATGAAATATCCCTTATTTGTAAAGCCTGCTAATCTTGGATCATCTGTTGGCATATCAAAGGTTCATAATGATAATCAATTATTTAAGGCCATTAAACTTGCGTTATCGTTTGATCGTAAGGTTGTTGTTGAAAAAGCCATGAAAGGCGCTAGAGACATTGAATGCGCTGTACTTGGTAATGATTTTCCAAAAGCATCAATTCCCGGTGAAATTGTCTCATCAAATGAATTCTATGATTATGATGCAAAATATGTTGACGGAGAGTCTCAAGCAGTCATTCCGGCAAAACTTCCCAAGATGCTTTTAAAACGAATTCAAGATATGTCAATTAGAGCCTTTCAGGCACTTGATATATCGGGAATGGCTCGAGTCGATTTTCTTGTTTATGGTAAAACATTATGGATAAATGAGCTTAATACAATACCTGGCTTCACATCAATCAGTATGTATCCTCAGCTGTGGGAAGCTTCTAGATTTCCATACCCCAAACTTCTCGACACATTGCTGGAATTAGCTATTGAACGACATAATCAAAAGCGACAACTAAAGAATTCTTACAGACCAAAAAAGCTATGGCACCGTTCGTGATAAATCAGTAATTATTTATGCGTTGGGATTTTCGTGGTAAAAGAATTCAAAGGAGAAGGGGAATCAATGAAACTTCCCCCCAATTCAGTAACCCTCTATTTAAGAAGAGTTCCTGGTCTTCTTTAGTGGTGCTCCATCCTGGTTTTTTCTTTCTGGCATTACTCACAATAGTCATAGGTACAGTATATCTTTTTTTGTTTTCTCCACTGTTCAATATCAGTAGTATCATTGTAGAAGGTGAGCAGGGAATTTCTGAATCATCAATTAAATTACATGTAGTAGAACAATCAGAACAATTCCGTATTGGCATTATTCCTCAAAACAATCTATTAGCTTTTTCGCGCAGTGGTCTTAAAGAATTACTTCGCACACACTATGACCTAGAATCGCTTATAGTAACTAAAAAGTTGCCAGGAACCATATCAATATCATTTTCTGAGAAAAACCCCTTTGCGATTCTTGTTTCTGGTGAAAATAGATACTATATTGAAGAGAATGGCCTACTATCGGCAGAAATGACTACTGAAAGCACTATTGAAGGGTATATTGAAATAATAGAGGAAGTTTCCTTAGGGCCACCGACGGTTGGTACATCAGTGTTTTCATCAAGTGTAGCAGTATTTATTCAAGGCCTCTCAAATAGGTTACAGGCTGATATTGGAGTAAGTATCGAGAAATGGATGATTCCATCATTTGAATCAGAGCAAATACACGCACTGACACCTGACGGTTGGCGTATATTTTTCCATATGAATAAAGATCTTAACCAGCAATATGATAATTTCTTAGCTACATGGAATCATTACTTTACTGAGTCTCCACCAAACGAGTACATTGATGTACGTATACTTGATAGAGTTATCTATAAGTAGCCATTATTGGCATATATCATTTTATAGAGACGCCTAAGATATATTGTGCGACGCATTGTTATATTCAATTATATACCTTCCCTAGCTAAACGAACCCACTACTTTCTAAGTACTTGGGTTTTTTATTATCTTGCTTAGTTTTGATCTATGGCAAGTAATCCAGTGGATTTACTGGTATGCCATTAAGACGTACCTCAAAATGCAAATGTGGGCCTGTGGTGAGTCTTCCGGCACCAAGGGTGCCTGGCATGCCACCAGATAACCCAATTTGCTGTCCACGGATTACAAAATCATCCTCTGCCACATCAATACCACTAACATGTCCGTATACAGTGGATATGTCGTCGTTATGGACTATCATTATAAAACTGTAACCAAAACCGGCATTTTTAGCTCTTGCGACATATCCATCTGCTGCAGCATAGAGCGTAGTCCCCTGCCCAACACGGACATCTATTGCAGGATGTTCAAAATATTTTCTGTAAGGGTATGATGGATCATGAAAATATGCACTAATACCGTTATGTGACGCTACTGGCCACGAAAGTGTAGCTGATGAATCAAATAATTCTCTGCCACCTTCTTCTAGCTTTTCTCTTGCCAATCTTTCGATTGAATATATTTCTGCATTAACCTGCTTTTGCTCAAGCTGTGCTTCTTCCAAGAGATCCTCAAAAAGTTCCTGATTCTCTTTTGTTTCATCAAGAATTGTTTGTTTGTACTCTTGTTGATGCGTTAGATCACTAACTGTCAGTGTTAGACGCTCCTGCAAAGTCTGTAGCTCTTCTTTTTTATTAGCTTGAATATTTTGTTCTTCCTCTAGTTCTTGTTTTGATGATTGTAGAGAATTTAAATTCTGTGTTATTGAACCTTCGATATCTTCAACGTATTCAATATAATCAAAAAAATCGGAAAATGACTCATTAGTTAGCAGTACCGAAAGAACGCTGCGCTGGTCGTATTCATTCAATAACCGTATATAATCGGCCAACTGTCCATCGATAACTTCTAATTCTTCCTTTTTCTGTTCAATGTCTATCGTAAGTTTGTCGATTTCAAGCGCCGTTCTTTCAATTTCAAGGTTTATTCGTTCGATATCATTATTCGTTTGAGTAACTTGAGCATCAAGAAGCGTCAACTGACCCTCAAGAGTCAGGGCTTCCTGCTGTTTAACCTCTAAACTTTCCTCATACTGCAGAATCTTATCATTAATCTCATCAATGAGAAGTTTTTTCTCTTCAATCTTCTGATTAAGTTCTTGATATTCTTCTTTGTCTACCGCTTCATCTTCAGACTCGATATCCTCCTGAGCATAGGTTAACTGTCCAAACAACAAAACCACCACGGATATTATCCCAAGTGAAATGAGAAGTAATAATGGCTTTTTTTTGTGTTTCTGTGTCATGCTATGAGTCATTACGGGGACATCATAGCACATAATTAGCCTTTTTTCAAGCCCTTGATGAGCACGAGAGCTTTTTTTACTCGTTGAACTGATATACTAAGCCCTAAAACAGCCATCATGGAAAAAACATCTGGACTAGCTTTTTTCCCCGAAATTGCTACACGAAGCGGCCATAAGACTTGTGAATTTGTCATTTTGTTATTCTGTATGATCTGGATAAAATTCTTTCTTAATATATCTTCTTTAAAATCATTTTTTGGTATTTTTAGTAAAATATCCAATGCTATCGTCAGTGCATTGTACGTTGTCTCATCTGTCTCTTTCTTTGGTATGAGAATTTTAGCGTCATACGTAATACTTTTTTCAAAGAAATAACTTGCCCATTCTTCGATTTCTTTTAATGTTTCTATTCGGTCTTTAATTGATTTAATAACCAATTCCAGTTTTTCATCTGATACTTCTGCGATTGTAATAAACTTTCTTGACTGCTCAATAAGTATTTTTTCATCAATTGTTCTAATATGTTGAGCGTTCACTGAAGTTAATTTTTGAATATCAAATATCGATGCGGCTTTATTTACGTTTTTAAAAGAAAATTCTCTCTCTAGCTCGGATAATGAGAATATCTCTCGTTCATCTCCAGGATTCCATCCAAGAAATGCAATATAATTTAATACTGCCCCAGGTAAAAATCCATGATCTCGATAATCAAGTGCCGCCTCAGCTCCATGTCGTTTTGATAATTTTGCCCTATCACTTCCTAAAATCATTGGAAGATGCGCAAATTCAGGAATTTCCCATCCAAAAGCTTTGTAAATCAATATATGTTTGGGAGTTGATGATAACCATTCTTCAGCCCTTATCACATGTGATATTTCCATTAAATGATCATCAACCACATTTGCGAGATGATACGTAGGAAAACCGTCGGACTTCAACAGTACTTGGTCATCTATTCGTATATTTTCAAATTCTACATTTCCTCTGATTAAATCTTTAAAAGATGTACTCCCCTCTTCAGGTACCTTAAGTCGAATGACAAATTCTTTTTTCTCATCTTCATACTTGTTAATTTCATTTTCATCTAATCCACGACACCTCTGATCATATCTTGAGGCTTCTTTTCTTTTTGATTGTTCATTTCTAACTTTTTCAAGTCTTTCAGGACTGCAAAAGCATTTATACGCTTTTCCGGATTCAATAAGATTCATCGCATGATCAAAATATATTGCCTTTCTTTGAGACTGAATATATGGACCATGATTACCCAGTGAATCCTTTAAATTAGAAAATGAAGGTCCTTCATCCCATGTTAATCCATACCAGGTAAGTGCCTCAAGTATATTTTTTAAAGCTCCTTGAACCTCCCTTGTTTTATCCGTATCTTCTATCCGCACAATGAATGTTCCACCATTCTTTTTTGCGAATAGATAATTAAAAAGCGCAGTACGTAAACCACCTATATGCAAAAATCCTGTTGGCGATGGCGCAAATCTAACTCGTACGTTTTTCATACTAAATAATTTTTTACGAAATAGTATACAACTCCTAGCACACCAATAACAAACACTGTTCCAACAAGATACATCCACCAAGGTGTTTTCGTCAATTCTGGATTAACTTTGAGACGTACTTTCTGATACATCTTCAGTATAACAATACCTTCAAAACCAAGTAACACAGCTCCAATAAACATTATGACATCTATGAAGTTAGTAAGTCCAATAAAATAAAGCGCCAACGGAATAAAGCAAGCCAGCATCCATGAATATATAAGAGGAATTTTAAAATCAAAGTGATAAATGTTCTTTATTGTCAGACCTAATGTTAAAAATGACGTAAAGGTAGTAATAAATCCAAAAAGATACCCAATAGTAATAATATTACTTCCGAGGGATTCCTTGAGTCCCTCGATGGCTTCTTGGCTTGTTGATCCTCCGCTTATTCCAAGGGTAACGAATACAAAGAGTGTATACACAATTAATGACACCAGTGCCCCTGCTGGTAATACCTTCATTAATATCTTTTTTGAACCTCCAACGATATCGCGCACTTCAGGTATCACGGCGCTTCCCCAAAAAGAAAACATCACAACACCAAACGGTAAAAATAAATTTGCCGAATTAAATGTTGTTAGATTATCAAATTCTATCTTATTCCATCCAACAAATACTAATCCAAGTACCAGAAGCATGAATAATATAAGAAACCATAGTTCAACTGAGGCAACAGACTTTCTACCCCATAAAATTAATAACGACCCAATACTAAAGAATATTAAAACTCCGCCCACTTCAGATATTTCAAAACGCGAACTACTCATTAGTGATGAGAGAAAAGTTCCGCCAACAATGAGATATGCGAGAATACTACCAGAAAATCCAATAACATTGCTTGTAAACATCGCTCTTTTCCATTTTGGTCCCAGCCAGTATTCCGCATAGCCGGGGTATCTATGATCACCAGGCGTATTAACAATAATGTTTGCATATACTTTTTGGATTACAAAAACAATTCCACCAAGCACGAGGAAATATGCAATGGTTGGTATAAAACCAACTTTACTTGCAATATATGGCAAGCCAAAAATACCAACACCGATGATTGTGCCAGCAAAAAGGGCCAGCCCAAGAAAGAATTTTTTAGCGTCTTTCATGCTATAATTATACCATATGTGCGGAAGATATTCTTTCTTCACAAAAGATGAAGTTATTGAAAGTCGTTTCAAAGCTTCATTTATGTTTCCAATACAACGGCATTACAATGCAGCACCAAGCCAATTGTTGCCTATTATTCTAAATAACGACCCTGAGCATATTACTGCTGGCAAATGGGGTCTTACAACTTCTTGGATGAATAAAAAGGGTCTTCACCCTCTCATTAATGCACGAGTTGAAACTGTAAGCGAAAAACCTTCATTTAAACAATCATTTAGTAAACGACGGTGCTTAGTTATCGCTGATAATTTCTTTGAGTGGAGCCGTCAATCAAATATCAAAATCCCATTTCGTATTCTTCTTAAAGATGAACAACCGTTTGCGTTTGCTGGTATTTTTGAACTCTTAAAATTATCTTCAGGGGTAGTCATACCAACATTTACGATCATTACCGTCCCGGCAAATGAACTCGTTGCTCCGCTCCATGACCGGATGCCGGCTATTCTCTCTAAAGACCACGAAAGCCTCTGGATAGATCCCAAAGCACCGTATGAAGCAGCAAAATCTGTTTGTAAGCCATACGCAGAAGAAAAAATGAAGATGTATGAAGTTTCCCCATTGGTAAATTCAGTAAAACATGATGAACCTCGGATTATTCAACCGATACAAAAACTTCTTTAAAAATTACATCTTCTCATAATAATTCTCATTTTCACCTCTGAATTCTGAATCCATTGTTTTGCGAAATCCGATCCGATCAGGTGCATGCATTTTACCCAGTTTCAGAAGCGTCCCCTGAACTATCGTTTCTTCACCATATCGATTATTTATTTCATCAATCGCAGTAGAAAGCATTGGTGATATTTTTTTGTAATTAAAAAGTGAAAGTTGATTAACATAGGGCCGAAGACGAAATAGCCCAAGAGCAAACATTGCAGGAACGTTCTTACCAACATACGGTGCAAGCTTCCCCCAAACAAACCGGTACAGCTGCTTAGTTGACTGCACGGGAAAATGCAGTCTGTTGCTTCCACCAAAGCTCGGCCGATGATCAAATTGTACGTAGTAATAAATCCCCCTCGCCTCCAAACCTTTTTTACGCAGTCTTCTTCCCGTGCGTTCAGCCAGCCGCATAAGAACGGCTTGATGTAATCGTGTATCTAAAGAACGATACCGTAAAACATGGCTATGCCCGATTGTTTTTGGTGGCCGCTTCACTTCGAGCCCTCCAAGCTCGATTCCATTTATGTTTGCCCATAAATAGTACCCCCGGGATTTTAATGATGACATGAGATTTTGCAGGGGAAATCGAGCCAGTTGATCCAATGTCATAATGCCAAGACGATTAAGACTTTCAGCCGTAGCACCAGCAATCCCCCAAGCATCCTCAAGATCACGACCGGTCAAATACTGAAGCAGCGTATCCTTGGTTAGTATTACTATTTTCCCCTTGGGCGCAGTATCACCGGCAAATTTAGCAAGCCATCGTGTCCATGCAATGCCAATAGAACACTGCAGCCACTCCCCCACTTCTTCTTTAATGCGCCGTTGAAGTTCTTTCCCTATTTTTTGTGCACCCTCATATGAACTCACTGTGCCGGTCAGATTAAGAAAAGCTTCGTCTATCGAATATGCTTCAATATCCTCCGTGTAGTCTGCACAAATATCGAAGATTGCTTTTGTCGTAGAACGATATTTAGGCGGGTCAACTTCGATAAGCTTCACGTCAGGATATATCTGCAATGCTTCATTGACACGGCAACCAGTTTTTATTCCGTATTTTTTTGCTTCGATTGAAGAAGCGATAATGCATCCACGCTGTGACATTGTCGATACGACTCCAACCGGCTTCCCGCGCAAAAAAGGATTTGCCTGTTGCTCAACAGATGCAAAATACGAGTTCATATCAAAGTGAAGGATGATCTTTTGCATATTGACAGAAAGCAATTTATATAGTAATATCCTCTTGTTAAGAATTAATTATCAAAAATATGGCGAGTCCCGATATGAGAAGAGATATAGGTCCTGAAAGTAAAGAAATTCCAGGGAGAAGTCTTTTGGAAAAACATGCCGATCTTGCGGATAAGGAGAGAAGGCCTTTTATGAAAGGTGAAAGACCTGGCGGTCAAACCATTGAAGATGAAAACGGGCATGAAGCGTGGCGTAAAGAGATTCATTATGTACGGGAGCCAGATCCGAACCGCGAGGGAAAATGGAGAGACACTGATGAGGTAAAAGCAATTACTGAAAGGAAATTTACCAGAGACGATCAAGGACGTGTGACTAAGACTGAAGGAACAAACCTTGATCGAGAACATTCTTATCTAGAAGCAACAAAATACGATGATGTTGGGAATGTTGCTAATGAATCGGGGGAAGTTACCGAGGGTGAAAAACAAGGTGAAAATTGGAACCGGGAATACACACAAGAGCAGAAAGGTGACTACGTCAAACATGTAATGACAGAGACCGGAAAACGTCTGAAAGATTCAAAGCTTGTTGATTATCAAACCGTAAGAGTGAACTACAATGATGGCACAGGAAAAAACGTTTGGGGACATCAGGAATCCGTCGTAGGAGGAGAAAAGGAAGCACCGATGGAGTGGGGTGAGAAACCTGCTGATTTAGAAGAGTAATAAACCAATCCAATCCCCTCTCATATTCGAGAGGGGTTTTTGGTATGTCTACCCATCCGTCTGGATCTCATTGAGCGTCCAGGTGAGCTTCTCGGGGTCATATTCTAAGCCATATGTATTAGCTTCATCGGATACGGCAAAACACCACACATATCGCGTTCCCACCCTCTTACGGTAGACCAGATTCACGCCTATGACGTCATATCGCCTCCCAGAGCGTAGGAACGCCAAAGGACGGACTTTGGTGCCATTAAAGTCCACAACGACGCGAATAGCCTCTTTAAGCTTCTCAACTAGCATATACCTACTATACAGTATACCCGAAGAATAACCGAAAGTCAATCCTATGTAAAATAGTAGGTTAATTTTCAAACCTAGCCTCCCCCAAAAGGTCCTCAAATCACTGAGATACCTGTATCTTCTCCTTGTCTCTATCTATCACTAACTCAATATCGGTAAGTGCGATCAATTTATGGTAAATATTGGGTCCGGATTCGAATCTAGCTGGCGCTTTTATTATCCGTGTTTCTTTCTCAATAGTTAATTCAATCTTTCCTTTTACAAGATAAACAATTTCAGAATCCTCATGTTTATGATCAGCACTTATGGTTCCCTTTTTTCTAGCTATAAAACTCGATTTACCACAATCATATATCATTCCCCTTTTATCAGATTTTATTACCTTGATTTTTTCTATTTGCATTGTTGCTTATTCTAACTTTTATATACTTTCGCTTACTTTTGGACGATGCGGTTCTACATATTTTCTTCCTACTCTCTGCACCATATATATCGCTCCTACTAATAGTATACCACCAATGATTTGTTTTCCAACTAGTTTTTCTCCGAGAAATATCCAATTTAATACTACCGCAGAAAAAGGGAAAAATAATTCTGCGATAGTGGCAACTGATGCCTTGGTAAAACGAAGTCCGTAGTAATACACCAGAAGCGCACCCGTTCCAGTAAAAATTGTTATCAGTATTATTCGCCAAATATCAGGTGCAGAAAGTAATCCAAGATCGTTTAATCCTCTTTGAGCTGTAATGAAAAACAAAAGAAAGAATAATGCAATGGTTAAACGCAATGAAGTCAGAGCAGGGAAAGTTAATCTTTTTAGCGCAAATTTTCCCATGACAGTCGAACCGCCCCAAAAGAATGCCGCGAGCAGTGCATACCATACCCCTTTTGAATTCTCAAAAGTTAGTTCTCCCATACCATTCGGGAAAGAAATTACATATGCCCCGCCCAGTGCAATAACGGTCCAAAACCAGAATGATTTTACAAGTCGTTCTTTTAACAGCAGTGATGCTAGAGCAATGGCAATAATCGGCTGAGTTTTTTGTAATAGAATTGCTACTGAAGGAGATGCATATATAAATGCCGATGTGAAAAAATACGTAGCGAGGGCAGACCCTCCAACGCCAATGAACAATACTACCCACCATTCTTTTCTTGATAATTTTTTAAATTGCTTCCAGCTTTTAATTAATATGGGTAAAAGTATGATAACACCAAAAAGATGTTCATAAAAAACAATTGTAGAGCTTGATAAACTCTCAGTAAGTGGTTTCCTAAGAAGTGCGTCAGCACTCCATAAGAACGCTGCAAATATGATAAAAAAGGCTCCGTATTTACGCATATTGACGGTCATCTTACATTCAACGCAGCAACCTTGTCAATATACTAATAAGGACGAAAAATTTTACTCAATATCTAAAGTTCTTCCCATGTTTCGGGCAACAATCTCCAAATCCCCCCCGGCCCAGAAGTAAATGACGTACTTGCGAGTCCAGATTCATACTGTACAGAAACATTATTATCAAGCTGAAGTAGGTACCCAGTTGCCTCTTTTAACTGGGCATTATTGCTAATTTGAAGCATTCCCTGAGAAGTGAAGAAAATTGCTCCAGATACATTGTTTTCAATTTGTATTGCTGGATCAGTACTAGCAATTACTCCCTTATTTGTAGATGCCACCATTATATAGCTACCCTCGACACCCGATCCTAATATATTCCCATTATTGTAAATTCTTACCTTACCTTTAGTTTGTTGAAATGAAGGATTGTCCACAACAATGACAGAACTTTCTGAGCCAAATCCTGGGGATAATTGAATAGTAGCACCATTATCGACACTTAAATCTCCTTTTACCCATATAATTCCATTCATTGTAATATTTGCACTATTTGTTATCAGAAGATCACCATCTATTTTAATTGGCCCTAAGGTTTCTCCATTTGAAGCTTCGTATGTTGTTCCTGGACCCCCCGGTGGTGTAATAACACCACCTATTTCTGCATCAAGTTCCCATTGTTGAATTTGAGCATTTGAAACTGGCATGTTTTCAGGCGGAGGATCAATGGGAGGATCAACAGGTGTTGGACAGTTTTTTGCTCCTGTCACCGTATTCCCACTTTCAGTTTCACAAGTTAAATCACCACTTATTGTGGAATTTGTAACATTCTCAGCTGTTACATTTCCCGCGATAGTGCTTCCATCAACGTCACCGCATGTCAAATTTCCTGCAAGTGTCGTTCCTCCCATTATTTGGCAGAGAGAATCAACTGATATCGTAGAATTTTGAATTGAATTAGCGTGCACTAATCCATCAACCGTTAACGGGACGGTCAATCCTGTTATTGATGTTGGAACACCCCCCATCCATACTTTGAAATTAAAGTCTGAGTTTGCGCTATTCCAAGGATCATCATCCCAATCTTCAGAATACATCCCTACTCCATTACCATATCCGCTATTATCATGAGATCCCCACACCCAGTACTTACTCGGATTCGTTGCTCCAACATCAATTACTATCCAGTATGACGTGCCTAGTATAAGTGGTGGTGTAGTATTAAACGTAACATCAATCCAATCATAAAAACCAGTAACCAGGCTTGAATCTAGAGTACCCGTTGCGAGCGCTACATCTCCCGGAAATCCTCCATCATCTATTACAATACGTACTGTAGCATTTGAGGGACTACCTACTTTTTTTATATACAAACTGATTTTATTCATCACGTTTGTTTCACCGGCTTTAAAACTCTGCGCCGCATCTGCCTCTTCATTAGTTCTACCGACATCAAAATCATCTGTTTGAACTGTTTGACTCTGATCGGGTGTCAGTGCAGTTCCACCTGCAACAATGACACTTCCATTTATTGATGCACCAGGTCCAGAAGTAATACTTCCATTTGAATATACGTTCCCCTCAATAGTAGCATTGTTGTCCATATTAAGTCCCCCTTCGCCCACCTGTACTCCATAAAAAAATGACGCTTCACTCGTAGCTGGTTCATCTGTACTTGTTATTCTAATAGTTCTTTGAATTCCTGCTACAGTTCCAATTGATACAAGTTGTTTATTGCTTCCTAAAGTTGAAACATTTACTGAATATGATCCTGCACCAAGATTTTCTGACTCTCCAACATATGGTTGCGTACATATCGTTGGGTGATTTAAGCACCAGAGTGCCCTATCAATTCCTGATTCCGCAAGTTGTAATGAAAGTGCACGATGAGTTTCACGATTTAAAACAAATGAGTTATAGATCACCGATGTTGCAACAGCCATAATAATAACAATTGTTGATGTAAGGACAACAAGTGCCACTACGATTGTCTGCCCTTTATTTGTTTCTGAGTGTCGCATGTGTTTGAAGCGTGTGAGTGATTGTTTTATCTCCCGTAATATCACTGATGGTGAAACTCGCGGAAACATCCTTACTGTTTGTTGGGTCAGTCTCGCGATACGTAAACGTCAAATCATCAAAATGAGATCCAATGATTTCTGACCTGTCATCACGTGCACTGTTATCATCTGCGTCGGTAATTCGCAATAATTTAGATGTATCAGAGGAGTCTAGCGTAAGAGCAATGTAGTCAAATGTGCCGGGTATAATTTCACCCGTCTCATCGATTGATAACAACTCTAATACAACTGTAGTTGAACCTGTAAGATACGGCTGGCCTAACAAACTTTTTGATGATTTGATGTTGACTGATGGAATTATCGTGTCATTAATTCTTTTTGCTATACGGGATGCTTCAATAATCAGGTCTTGCCTTAAACGACTTTCTCTTATTGTACGTCCTAATGAAATGTATATTGATCCAAGAAGCACACTTATAACTGCCAAAATGCCCAATGTTACAAGAAGATCAGTTAAAGTGAAACCTTTCTGATCCAGAATCTTCATATTTAGGGAAGCACGCTTAATCTATTAATATACATGGTGTTCGATAATGACTTTGCATTAGCACCTTCTGTCCATGACACAGTTAAATCGACTTTCTTTATATCACTGTATCCAGGTTCTAAATCATTAATGGTAATCGATGTTGATCCATTTGGAATATTTTCTGGAGTAGTTCTTTGCCACCCCACAGCAATACTTCCTACTTGTTCGGTAGCTAATGGAAAACTCCAGAAATTGGTCGTTATATTCGAGACAAAGATATCGTCGAATTCAGCTGTCACTCCGTCAAAACCCGCCAAAGCAAAATATCCTTGACTAAATTCGTTATCTTCAACGGGTGATCCAGTTTCATTTACACCATTTATCAATACTGAGAATGAGTTCCCCTGCGAATTCATGGTAAAAGAATACCAAGTATTAGTATTTATTGTTTTAGCTTTACTCCAAAGTTGTGTTTCTACGCCCTCCACCACTTTTACAATTCGTATCTGACTGGATGAAACTGTAACGAGATTATAATTCTGACTATCGTGATATCGGTAATACATGCCAATTTTCCATCCAGCGGGAGATGTTGGTTTAATTCTAAAATACGATTCTAACACCGCATCACCCACTTTACCAACCGGCACAATTTGACGACTGGGATTTGAATCACCCGATGCGTCATAAACAGTATATACATATGGATCTGACTGAGGATTAACTGGCGCTTCTATTGCCCACGTACCTGAGTTATAACCTACTTCAATAAATGGTGTATTTGTGCGATTACCTAAGTCAGAAAAAGAAGCACTGCGCAGTGATTCTATTTCTTCTACCATCAATTGTCTTGCAAGTGTTTGATACTGGCTGTGTCGCTGAAGTCGCTGGGTGATTATATATCCGCCTACTACCACTATGAGTAACGAAATCACAGCAATTGATACTAAGCTTTCAATTAGCCCAAATCCCCGCATTGTTTTTTTGCGATTATCTCGTAATTGGCCTTTTTGTGGTTTTCTTTTTACCCCCATTGTGCTTGATATGGTTTGATTATATCATATTTAAGTAAAAAAATCCACCTCCCTACGGAGACAATCAAACATTATAACGAATATTAAGTTACACGTTCAATTTAAATCGAATATCTTCAATTCGATGCAAATTTCTTTTTGCTTCATCGAACTTTTGACGAAGATGTCCTGTCAAATGAAAATTAAGAAGTTCTTCAACAACACTCTCTACCACCTTTTGCACCTGATCAACTTTTTTTGCATTACCTTGTGTTGCAATTGTAACGGCGTATCTAACCAGCTCACCGGTAAAATCAGCCAATCCGGCAACAATTTCTTCACTTTCCGGATCAAATTCTTTTACAAGCTTGAGTTTCCCGTTCACAATGAACTGGTAGTACGTACGTGCTTCGATATATTCCTCAAGCGCTGCTCGGACACATCCTTCATATCTCAACTTAGGAATTTTTTTCCAGATTTTCTGAAGTTGTTGTAATTCCTTTTCAGCGTCTTTCAGGCTACTATTTGCATCTTTATTCTTCTCTTGATGTAAATAAAATATAGCTCTTTTTGACAGACGAAGCGCTTCTTGTGATATATGAATTGCTGAGGATCGTGATTCCTGAAATTTCTTATACGATTTCCTCATTGGCGAAAAAAAATGGTATTTAGCCATTTCCGTTTTCATTAGCATCTTCACCCACTGATTCATCGCTCCTAAAACGACTCTGAAGATTTTCACGCAACGATTTAGTATCCTCTTCTTCCGTCATGCGTGAGTTATCAATCATTTCATCAATAACATCATCCACCATTTGTTCATACTCATCAAACGAAAGGAGGCCCTTCTCTTCCATTCGCTTTTTTACCGATTTATGTATCTCCGAAGCTAAATTTGGTGCTTCCATAATTTTGTATGTTAAGTATTTTCAAATTTTTTCTTAATTGTTTCAATCTTGTTTTCTACCTCTTGTAGTTGAATTTTTAATTTATTAGCTATCTCAAGCCCGCGTTCAAACTTTTTAATTCCTTCATCAATATCAACAGAACCTGTCTCAAATTCTTTTGTAATTTTCTCTAACTCATCGAATAGTTTTGAAAAGTTGGATGTTGTTTGTTTGGCCATATGTTCTTTACGTTATTTTAGAACGAATCGTTCCTGATTTCAACCTTGTCACAACCACGTCTCCTGATAGTACATCTTTTGAACTCTTTAGAACATTCTCGCCTTTATGTGTCACACTGTATCCTCTATTGAGTGTTGCTTGTGGAGAAAGTGAATTAATGAGCTTTTCATTGTGCACAACTCTATCTTTGTTAGATTGTATGAGATGTTCAAACTCACTAAATGAATGAGTAAACTGTATTGTAACATCTTTTGCCTTTTGTGTTTCAAGTCGCACAGCATTTTCAAGAAGTCGTAACGATTCGTTAATCTTATCATTTTCACCAGCGATACGTTCTACAAGCGAGTTTTCAATGTTCATACACAATGTATCGATTTGAAATAATATCTCTCTTCGTTCAGGAACTACCCTCTCTGCAGCGTTAGATGGAGTTGATGCACGTACATCAGCTACTAAATCCGCAATAGTCCAATCACGTTCATGACCGACCCCACAGACAACCGGTGTACTGGAGGCAAATATTGCCCGTGCAACATCTTCTGAATTAAAGGACTGCAAATCTTCTATTGATCCACCACCGCGTGTCAGAATTATCACGTCAACTTCTTCATTTAAGTTTAAATATGTAAAGGCTTTTACAATTGTAGAAATCGAACCGGGACCCTGTACTCCTGTTGGAAAGAATTTAACTTGTACTCCAGACCATCTATTTTTCAATACACGGAGCACATCTGTTCGCGCAGCTGCATCTGGTGATGTGATCAACCCTATCTTTTCCGGAAAACGAGGAAGTTCCCTTTTTCTCTCTTCCGCAAATAATCCCTCCTTTTCAAGTTTTTCCTTCAGCATCATCAGCGCTTTATTCAAAGCACCTTTTCCAACAAGTTCAATTTCACTAACATTAATATTAAAACGTCCGCTTTTTTTGAATAAAGATGCTTTTCCATGTACACGAATCTCTATTCCATCCTTTAATGGAACCCTAAGATTTGATTTCATCATAAAACATGTCACACGTGAAATCTTGTCTTTAATTTCAAAAAATACAAACTTATCTTGCGATATCTTAAAATCAACTACTTCACCTTGAACAGATATGCTACCTAAACCTTCTTCAAGGTAATCTCTAATTACATCCACAAATTCTGAAACTGAATATATCTTGTTACTTGGCATTTCTAGAAATTGTATTCTTTTTTATATCTACACTACTTTTCTTTATACCTTTTGATGATATAAATTCAAAAAAATCATATATCTCATCTTCATATGCAGGCAAAAGGGTGTGCATGTCATCGGTAAATGTTTTTGGAAATCGCTTCATCTCTTCTTTTAATTCTTCCATTGTATAAAAGAGAATTCCTTTTGCTTCTTTATCTACTGTCTTAATGCTTCCATCATAAATTCCAAAATATGCGTGTATCTTATTAGCTATTAAAACGTTCTTTCCATCAATAATCTTTTTTAAAAAATATACTTTACTCTTTGAATGTTTAATAATCGAAATAGTGGTGAGATATTCCTCCAATAAAACGAGGGTCTTTTTGAAATCCGACGTATTCTTAAGTACAATTGATGGAGTCTGTAGTTCCTGGACTGTCTCTACCATGACAGTGTAATCTGGAGTATCGCCAAATCTCACATGCCCACCGATCGACTTGTCGAGCAATCCAGGATTGTGAGCTTTATCATATGATCTTTTTTGTACGAGTAATTCCTTACTGCTGTTAAAGATGAATATGTCAATAATCTCATTCGCCCTATTTGGCTTTTTGCCCTCCTTGCCTATCTTCACTTGCTCAGCGTAAAACTCTTTACGATCCATTGGGATTGGTGTCTCTGGATCATCAAGTTTATATGTATTTATTATTTCACTCATACGTTAATTCTACCACCTTTACACGCCAGTCTCAACAGGCCGTACTTTTCTTTTATTATCAAAATAACTTAGTGCGTACACCACAATGAAAATTGGCGTCATAATTAATAAAAATGGCACTAAAAAGTCAGATTCCGGAAGTATCATCCCGATAATAAGCAGTCCAATTGTCTCAGCACCCACTAAAATTATTGCCGGCAACTTTCCGAAATCACGTAAAAGTATCAGTGCAAATAGTACTAAGAACATAAAATCCCCGCTTCCGAGACTTAAGCCTTCAACCGTAACTGCCGGAAACATAAATGTAGGTGTTGCGCTTTCTACGGGAACAGTAAATGTCGGCAACAAATACTGAGTAAGCATAATATCATATATCGTCCAGAGAATAGCTACAGTAAATAATATCCCCGTGCGTAGATATCTCATCCTTATGAGCAACGTAGCACCACCGAGAGTAACAAGAATGATTATGATATTTAAAAATATAAATGAAGGACTTGAGATATATATATAAAAAATGATCCCAGTGATAATCAGCGAAATGATTACTGAAATAAAATTTGATCGTACCCACTTCATTGCTATTAAAAAAAATGACTCAAACAACAGCAACCCGAAGAGAAACATAAACATCTGAGAGACGCGATGCATTCCTCCCGTTTGCGAAACAGTGTACCAAAATACTCCTCCAATCACCAAAGCGAGAAATACGGAAGTCAGACTGATTTTATTTGGAAGTCTCCGCACCAGTTCCGATCGAGTAGGAACGTATAGATAATATATTATCGCCAGCAATCCTGCTGCAAGGAATATTATACTGAGTGATAGAAAATTCATACCTTGATATTAGAATGTTATAAGGATCGATACAATAGATATCATCAAAAGCAACACATACACTTTTTGAACTGGAGCATGATATGGCCGAGCTCGTTTTAAATCATGAATAAATACTCTTGAAGTAATGGCCCAAACCGAAAGATATAATGCAAACCATCCTAAATGAATCCATACAGTAATTAATTGAAGTTCTAGATTTACAATCAGTATCGCTGCGTTAGTTGATATATTCGCTAAAAAAACAAAGATTCCATGAAGAATTGGATTTTGCTTATTAAATGGGTAGATTACAATTCCGATCGTTGATAATGCCCCAATAATTCCACTCAGTTGTATTAACAATATATTTTCATCAAGATGAGTACCTATAGTAATCCAAACAACAATAATGGCTATTGCAAAATATACTGTAGTCCATGTATTGAAAAATCGTGAAACTTTTGTATTTTTATCATATCCAAGATCGCTATAATAGCTCCACAAATATCTAAACGGCTTATAATATGTCGCCATCGCGATATGCGATCCAATAAGAAATACTATCACACCAGATATGCCAATAATTTTTTCAATCATGTGAATATTTTAACATCAAATTTTCTCCTCGAGAAGATACTTGACTGATAGTATCGAAGTCCTTATACTTCTTTAATTATCGTTTTCATCTCAATTTGAAAGGAGAAAAGGTGTGGAGATACTAGGATTGCTCTTTCAATTGATCTTCGCTCTTTTTCCATTCATCCTTGTTTTTCTTGCGATCCAAATCGTCAAAACGATTGGGCAACAGGAATCACAAGCTCAGAATGAACCTATCCATTGCCCCAAATGCGGTAAAAGGCACTTTACACAAGCAGGTCAAGGAGGACCTGTGAGTGGGTTCGTTTCGGCAGTATTTGGTAAATGTGGCAAAACATACATGTATCGCTGTCTCGAATGTGGAGAGGTGTGGAGCGTTTACTTTCCAGAATAGAGCGTACGAATTCATCATACAAAGATGTGATCGTACGCTTTTTCATTTTATTTAAAAAACATAGCCGAGGGACTTGCGTCCCCCGACTACTTTCATTCTTCTACTTATGATTCTATAGCAGTGAATCAACTACTGCGGTAAATTGCTCATACGGCTGTGCGCCGGAAACCGGGATTTGCTGATCTCCAGATACGATAACCGAATATGGAGTTCCCTGCCCTCCTGCAGCTGTTGCAGCAGTTACAGCGTCCTGAATTTTCTGCGTGTACTTCCCTGAACTTAAACAGTCCTCAAACTTCGTTACATCAATACCTGCGTATTCAGCAATGTCACTTAGCTGAGATTCAAGCAATCCATCATTTGACGGCGTGATCTCATAGAGTCGATCGGTAAATGCCCAAAATCCATCATTACCACCGAGTTCTCCCGCGCACTCTGCTGCTTCAGCTTCTTTTGCTGCTTTTTGGTGAAGTGATGAGAGAGGAAAATGTCTGTATACCCAATTTACCTGACCATCGTAGTTATCAACTACCTGTTGAATGGTGGGATGCACCCTTTTACAAAATGGGCATTCCGAATCAGAATATTCAATAACACTCACTGGAGCATTTCTATCTCCCTTTACCCAATCAGTGTCAGTTATTTCAGCTATTACTGCATTTGTCGGACTTGGGACTGTGGGTACAGCCGTTGGTGTAGGCGCAACAGTATTAGTATTGGATCCTGAATCCGTAACCGCATCACTGTTAGTTTTACTTGCTGATACTGATAAGGTTTCCCCTCCAAGGAGAAATACAAAGAATCCTGCTGTTGCTACCATCATAATTGAGAGTGCTAAACCGAAGAAGAATGAGCGTTTTGGTCCAAGGACATCAAATAGTCCTTTTTGTTCTTGTTCCATAGAAAACAATTAATTAACAATTAATACAAATACATCGCAAATTCTATGCTTAGCATAGATTGATGTTACTAACGTGTATGTATATTAATCAAAATGCATTCTATGAATTTTTCCGCGTGCGAATGCCTTCACAAGATTATCATGAGATCTTGTATGCCATGATGTCTGTTTTTTATAGTATTCACAAAGTGCATTCTTTGTAGAAAATAAATCTTGAAAGTTGGAGCTGAGTATACGCGTTACTATTATCCACAATATTACCATTAATATCGGCAAAATTGCTGCAGAAATACCCTTAATATAATCGAGATGGAGTATTCCCTGTTGAAGCTGGGGAAATTCACACATTAGTCCCTGAAATGGCTCATGGGATGTAAACACAGCCTGCTGGCAACCAGAGATAATAAAGGGAAGGATTGCAGATGCCAATAATATTAAAATGATAATTACCTTGCTAATCTTCATATCTTTATGTTATCTTTTTTCTCTCATTGTTATGAGCATATCCTTCGTTACAATTGATCAGATAATGCAATATCGTATTTCTCTGATATGATCTCACGTAATTCGTTTAGATGATGTTCTCCAACTTCTTCTGCAATAGCTTTTGCAAAATAGGTTGCCAGATAATGATTTCCATGTCCTTCCATAATTTCCCCAATACACTCTCCACACGGGTGAACGCCATTTACTACATCCTCCAAACAAGTACATGCCGCACCCTCTCCGTGTTTTGGCGTTTTTTCAATACAGTACATACATGGCTTTTCTAGACAACACGCATACATCCCCTCCGGTAGCATCGCCGAGTGAACTGATTCCTTGTGAGTCATAAATTCCTCTCTATGCCCGTTAACATCCATCATATGATGATGCATCCATGATATCTGAGGCGAGATAAACACCGCTGTGATCAATCCCACAATCAAACCTGCGACACCTAACACAGCACTTTTCTGCAATATACTATCCGATTTTTCTTTCATGTTATTATATTGTTTCATTGTAGTATTTTATAAAGAGATAAATTCAGATACTATTCCGTCATTTACTGATACAACATCAAATGTTCCTGACTTTGTCCCAGGCATACCTGGAGATCCTGCCGGCATTCCTGGAAGTGCTATACCGTCAATTTTTGGTTGTTCGGTGAGTAACTTATCAATAGCTTCAATAGGAACATGACCATCAATAAAATAACCATCAATTAATGTTGTATGACAACTTTCTACACTAGAAGGCACTCCATTTTCTTTTTTTATTGATTGCATGTCGTTCGTTGCTATTGTCTCAACATCAAAACTATTTTCTTTCAGATATGCAATATGATTAACACAACATCCGCATGTTGGAGATTTGTAGACTACTGCTTTTACCTTATTAGCTTGATTATCAGTTGCACTACTGCTTTTTATAACTCCACTCCATAAGAAGAACATTCCACCCATAACTACGAATACTATTGCACTAATAATGATATTTTTCTTTTTCATAAAATACAAAAAATAATGATTAAACACATAACCACCAGGCTAAATATATTCTTTTACTCCCTTAACGCAATCTTTTCAAAATTAAATAAATGTATGTATCTTGTTGTAGTTGATAATGTGATAATATTGCGTAAAATCATCATTACAGCAATTGTCGCCATAATCATCACAACCAATACATTAGTCATTATTCCCTGATTCTCACTTTGCGATGTTGATGCAGCTGACAAACAATGAAGAAGACAAGATGGTTCCACAGGACATTCAGGCCCCTCACATGAACTTTCTGTACTCATGGTCATCTTCTGATGCGACAAAGCCTCATAAGCTGGTAAATACAATATACCGCTAAGTACAATTAAACAGGTAACAATAAATACTATCTTTTTCATACAAAAGCATTATAGCAGAGTTATGTATTTACGATAGAGTGATAATATTATTACCTACCATCCAATTAATCTGATCGTGCAATGACTCTGATAACGGCCTTGATATAAAACCAAGTTCATTTCTTGCTTTTTTACTATTAACTAACGAATTACTCACAAGCGTTTTAATAGAATACGCGGTAAAAAGAGGCTTCATTTTTAGAAGTCTGTAGTATACTGCTGAAAGCGGCGCGGTAATGTTTACAAACCATACCGGCAACTTAAGCTTTGGTGCCGGAATGCCAGTTGCATCCTGGAGAATCAATAACATCTCCTTTACACTAATCTGCCCTCCGGAAAGTATATAGACCTCCCCTTTCTTTCCCTTTTCAGCAGCAAGTATGTGCCCCTGAGCAACATCACGAACATCCACGAAGTCATATGCTCCATCCACATATGCTTTAAGCTGTTTCTTCGCATACTGTCTGCATAATGCTCCCATTTCTGAAATTTTAAAGTCATAGGGTCCAATTACACCCGTTGGACAAACAATAATAGCATCAAGACCATCTTTTACTTCGTTTAACACATCAAGACTTGCCTGAGCCTTTGTTTTTTCATATATCGCTTTTTTCTCTTCTGGATAAAATCCGCATTCTTCAGTGAATGCAGTCCCCCTTGTAGGCTCTCTCAGAGCGTGGATTGAACTTGTATACACAAGACGACGCACACCGCTGACGCGACATGCTTTCATTACATTTTTCGTTCCCTGAACATTCACTAGCTCAACGAGCTTTTCTGTTCCTTTAGAAATTGCTATAACACTCGCGAGATGATATACGGTATCTGCGCCTTTGAATACTTTTTTTAAAGATTCTACATCCAAAACATCTCCTTCAACTTTTTCAACGTCAAGATCCGCTAATGATGAAGTATCTTCACCTTTCAGTATTAATGCCCTTATGGTATGCCCACCTTTTTTAATTAATTCTCTAATGAGAACGTTACCAATATGTCCTGCTGCACCGGTAATTGCGATCACCGAAGATGACATTACAACGACTCAATTACTTTATTTATAATTCTCTTTCCATTTGCCGCAATAAATGATTCCTTAATATCCTGTTTAAAAATATTTCCTTTAAAGTCAGTGATAATGGCCCCGGCTTCTTGTGCAAGTAATTTACCTGCTAAATAATCGTGCTTTTCCATTACATAATTCACGACGGCTTCAATTTTCCCGGAAGCAAGTAAGCAAAAGTCATTAGCAGGCGACCAATTAGTGAGTATGCGCATCGCTCCATTCATTTCAAGTTTTTTTAATGTTGTACAGTTATAATTTCTAGAAGAAATACTCCCCGCCAAATACGCAATTGTTGATTGAGCATATGAATAATGTTTGTTCACTTTCAGTGGGGTTTTTCCCATATATGCCCCATTACCTTTTTCTGCATGATACACGAGATCGAGATGTGGCTGGTAGATGACACTCGCAATAACTTTATCATAACGCAATAGTGCGATAGGAATAGAATAATTTGGTATACCAATAATGAAATTAAATGTCCCATCTAGAGGATCGACTACAAGGGTATATTCAGATTTTTTGCGTAAACTTCCAGCCTCCTCTGAATAAATACTATATGTCGGAAAAGACTTTGTCAGAATGTTAATAATTGCACCCTCTGACTCAATATCAGCTTTTGTGTAATAGTCATGATTTGACGTTTTCTGAATACGCTGAAGATTACGGCCAAAATACTTATTAAGTACGATACCCCCGGCTTTCGCCGCCTTTACCATGTTTTTTATAGGATTCCCCATACACAACCATTTTACTCTTACTATAACCGATTTTCAATGCACCCAAAAATACTGCAAATTACCATCTTTGCTTTCTTTGTCTTTACTGAATGTATGTATTTACCTTAAGTCTTTTTTACGACTACTATTGTACAATTAGCGACTAACGCTGCTACAGCTCCTACCGCAGCTAGTACCGGGGCAATAATAGTACCCACCGCTCCGATTGTCAGAGGAATTTCAATTATCTGTTCATCCTTTTCATTTTTTATAATAATCCTACGGGCATTGCCCTCTTTGATGAGTTCTTTCACTTTTTCCACAACCTTTTCTCCTGAAACCTTAAACTCCTCTTTTTGTTCATTTGTCATATGATTAATTTATTAAATTAATAATAATTACCAGCTTCCACCACCGCCTCCACCGAATCCACCGCCAGAAAATCCACCTCCACCGAATCCAGAACTTCCTCCTCCTGCGCTCGATGGTTTCGATGCCATGGTCGAATTCATGTTTGAAGACATGCTCGACATCATTGAAGTGAATACAATTGCGTTAAAGGCGACATTAGAACTTCCTTCATACCAAGATGGTGATTCAAGGTACATGTCCTTAAATTGTTTTGCCCATTCTTTCTCCACACCGAGTGCCATCGCATGAGGAAGATGTTTTTCAAACTGTTCAGGTTTTTTTTCTGGAGCATTGTGAAATTTCAATCTTTCTTCCTCCGTTACTGACAAAAACCATTTAAAACCCTGCACGAGCTCTTTCACTTCAGCTCCATGCTTTGTTTTGGCAGGCATAATCCATCCATATATGAGAATTATTAATCCACTCGCAGCTCCTGCAGCAGTCCACACCAATGAGAATCCCGGAAATAAAAATATTGATATCATTAATATACCTGATCCTATACCTACATATTTTGTTCTCACAGTATTTGGATTTTCCAGATAATACTGATTATCAACCAAGCTACCGTACATTGCTTTTTTAATATTAGGAAGCTTTTTATAGAACTTATTTTTTAAATCTTTTAACTCCACAGCACCTCCTATCTTTCCATTACCAAATAGTCCATTAAACACCTCCCTCTCCACATTATCGTTTTTACTGTTGAGTTCACCTAGTTTTATGAATTCATAATTCTTCTTTCCAAGGTCTTTTATTTTTATATATCCCTTCACAGCCAAACCGATTATTGTCGCCGATATGTCGCGCATATCAGCTTTTTCATCCCATAATGACCCCATAACACCGGCATTCATACCTTCTGGTGCTTCATACTGAGGTACGATAGTACCCCTTCCTTTTGGGTCCTTTCCCTTCGTCATCCATAGTCGATGAAAATAAATCCACACGAGCACCGGAATTAGAAAATACCAATTATCAATTAAAAAATCTAAAAGATTTTGAGTGAATGGAGGTTTTATTACAACTTCTTTAGGAAATCCTACCACAACAGTCATGCCCTCGTAAGCTTCTAAAGATTCTTTCGTTACAAAAGTGCTCGCACCTCCTGTTGCAACATCTGAAACACAATCTGTTTCAGTTGATCCATAAGCACCGGTATAACAGGCTAACTGAAGTTCTGACGCAGTAAGTGTCTCAGGAAGTGTAATTGTTGCTTCTGCATTTAAAATAGGAATTTCCCATTCGTCTCCCGTAACATTCCAAAATACTTCGTCATGATCATCGAAATAGTTGATCGCTCTTTTTACTGAATACGTTAATACATATGTATGTTCCCCCGAAATATATACATCTGGATCCCCAATCTTTAATACCACATATCCTCCGGATTTACTTTCTTCATATTTGTATGAAGATCCATTTTCGTCTGTCACCGACTGGACATTATATCGAGTAGTATAGCGCGTTCCTTGCCGCGTATACTTGTACGGAATCTCTCTGTATATTCCATGATGGTCATAATCTCCAAAATTGTACTGAATTGTTTCCGTAACAGTAATCGTACTGTCTTCACTTACGACAATATCAACCGCAAAATTGGTAATTTGCTCCTGAACACCCTGCGTGTTCGCTTGGATGGGAATAAGTAAAATAAGGAATACGAAAAGTATCATTATTTTATTCATACGAGCTTTTTGGTGAAAAATCATACATATAGTATAGCACCAACATAGTTAAAAAGCATCTCTAACTTACGCATAGTGACTTTTCCACTTTTTTTCATTACGACACTTTTTATACCCTTGACACAAATATTGTTTTGGGGGTAGACTGTGTGAGGCCTCAACAGGGCACATTGACAAAAGGTCTTTCCCCTCACGAAAATGTCACGAGGTAAACCGCAGACACCTTCGATCGGGACAATCGAAAGGAGTGATGTGACGTGAGTAAAAAAGTATTTTTCACGTCACGGTGGTCCCATGTTGACTACCTCTTCTGGTTTTGCGCACTGTGGTCTCTAGTACAGTTCACTATGTGCGTGGTGGAGTTCCTGCATATGGATACTTTCACCGTTCCAGGAGAAATGCCAATCGCTTATTTCCTCCTGATCATCATTTATGTCCTCAGAAAAGAGGTCGATAGATGGTTGAAAAAGGAATGGAAAAAGCGGAAGGGCGAGTTTTTCTTGATTGGATGGTGGTGCGGCTTGCTCATTATGTTTATCATAGAGTTTAAGACGCACGGTAATTACACCGTCCCCAAGCGAATGATCGAAACATGCATCTGGATACTCATCCCATTCGCAGTAACCGCATCTTCCAAGATCGTTCATGCTAACAGAAAATCGTGTGAGCAGAAGATTGAGGAAGCAATTTCAGAAACTACAAAGCGCTAGTACATAGCGAGAAACGAGGGTCTTAACACCATGTCCCATTTAGTAAGCTACTCGGATTCCTCGTGAGGATTTAGAAAGACCACTTAAGGCGGGGAGGGTATCCAAAACTCCCTCCCCGCCCGTCAATGATTTCCGTAAGCATTCCGCAATCATTTTAGCGGTAAACCAAAAACACCCTAGCATCTGACTCAGAGGGTGTTTTTGCTTTATAGCTATATAACGAAAAAGAAAAATATTACTGATATAATGACACCCAAGGTAAAAAGACCTGGGGTACCCTCTTTTTCTTTTGGAATCATCTCGTTTGCCATAATAAATAAGATCACCCCTGCTACAAATCCGTAGAGACCGAACTGCATAATTGACTCAATGGTGAGAAATTGTCCTATAACCACTCCTATGAAAGCTGAAAAGGCAACAACAACTTTAAAGGAAACGTGTTCTTTTCCATGAAGAAAGTGAAGAGAAAAATCTTCTGATAGAAGCACAAATACCAACGGAACAAAGAATGCTATTCCTGCCAAAGTGTTTTCACTAATCAATTGCACCAGAACAATTCCACTTAAAAGATGGTAAATTACGATAGCCGTCACATGAACTAATCTTTGCCTTCGAGGAAGATCAAGCTTTGGCACATGGCGATAAAAGTATTTTTCTAAAAGATGAAATGCGATAAATCCAGCTGCAACACTCAGTAGTATTGGCACATTCTCATTCAAATATGAGTAGATATATATTTCCGGCAGAAAAACACCAAGAAGATATACTACAGTAACTCCTGCTCCAAATGAAAGTGATGCATTTCTAATTTTGCTCCTGTGTAAAATATGCTCACTGAAATAACTCAAGATGATAAAATTGAGAATTGCAAGCAAAAAAGTTAATACTAGAGCAAGCATGTGGTTATGATTTATCGATTTTAGGCTCTTTAATTAATGCAATCATAAAGCGTACTGTCGCGGTAACAATCCGGGGAAACCTCCATGGCTGCCTAAACAATCTGAAGAGCCATTCCAATCCTATTGCACGAAAGATTCTTGGAGCTCTTTGAATTTTACCTGAAAGATAATCAAGAACACCGCCGATACCTACAGCAATTCGTACCGAGTGCAGCTCACTTAGAACATCAGCAATCCATTTTTCCTGTTTTGGATGACCAAATGCAACCAGAAGTATATCAGGTTTCAACATATTGATGTGCTCAATTAGATATTCCCGTTCCTCAAGATCTACGAACATCTTTTTATTTCTTAATTTAATCCTCGGCCCTGCCTCAGCTCCGACAATTTTCAGTAAAGGAAATTGTTTTTTTATTTTATGGCCAGCAAAGTGTGCTACATGCGAGTCGTCTCCCAGAAGAAAAACTGAAGCATGTTCTTCTTCTGCAATGTGTAATATATTCATCGTAAGATCATATCCTGTGAATCGTGATATCGTATGACCTTTCAATTTTCCAGCAACTACGATTCCTATTCCATCTGCCGTTGTTAAACTTGCATTATGCAGAATTGATTTATATTCTTCATCCTTTTGTGCCCACATCACTATTTCGGGATTCAGCGTAACTATATGATGAGACGATGAACTGAGTATAAAACTTCGGAGCCTATCATCAACTTCGGTTTTAGATAGTATGTCAATGTTCACGCCAAGAAGTGTAAATTTTGTATTCATTATATCATCAAATGTTACTGTTATCCTTTTGATTAAGTGAGCATTTCACCGTATATTAGTATAGCAAATGTCATATTCTAAGCACAGTTAAATGACACATTTTATTCCTGATAATCACATATCGACGATACTCGACAAAAAGACTTTTTCGTGCTATGATATTGCTGAAATACCATACGATGCTTAAGACTCTTAAACTATCGTTTACGCTTTTTATGCTCGTGGCGCTTATAGCCCCCACGTTCGTTCATGCTGTATTCAATCCCAACTTCATCCTTTCAGATACGAACCTTATCCAGAGCACTGCTATGTCTCAGGAGAGAATTCAGAGTTTTCTGGAATCTCAAGGAAGTGGGCTTGCTCGTTATAACACCAACGTAGGTCCAACACAAAAAAGTGCAGCTGAAATAATCTATAGTGCTGGACTTGCGTGGACAATAAATCCCCAGTATTTACTCGTGAGGCTTCAAGTCGAACAAAGTTTAGTTACTACATCAAGTCCCACCCAACGACAAGTAGATTGGGCTACAGGCTATGCCGTATGCGACTCTTGCTCTACAAACGATCCCGCTATACAGGAATATAAAGGATTTTATAACCAAGTTAATTGGGCAGCACGCAGAATCCGAGAACGCTATTTACCTGATCTTCAGCAGAACGGCATGACGTTTACTGGATGGGGACCAGGTATTACTAAAACTTCTGGAGACGGATATGCAGTCACTCCTGCAAACAACGCGACATCCGCTCTCTATACATACACTCCGTATGTGTATAATGCTAATTACAATGTATGGCGTTTATGGAATCTTTGGTTTACTAAGCATTACCCTGACGGCTCCTTACTACAAGAGGAGTCGGGCGGTGTATGGAAAATTGAAAATGGCAAACGTCGACCATTCCTCTCAAGATCCGCTTTCTTTTCTCGTTTTGATGCCAATCAGCTCATCCCTGTTTCACTTACTGATCTTGAGCCCTATGAAATTGGCATTCCCATTAAATTCCCCAATTATGCGCTCGTCCAAGATCCGGATGGTCATGTGTATCTTCTTGATGGATACACAAAGCGTCGCATTCTATCTCCTGAAGTCTTTCGCTCAATTGGCTTCAATCCAGAAGAGATCATTCTCGGTGATGAAGGAGATCTCGACGCTTACGATTATGGAGATGTAATTTCAATAGAAAGCTCTCACCCATCAGGCATCCTTTTGCAATCCTCTGAAACCGGCGGAATTACGTTCGTTCAAAACGGTGTACGACATTCAATTTGGTCTAAAGAAATACTCAACTCACAATTTCGCAATCGTTCAATAACAGTCGTTGATGAGGCCACCATTCTTCAATATGAAAAAGGAGATCCAGTATTATTTCGTGATGCCGAACTAGTTACTTCACCAAATCACCGAAGCGTGTTTTTCATTTCAAACGGCACCAAGCGTCCAATTATCTCAAAAGATGCTTTTGATGAGTTAGGATTCAACTGGGGTAATATCATTTGGACAACTGATAAGGCTCTTGATATTCATCCCAACGGATATTCTATAACCACTGAGGAATAATATCTATGTTAGTATTTGCAGCCATTACACCACATCCCCCTATAGTCGTCCCAACCATTGGAAAAGATAATCTTCGTTTTTTAACAAATACCACTAATGCCCTTCGTGAACTCGGATCAGAGCTTTATGCGGCACGTCCTGATACTATCATTATTATATCCCCTCACGGATCAATGCTTCAAAATGCGTTTGCCCTAAATGTCATGCCCGAATTCTTGATTGATTTTGAAGAATTTGGTGATCTTGTCACAAAATTTACAATCTCCGGAGATGTAGGATTCAGTCACCACCTAAAAGAACAACTCGAAACCCAGCTCCCTATCGTCCTCATGTCACAAGAAAAACTTGATCACGGAGTTGGTGTACCTCTTTATTTCTTAACTCAAAACCTTGATCGTAAAAAAATAAAATGCATTCCTATTTCATTTTCTCTTTTAGACCTTAACGAGCATTTCGAATTCGGCCGTAAACTTCAAGATGAGATTATTAATGACACCCGTCGTATAGCAGTTATTGCCTCCGGGGATCTTTCACATAAACTCGGTAAAAACTCACCCGCCGGATACAGTCCTCTAGCCAAGGATTTTGATGAAGAATTAAAGAAACTAATATCTCAGAACGATATAAAAGGTATACTTAATATGGATCGCGAAACAATCGAAGAAGCCGCTGAATGTGGCCTGCGTTCATTTATTATTCTTTTTGGAATCTTAAATAGCATCCGCTATACAACTCGCGTACTCACGTACGAAAATCCCTTTGGTGTTGGATACTTGACAGCAAATTTTGAAATAGACAATTAGCTGCAAATAACAATCATTAATGAGAGTAATTCCTCTTCACACACAACGAATACTTCCCGGTGACGACGCCCTCAGCGTCGTTCTTGAAATTCTAGCAAAAAAGAATCTTAAAAAAAATGATGTTATTTGCATTTCATCCAAAATATTCGCGCTAGGAGAAAATCGAGTTATCAAATTGTCATCCATCAAGCCTTCGTCACGAGCTAACACATTAGCACACACCCTTCACATGAATCCGTCATTCGTACAGTGCGTTCTCAACGAGGCTGACAGTGTTCATAAAGGTGTTCGTGGCGCTCTTTTGACTCTTAAGAATGGAATACCGATAGCAAACGCTGGAATTGACCAATCGAATACTCCTTTCGGCTATGTCGTTCTTTGGCCCAAGTCACCCGCTCGTTTAGCTGAAAAGGTCAATAAAGCGATATTTAAAAGATATAAAGTAAAAACAGGCGTGATCATTACTGACTCATCATTTATTACCGGCAGAAAAGGTACCATCGGTATTGCAGTAGCAATTTCTGGCTTTGAAGGAGTACGTGATGAAAAAGGTAAAAAAGACCTTTTCAATAAACGGATGCAATTGACATCGGTCGATGTTGCTGATAGTCTTGCAACTGTAGCCAACATTGCTGGTGGGGAACGAAACGAACAAACTCCCGTTGTCCTCATACGTGACGCGAATATCACTTTGAGTTCAATGCCATCACTTTTTCTAACTAAACAACTAACCATCAACCGATCAAAAGATCTTTTTTTCGCCTGCTACTATAAGTAATATGAAAAAACTCATCATTACATCACTCGCCCTATTTCTCCTCGGATTTATAGCACTTCAAATCCCCTTCTCTGTCCTCATTGGTGGCCAGGATCAACATTTTTCACTTTTTGATTTCATAGCTCCGGCTCTGGGAGGATTTATTGGTTCTATCACAGGTGTCTTTTCAGTAATCGGCGTAAAAGCTTTGCATGCGCTTTTTCATAATGATACGTTTGACACTCTTACCATTATTCGTCTATTTCCTCTTGCATTTGGTGCTCTTTACTTCGGGCTTAAAAGGCACAAACATTTTATGGCTCTTGTGCCTTTTGCGGCAATCATTCTTTTTACCATTCACCCGGAAGGCCGAAGTGCATGGTTTTATTCTCTTTTTTGGTTGATCCCCATCGTTTCGTTATTTGTTAAGAAGAGCCTTTTCTTCAATAGTCTTGGATCTACATTTACAGCGCATGCGGTCGGTAGCGTTGCTTTTCTCTATGCATTTAATCTTCCTTCAGAAGTTTGGATTGCTCTCATTCCAATCGTCTTCATAGAACGAATGCTTTTTACATCGGGAATTGCAATTTTTTACCTTACATTCAACACTGCGCTATCATACATAAGTAAATTAAAATACGTACCGATGTTATCTCGTTTTGTTGATTCTCGGTATGTACTCTCTAAGAAATTTCTTAGTAAGTTTGTTTAGTTACATAGAAATAAGTAACCCAGCTGTTTCCAACTGGGTTGTGCGCCTAATATGTGTTAGGTCTTCTTGAAGTTGATGCAACGCGCTGTGCATCATTTCAACTACACGATGATGTTTTTTTTCTTCTCTTTCTCTCTCTTCTTTTTCTCCTTTTCTTTTTCCTTATTTTTCTTCTCTTTCTCTCTCTTCTTTTTCTCATTCTCTCTTTGTTCTTCGGTCCGAGGTGGATTGCTGAATCGGGGATATGGAGTGCACCCAATATACGGAGTGCTTCCGATCAGCAGTACTGCAATAATGATCCAACAAATGGTTCTTCTCATACTACATCCTCCAATTTCAGGTGAAGATTGCGAAGGATAGATGCATGAGTAAGGGTGTAAAAGTGTTCTATTTTTGTGTTTTTTCTCCTTTCAAATACCTCTCAACGTGTTGATTAGGGATATTGATAGGGGTTTGATCTCGAGATACGTTATCATTGTGGTAATAAACTGTCAACTATACTTATTCGAACAGTTGACTGTTTTGTATATGGATAAAATGGTAGAATGCCTATATATATGTTTGCTGAAATCATACTATCACGCAGATTCCCCAAGTCACTCGGAGTTTTTGATTACCAGATTCCTGAATCACTTCTTTCTAAAATTCAAGTAGGTCATCTTGTTTCAATTCCTTTCCGCACATCTCTTCGAGAAGGTGTTGTTATTAGTATTAAAAAATCAGCAATCAAAGGCAAAAGAATCCGTCTTATCGATTCAATTATTGACGACTCACCCGTTGTAAGTGACAAACAGCTCAGTCTCGCAAAATGGATGTCCTCTTACTATTTTGTATCCCAGGGAACTATAATTAAAATGATGCTTCCTGAAATTCCAAAGCGCTCATTCGATTTAAAGGAACTATCCTGGCCAGATGAGCAGAAACTTAAAGAAATCGACATCACCCCTTCTGAAAAGCTATTGCTCGCTTGGATCCATTCAAATATGAAACGTTTCGAATGGTACTATTCATTTTTCAGAAAAATTAAAGGTCAAACTCTCGTAGTAACTCCGGAAATAAGTATGATGATGCCGTTACAATCACTTATCCCCTCTCAGATCAGACCACGTACTGTTTTTTTTCATAGTAAACTCGGCATATCAGAATCTTACGACTCATGGAAAAAAATTCGTTCTGGACAATCTCTACTTATCATTGGAACAAAAATTGCAACGTTTCTCCCTTTTCATAAGCTAGAGAATGTAATAATTGATCAAGAACAGGATGATGACCACAAGCAATATGATCAAAATCCGCGATTTGATGTTCGTACGACTGCTGATACGCTTCGATCCCTCTACGGATGCCATATTACGTATATTTCTCCTTCACCCAGCATTAATACATATCACCGTGCATCTGAACAACAAATTACCGTCCAACGAATCACCTCCAAGAGGGCTCAACCTCCCCAAGTTGTTGATATGCAGGATGAGCGAAAGAAGAAGAATTACTCTCTTATCTCAGATGCACTACATGACAGTATTCAATCAGTAATCTCGAGCAATCAAAAAACTTTTCTCTTTCTTAATCGCCGCGGACAAGCAAATGCAGTTATGTGCCAGGATTGTAATACACTTATCATGTGTTCAAATTGTCACCATCCTATTGCCGTACATTCAGAAAAATCTTATACGGAGTTATTGTGCCATCATTGCGAAATACAGCATGATCTGCTGAAATGTGCTAACTGCTCCTCTATTCGTTTTCGTTATATCGGAGGAGGCACGCAACGTCTTGAAAAAGAAATTATTAAAATGTTCCCCAAGACAACAGTGTCACGAATTGACACGGACTCATCATCTTTTAATTCAGATGCACAAATAATTATTGGCACTGAATTAGGACGAAAGATGCTTAAGCTCGCTTCATTTGGCTGCATTGGGATAATTTCAGGCGACTCTTTATTTCACCTTCCAGATTTTCGTTCCTCTGAAAGAACATACCATCGTCTCAGAGAAATTATTGCCGAAGCAAGTGAAAATGCGCATATTATCATTCAGACATTTTCACCAAATCATATTGTTATGAAAAGTATTCGAGAACAGGATCCTGATCTATTTTATCTGAAAGAACTTACTGAACGTAGGGAGCTCTCATACCCCCCATTTACTTCTTTATTGAAATGTATCTACAATCACACCAATAAAGAAAATGCCACCAAGCATGCCCATAATCTAAAATCAAATTTGTCCCCACTCACAGAATCACATGTACTGACACCTCTTGCTGAAAAAATACGAGGTAAATACCGGATATACGTCATTGTTAAGTTACCGCCATTGATCGAACAGCAAAAACTTGATAAGATCATATCTATCATTCCAGACGATTGGATAATCGATCGTGATCCAGTTTCACTTTTGTAATATATCCCTTATCGTATATATGTCAGTCTACAAACTCACTTATCACCCAAACGACTTACTACGTACTGAGCTCGATCAAGTGACACTCAAGAAGCTCGCTTCTTCTGATATGCAAAAACTGATAGATAATATGATCGAAACCATGTATGCCAAAAACGGAATCGGCATCGCCGCTAATCAAGTTGGCTATAACCATCAAATTGCGATCATTAGCACCGCTGATGGTCCGCAAGTAATTGTGAATCCAACAATTTCCAGAAAATCAATCCTTAAAGAAAATGGCGAAGAAGGATGTCTATCGGTTCCTGGAGTTTTTGGTATGGTAAAAAGATTCAAAGGTATTGTTTTAAGAGGATATGATCGTACGGGAAAGAATATAGTGATAAAAGCAAAAGGTATGCACGCGCGCGTAATTCAACATGAAGTAGACCATTTAAACGGCACTCTTTGCATCGACAGAATGACCAGGATAACACAAGGAAAAATGCCCGATGGACGAAAAGAAGTATAATATAATCTTTTTTGGAACTCCAGAATTCTCTGTATCTTCTTTAGATGCTTTACTTAACATACCTTCAATTACAGTATCGGCTGTGTTTACACAACCCGACAAAAAAGTGGGAAGACGACAAAAGGCGCTTTCATCCCAAGTTAAAAATTATGCATTAACACATGATATCCCGATCTATCAACCTGAAAACATCAAAGGCAACTCGTTCCAATCATTTTTCTCTTCGTTAAAACCTGATGCAGTGGTGTTAGTTGCTTACGGTAAGATTATTCCAGAAACGCTTCTTACTATTCCTGCATTTGGCTGGCTGAATGTTCATGCATCCCTACTTCCACTTCTTAGGGGAGCATCCCCTATCCAACACGCGATTCTTCAGGGAATGGATACTACAGGTGTTACTCTCATGAAAATCGTAAAAAAATTAGATGCAGGACCAGTCTTCGCCCAAAAGAGCGTCAATATACAACCTCGTGAAAATTTTCAATCATTACACGATACGTTGTCTCAACTTGGTGGTAAAATCTTACAACAATCACTCATCCCGTATCTTGCTGGTTCATTAACACCACAAAATCAGAACGAGGTAAATGCAACATTCTGCAAACAGCTTTCAAAAAAAGATGGTCAGATAGACTGGAGTAAATCAGCAATTGAAATCGACCGTTTCATCCGCGCAATGACTCCGTGGCCAGGAGCTTATACTTCACTTAAAGGTTCAAATTTAATAATTTTATCTTCACACTGTATTGAAAAAAACACCAGCAAAGATTATGGCATACTCTCTACTACAGATGATGAGCTGGTAGTATCTACCACACAAGGTTCTTTGGTTGTTGATACGCTCCAGCAAGAAGGGAAAAAGAAACTCTCAGCAAGTCAGTTTATTAATGGGTATGGGAAAATACTTCCGGTTCAACTTTCTTGACTCAAGAATCTTCTTATACTTGTAGCTTCTAATTTAATATAACATAGCATACTAGCTGTTGAATACATTTCTTGGTATTTTATTTATGGGGGATAATACTCCCTTTTCTCATTTTACGAGTTACATCAAAGCCAAGATATTTTCCCAACATCAGTCTTGTAGCGGATTCTGTTGCTGGAATTGACCCAAAGAAAATAAGCGTCACTGGCATAAGTACCCACTGAAATATCATAAGTAAGTATCGCCATCTGCTCTCTCCATATGGTCTCGGTGGCAATAATGTGGCTCCAAGTACCGCAGACGCTATAATACCCACCATAGCAGCCGTCATAAGCCACTGAAGGATATGTGGTGCATTTTGGGCTATTGAAGCTACATCTTCTTGTCTATTCGCTATCCACAGGGGTAATCTTCCTACAACAAATATTAAAATCGGCGCAGTAGCCCATGAATATACGCCTTCTAGTTGATTCCAGATGTATCGGAATTTCGTCATAAATGCCATTTTTTTATTTATACCGAAATTCCAAACCATCCACGGAAAATTTTCTAGACCATAGGCCCATCTCCGTTGTTGCCTATACTGACTTTTAATTGTTTCCCATATTGATCCACCACTAACAATATCCATAGAAATCGGAACATACAACGGTTCAACTGAATATTCACCGTCATAATGCATCAGGCATTGTAATCCAATTCGAGAATCTTCCGTAACAATATCTTCTTGCCAAAATCCAACATCCACAAGCGCCTTAAAGCTCATGCTATGAGATGAGAATGTTGACATTCTTTCCGGCCGTAATTGTTCTGACATGAGCCAAAATGTCGTACTGTAAGAAACTACTCGACTAAACGCGTGTGTTTCCCAAACATTATTATTAAACAAAGGTATTGGCTGGAAACTTGCACGTGTAGGATTTGGGTGAGTTGAATATTTGTAGGTTAGATGACTGAAAAATTGAGGATGCACAACTGTATCCGAATCAAACGATGATACGATTACTTTTTCATATGGAATGCCCAGTTGATCAATAAGCTCCTTAGAACGCCTGCCCGCCCACGCAATATTTGATCCCTTTCCGGGCATAACACCAGGTTTACCAGATGGATGAATTGTGATGATGAAATCAAAAAATACACTTTCATACTCACCTTTTAGTTTCTGAGCAATTTCATTAAATCTTTCTCTATCTCTCTCCTCTCCAGCTAGCACGACAATGAGTCTATCCATCGGAAATGAGGACTTAGTCAAACCCTCAAATGTCTCTCTTAGAACTTCGTATGGTTCCTTGTATGTTGGGATAAATATTAAATGATAGAATGTTCTCCAATCAGGAAGCTCCTCACACTTTTGAAACCAGTCAATTTTAATATCCCGTCGATATCGCCTATATCCAAGATAGATATAACTCAGCATATAGCTGATGCGGATGAGCCAGAAAAGGTCAAAAACAATGATGAAGTAAATTGCCCATACAGGCAAGAAAATTGAAAGTGTGAATGCAATAATAAAGGTACTCCATATAAGCATGCCCGGAATCATCTCAAGTAACCGATATTTTCTATAATCTGTCATGGACGCCTGTTAATTCTTTGTAATCTTTATTATACTGATAATACAGTATTTATTAAATGTTCACCATCCATGGATCCAAAACTCTTCATAGCAACTAAGGCCTTTATTGTTCATAATGAAAAGGTGCTTATCGTCAAAGAATCGCAAGCGTATACTGACGGAACTAATGAAGGTAAATTTGATGTTGTCGGAGGAAGAATGAGGCCTGGCCAAAATTTTGAGGAAAGTTTAAAACGAGAAGTTTTAGAAGAAACAGGTCTCAGTGTTGATATTGGTAATCCATTTTTTGTTAATGAATGGTATCCGGTCGTACGAGATGAAAAGTGGCATGTTGTGGGTATTTTCTTCGAATGCCGAGCTACTACTGATAAAGTTACTCTTGGCATTGATCATAATGAATTTCGATGGATTGATCCGAAGGATTTTCGCAAAGTTGACCTCATCGATAATCTTGTACCCACATTTATAGCATATTTAGAGCGATAAAATTGACCTATGGCGTTACGAATCGGTCATCGAGGAGCCTGTGGGCATGAACCTGAAAATACGCTTGAATCGGTAAAAAAAGCTGTTTTTTTTGGAGTAGATTATGTTGAAATTGATGTACGACTTACTAAAGATACACAGTTCATTCTCATGCACGATGAAACTCTAGAGGGAACAACAAATGGTAAAGGTGTTATTTCAGACATGACCTTAGATGAAATTAGCCAATATCGTATTAAAGAAAATAATTTATTAATTCCCTCCTTCCAAGAAGTTATAGAATATATCGACGGTAAAACCAAAATTCTTATTGATATTAAAGACAAAGAGTCAGGTGGCGCTATTGTAGAACTTGTTAAAAATAATGGAATTCAAAACAATGTTATAGCTGCATCAATTTTTACTAAGACACTTAAAGATATAAAGCATCTGGCTCCTGAAATACCTGTCGGTCTAACCTATCCACTACCAAACATATTTCCTCATAAACTTCTACAGTGTATTATTGATTTGCGCCAAAAAGACTTACAAGTTGAATATATTCATCTATATTATCGTCTCGCATCAAAATACCTCGTTAATCACCTGCATAGTAAAGGATTTAAAATAAATGTATGGACTGTCAATAGCCCTCGCGATATCCAAAAAATGAAGGATCATGAAGTTGACGGTATTATTTCTAACTACCCTGACCGAATATGATTACATTAATTCCTACAAGCTCAGCCGAGCATCTGGCAAAGCTCATTGAATCCGAAAATGGTTATTCGATAGTCTATCCGGATAAAAATAAAGATGGTAGTCGTTACTTTCCGGATGGTGAGATATATACCCGTCTTTCAACACGTGATGACATTTCAGGAAAAGTAATAGTGCTACATGCCGGATCCCCTGATCCTAGCCGCGGACTTATCGAGCTTGAAATGCTTCTCGAAATACTTAAAAAATCAAATGCTGATTCAATAGAAATATTTTTCACTTATCTTCCCTATAGCATGCAGGATAAAGAATTTCATATCGGAGATACCAATGCTGCCGAAAATATCTTTCGTAAACTTATTTCATATTATGGAATCAAAAAAATATTTACCATAGATCTTCATTGTGCCGGCAGGCTTTGGGTAACCAATTATCCCATTATCAATGTGTCTGCAAATGTTCTTCTTAAGCAGGCTGCACTTAATGACTATCCTGATGCAGTATTTGTTACGCCAGACGGTGGTCACGAAAGACGTATTGGAGTGAAGGGTACCAAAAAAAGGAGACTTCATTCATTTGATTCAGAAATGTCTTCAGATAATGAGTTTAGGACCTTGGTTAAGGGTAAATCTGTGGGAGTGATTGATGATAATCTTGAGACGGGTGGTACTTTGGTGCGTTTCTATGAAGAATGCATACAATGTGGGGCCAAAGATATATTTGCACTCATCACCCATGGTCTGCTTGATGACGGCATTGCAACCATTTCCAACATTTTTTCAAAGCTCTATTTATCAAATGCAGTTAATAGAAAAGAATCCAACGTCGATATATCATCATTAATTTTATCTACTATCTCAAAACATCATGAAGTATAATAAGCTCATACGGGATTACATTCCAGAAATAATCGTAGAAAGTGGTGACGAACCCATCGTTCATATCGCTGATGAAAAAGAATACTATCAAAAACTTAAAGAAAAACTTATTGAAGAATCAACAGAGTTCATACAAAGTGATGATCCTGAAGAGCTTGCTGATGTATTAGAAGTCATGTACGCAATTTGCTGTATTCATAAGCTCTCAGCCAGTAAGTTAGAGAAGATTCGTGAGAATAAAGCAAAAAAAAGAGGCAGTTTTTCTAAGAAGCTTATTCTTGATGAAATTACATAATTATAAACAGGCATGGAAGAAATAGATCCACTATATTACAATGCCATCGATCAGATTTTTCATGCTGAATGGACTGCAAAAAAGCTTGTACGTCATAAAATTCTCGCAGATGCAATAAAGAAGCTGTGGCCTCATGGTCATCAAACAAAGCTTATTCAAGTTGCCGGAACGAGCGGCAAAGGGTCAGTATGCAAGTTTATTGAAAAAGGATTCTCACTCAATAGTTCCTCAGGGTCATTGACCGGTCCCCATCTGTTTGATTATCGGGAGCGTTTTAGTATTAATAATCAAACTGTCAATCGTGAAGATATTGTCCACGCATGGGAAAACACGATTCGTCCTCTGGCAGTTGATATCGCACACGAACGATCAGAGCATGCTCTGGCATTTGGTGAAATTACTCTGCTCATCGCTTTACTATTATTTGACAAATATCAACTGGAATGGGGCGTAATTGAAACAGGCTTTGGGGGAAGATATGACCATGCTACCGCACTACAAGTTGTTGGAACAGTTTTGACAAATGTTGGAAAAGATCATGAGCGTTCTTTAGGTAAATATTCTTGGCAAAGAGCATTGGATAAAGCCGGAATTGTAAGACAAAACATTCCCCTATTTACTTCAGTTCAAGAAACTAAACTATTCAGCATTATTAATTCTATTTGCGCACATTCTCATTCCCCACTTTTTCAATCAACTACAAACGATTATAATAAGATTTTTAATACACTTTCAAAACATAAAATATCCGATAATGTTCTTTTGTCCGCTGAACATCAACTTATAAATGCCGCACTCGCAATCCAATTAATCAAGTATTTTAATCATGATGCATCGGATAAAAAGTTAATCGATTCAATGATTACCATTTCAATGCCAGGGAGGTTACAAAAATTAAACGAAGGTATTTACATTGACGTAGCGCATAATAACGATAAAATATCTGTTCTTGCAAATGAGATAAATAAACGTTTTCCTGATAAAAAAATAGTTTTTCTTATCGGGCTCTCCAGAAATAGATCCGCCCGTGACGTGCTTTCACCAATTCTCCCCTTAGCTGATTCCTTAATAATTACTATGCCTTCTCAGTATGGAGTTTCACCCAATGAGATTGCTCAAGATCTTGAAGAAGCAGGACGCACTCTCCCAACTGAAATCATCCCGGATCCCCAATTGGCTATCCAAAAACTCAAGTCAATCAAAAAACCTAATGAAATCGGAATAATTACTGGTTCTTCATTCATGATCGACGAAGCAGTCAATCCTGATGAATTCGTCCGATACATTAATGCTACTGCTGGATGGAGAAATGATCCAAAATAAACTACTCCCCCGCCACCTAAGGCAACGGGGGTTACTTCATCTGGGTGAACCAAATTGAATGTTGAGAAAAACTCCGCAGTGGTAATCCTTATCGAAGTAGTTGCGGTACCAGAGACCTGCTTCTTGTTTGTATACACGGAATCCCACGTGCAATTGGCCGTAATCCCCCCATACTGGCGTTTTCACGGCCTTTGAGCCTATATATACCCATTCTTCCGGGTAATAATCGACTCCAAACGCAAAGAACGCTTTTTTGGTGCTACCTGTTGAAAATCCAGCTTTGGAGATAAGAACCCATTTTCCTGTGCCGATTCTTCCCACAAGATAGCTCAGGACGTATTGTGGCGTCGTTGATGAGTCCTGAAGTCTCAATACGCCTGCACGAAAATGCAGACCCAAGCTATCGTTCTTCGTAATTCTCCAGTCCGCCTGCACGCCGATATTCAGCCAATTAGCTGGTTTAGCAACATGCATCGCTCCTGCCAGGAACGTGAAATCAATATGATTGGCCGTATCCGTATGAAACAGCCAGTGAACTTCGCCGCTGAGTTGCACATCTTCCAACTTTTTGGCTTGTACGTTCTGCGTGATGGCCAATACCACCCCACACACCAGTAGTGCACAAATAACTCTTCTCACACATCCTCCCTAGAATATGACCCTTGTTTTAACGTTCATTTTTACTTCCTAAGAACTTAATCTTATGAAATCCTATATGTGATGTCAATCACATATCTCAGTATATTATATCCTTGCTTACATATTTTTTACTTGATATACTTTTATATACTAAAATCATTAACAGCACAACCATGAATCAAAAAATTCAAGACGCCATCAATAATCAAATTCAGGCTGAAATGTATTCAGCACACCTGTATCTTGCCATGTCTTCTTTCTTTGAAGATCGTAACTTACCTGGTTTCGCTATTTGGATGAGCACACAATCTAAGGAAGAGATGGCGCATGCGGAAAAGTTCATGCTCCATCAATATGATCGTGGGGGTAAGGTTAAAATTATGCAATTAGATGAACCGCCCTCTGATTTCGGATCTCCTCTTGATGCCTTTAAAGCAGCTCTTGAGCATGAGAAGAAAGTAACCGGCCTGATCAATAGCCTCTATGAGCTAGCGATTTCCGAAAATGATTATCCATTTCAAAGCCTTCTTAAATGGTTTATTGATGAGCAAGTAGAAGAAGAAAAGAGTGCGAGTGATATCATAGAAAAAATCAAGTTAGCTGGATCCGAAGGTCCCAGTATACTTATGCTTGATCAAGAGCTTGGTTCACGAAAAGTCGTAGAATCTTCAGACGAACCGAAATAAGCATTTTTCCACATCCAAAATAATCTCTTTTTAGTAAGAGATTATTTTTAAATATATTTTTCTCCCAAGTTGATGACTTACTCGCTTAATCGTTCCTTCACCTTTTTTACTAGCTCTGCCAGTGTCCAATCTGTTTTAACTAAAAAATCGTATGCGCGATTCTCTATTGCATCATCAACTTTCTGATCACTGCTAAGATTTGAAAGAATCATTACCTTAGCCTCGCTCCCCCATGGATCTTCTCTCAATTTCTTTAACATCGTAATACCATCCATTACTGGCATGATGATATCTAGTAATATTATATCTGGGCGTTTATCTAAGGCAATGGCAAGACCATCTTCCCCGTTCCTGGCCTGAAGCACTTCATATTCTTCCTTTTTAAATGTATCTGCTAAAGCTTTGATTAATGCTTTTTCATCTTCTATAATAAGAATCTTCTTTTTCATATTTATAAAAAGTATTTAATATTATTCTCTTTTATTTAATGATTCTTTAATGTCATTAATGATTTGCTCGAGACGAAAATCAGCTTTTGTATAGTATTTGTCAATTCCCAGCCTTATATACGTTGTCACCTTATCCTGGCTTGCTGTATTAGATATAACAAATATCGGAATATGCTTCCATTCATCATTATTTTTTACTTCTGCAACGAAATCTAGTCCATTTTCTTTTCCAAGGAGATAATGATCCAACCAAATAACATCTATCTGACCAAGATCTTTTAGCATATGTATTGCCTGGGTAACTTTTCTTGCCGTTACCACCTTAAAATTATTGCTTTCTAGCTTTATTTTAATAGCTTTTTGCAATGGAGCTTCATCCTCTACAACAAGAATGATCTTTTTTAATTGAGTAGTAGACATGGAATATATTAATCTAATGCTTTAGTGCCAGTCTTTTTTTTCATTCCGCTCAAAGGTAGTGTAACATAAAACGTAGTTCCTTGACCTTCCTCTGATTCAAACCAGACTTTACCCTTCGCCTGATCAATAATTGCTTTCACAATATATAAGCCGAGTCCAGTGCCTTCAGTATCACTCTCTCTTACATTATCTGCCCGAAATAATTTTGTAAATATCCTATCATGTTGTGATTTTGGTATTCCCATTCCTGTATCTTTGACCAGTATCTTTAATTCTTTTTTATTCATATCAATTGTAATGCTGACTTTACCCCTCTGAGGTGTATATTTTACCGCGTTCGAAAGGAGATTTTGGAACACAATTCTCATTAGTTTTGGATCTACATTAATTTTCGGAATATTTGTATTGTTTTCCTGCTTCATCTTGATTCTTTTCTCATCTATTTGTGGCTTGAGCTCATCTAAGACACTTTTTGCAAGTTTAATAATGTCTGTCGATACTGGCTCAACCATAAATGTCCCGAGTTCTAACCGAGATACATTTAACAATGCATTTACAAGGTCAACCATACGTTGGTTTCCATCGTAAATTTCCTTCAGATATTCTTTTTGCTGTTTATTTAATTTACCGGCATCACCAGCTATAAGCATTTCTGCAAACCAATTTATTGCAGAAAGCGGCGTTCGCAGTTGGTGAGATGCAAGTGATACAAATTCAGTTTTTGCCTGATCGACCCGTTTTTCTTTTGTTATATCCCGTTCAATTCCTACAATAAAAACTACATCGCCCTTATCATCCATAATTGGCGCTGCACTTACTGCGGCATCATATATCTGACCATTTTTCTTTTTATTCTTAAGCTCTCCAAAAAATGACTTTTTTTCTTCTTTTATTGTTTTCCATAATCTTTCATAGTCAGCATGCTTCATTAATCCTCCCCAATTTTCTTTCGTACCTACCTTGTGGCCTATTATTTCATTTTTTGTAAAACCTGTTATTGCTTCTACTGCCGTATTCATATATATACATATTCCATTTGAATCCGTAATAACGATATGGTCAGAGGCATTATCCACAGCTAGTTGGAATTTTTTTAAATCATGGGCCAATCTTTCTGCACGCTTTTTTTGTCTTTGTATATCTTTAGTCTGCTCTTCAACCTTTTTGTCAACTTCTGCCCGAGATTTCTTAATTGCTTTGGTCATTTCATCAAAAGCCCGTGAAAATTCCCCAATTTCATCACGAGAATTAATAGAAGCTTTATGGTTTAAATCGCCTTTTCGTATAATTGCTGCACTCTTTATTAGTAATTCAATTGGTTTAGTAATGATTCGAGAAACAATAAAACCAACAACTATTGAAAGAAAGCAAGCCCCTAAAATTACCAGTAGTATATTTTGTCCGAGAGCTCTTGCTGGCGCATATATTTCATTCGTCCCATGTCCCACTAAAAACATCCATCCAATTCCCTGATAATCACGATACCCATGTGATGTAGCAAAAGATAAAAGCATTTCCTCATTATTATTTTTTTCATCATTTCCGACAAAATATTTGTATTCTTGATTTTTACTTATTAATTCAAGCAACTCTTCCGATAAATTTTCTAAATGACTTATACTTTGATTTGTCGAATAAATATACCTCCCCTGATCGTTAATTAAATTATATGTTATAGAAGCAAAACCACTATCATTAAATTTAATATCAGTCGTTCCTGACATTAAATTTACGTCATTATCTAAATCGTCAATTACGGTAATTATTTCCTTTAAATTTAAAATTGCTTTTAAGACTCCTATAAAATTGTCTTGCTCATCATCAATCCTTATACATAAACTGATTGAATACATTTCAGCACTTTCGTCATACGCTGCATCAGTTACGGCTATACCATTGTCTTTTGCGTCTTGCCACCATTGTTCGTCTGCTTGATAATAATCAGAAGTTTTATTTGTTTGAGCTAAGTTGAGACCATATTGGTTTGTAATAAAGACTTCAGGAAAAAGAGAGAAACCATATTGTTCTTGGTAAAATGCAGTTACTCCGAGCAAACTTTGGGATAAATCTGAATCAGTCCAATTGGCCATAAGTTCGTTTGCTTGTTCTGAATTTGCCTGAGTCCATTGACTATCCCTTAATTCAATAATTTCTTGAAGATTTTCTATATTGTCAAAATACTCATTTGATTCTTTGAGTATCATTAAAATTCGCGGTCGGGTATCAACATAAGATTGCCAACGTTCAATTCTTCGATATATTATACGGTCTACTGAGTCAATTATTTGGTGAGCTGTTGAAATGGAATTTTCTCCAATCGATTTTTTTAACGCTTCTTGACTGTATTTATTTGTAAAAAAAAGAGCAACGCTTCCGCCTACTACTACTACTAAGAGTAAACTGATTATTATTTTAGTTCTTATTTTCATTATTACTTATATTATGCTCTACAAAAAACCAGCGAGCATTAGCTCGTTGCTGATACTTTCATCCACAACATTCTTTTTATTTTCCTCCATATCTCATCTATATCATATCACAAAAAGATATAAATGTCAATCAGGTAATTCTTTTTTCTATTTACCGACAATATCTTTTACCTTCTCAACCACGTCTGTAAGCGGCGTATCAGATTTCACAAAATAATCCTTCGCGCCAAGTGATTTAGCTTCTTTTATATCATGCTGTTGACCTAGATTTGATGCAACAATAATTGGCGTTTTATTATTTCTATCCTGTAGTACTTTTAAAACGCCAAATCCGTCCATTTCTGGCATCATAAGATCAAGGATTATCAAGCAAAATTGTTCTTTTTCAAGTACTTCTAGTGCTTGCTTTCCATTAAAAACTTCTTTCGTTTCGAACCCAACATGCTTCAACTTTAATCCGAGTGCTTTTGCAAGTGGTTTTTCATCTTCTACAATAAGAATTTTAATTGTCTTTTTACCCATAAAGTCAGTATATCACAGTTTAAAGTGGTATGATAGAACGTTTCTCAAATAATCTTGGAACCTTCAAGCTTAAATCTGAATACAGTTTTTCTGGAATTGAAATATCTGCCAAGTATAACTTACCTACATATTCTCTAGCTTCTTTTTTTACTATGCCAATTTTCGGTAGCGCGAGCGTAACAGTCCATTTCGCACGTATTCCTTTTCCAAAAGATTCTCCAGTATCAGGATCTAGCCCAGAGGGCAAATCGAATGACACAATCTCTTGCCCGCTGTTGTTGGCCATCTCAACCAACTGTGCAATTTCTCCATAAAGTGCACCTGTAATACTGTAACCGACCAATCCATCAATAAGAACGTCAGATTGGTCTATAATTTTTTTAACCTTGCCTCTATTACTATCATTACTGACTATAATGGGAATTCCCATTTTCTCGACATTTTGAAGTTGTTTTTGTGAAAGTTCGTTTATTTTTTCTTTAATTGAACTAAGTACTATCTCACACTCCCCTCCCCAATTCTTAAGATGACGAGTAACTGCGATGGCATCTCCCCCATTATTTCCTTTTCCAACCAATGAAACAAATTTCATTCCTCTAATTTTAACTTGGGATCGTAAAAAATCTGCCATTTGATAAGCAGCATTTTCCATTAATTGAATTATTTCAATGCCATAGTCTTCGACAGCACGTCTATCAACTTCGCGCATCTGCTCAGCTGTTACTGATGGAATATCGGTATTAGGCATCGACATGCTTAATACGCCTTTCATGCAGCCAATGCCACAATTCTCCAAATGGCAATAGATTGAGAATGTTTTTTTCCTTAACCCCTCCCTTCAAGAGTCTTTCTACACTTTGGGTCAGCTTTTCTTGTTGAGGGCCAAGTAACTTTTCTTCTTTATTTTCCACTTCCGGATGTACATCACTCCCAAGAGAAATCATAACTTCAATTTCTGCAATAAGTTTTACAAAATTATCATCATATGGCCATGAAGTATTATACTCAATGGCAACCTGATTTGTTTTTGCTGTTGCAATGACCCATTTCCAATCCTCAAGGGTTAACGGAAACACATAACGCGTAGGATGTCCTAATACGTCCACATAGTGATTATGAAGTGCCATGCGAAAATCTTCTTTAATCTGCGCCGGATCTTTTTCATCGAGACCACCATGTCGTGCAACAATGACAATATCAAGAGGATCAAGAATATGATCAGGCACTTCAAGTGCTCCATTTGGTAGAATGCTCATCTCAATCCCTTCAAGAATACGGAATGAACCGAGTCTACCGCTAAAATTAAGATCGTTAATCACTTCCTGGTTCTCTATGAGCTTTCCTAGACGGACTGGATCGGCTTTATGAGGTTTCCCTGGATTTGTGGGGTGTTCTACAATTGCTACATATTCCATGCCGACTTCGTTTCGCGCCAACTCAACCATGTCTTTTAGTGACTGCGTCCCGCACTTCGTCTCATAATCAACAACATCACCAGCTTGATGCACTGAACATTCGCTGTGGTGACTATGTACGTGAAGATCTCCTCGTATCCTAAGCATATATATTAAACCTTTTTCACATGGATTTTCATCCAACGTTTTCCCTTTGGCAATCTTCGAGAAACAAGACCGTTCTTTGCACCAACTTGCTGTACCACCGACGCCGCATTAATGGAAGCCAGCCGTAAGGCATACGAAAAGTCATTCGGACGTTTAATAATCCCTGCAACAAATCCTGATCCATAGGCATCACCTGCACCGGTTGTATCCAAAGCTTTTACAGGAGTAATTTTTATTTTCCTAACTGACAAACCATCACATACCCACGACCCCTTATCACTTTCTGTAACAACTGCAATGCCATTACACACAGTATCTAATCCGCGAACAATACCTCGTTCATTGCTGTATGGTACTCCAAGTAAACGAGCACCCTCTGCCCTGTTGAGCAACAGTACGGCCACATCGCGAATAATTGGACGAAGAATTTTTAATCCTCTTTTTAGCTCAAGACCTCCTGGATTGAGCGCCACGTGTATTTGCTTTTTTTTCGCGAATTGTATAATTTTTTTTAAAACAGTAATATTACCTGCTAGCGATGAAACATATATCCACTTTGTCTTAAGTTTTGTCCACGGGATATCAGAAGCTTTAAAATTATGACTTGCCCCCCTATAGACAAGGATGGTCCTTTCACCTGAAGCAGTCAGAAAGATCGTTGAAAATCCGCTCCGCATTTTCCTGTCTTTTTTAATGTATTGCGTACTGATATTATAATTATTCATCGTCTTCACAATTTCGTTACCAACTGTGTCAGAACCGATTTTTGATATGACGGCAGTTTTTAATCCCTGTCTGGCAAACGTAACTGCGGTATTGGTTGCACCTCCGCCAATTTCAAAAAGGATATCATCAAGCTCAACCTTCGTACCAAAGGCAAAGCATTCCGCCTGACCGGTGATAAAACGTTTATCACGAATTATTTTAAACTTCTTACTTACTAAATATACGTCCTGAGTTGCGTGGCCTATTGATATAACATCATACATAATTTTATGCCTTTCTTTGACTTCCAAAAAGTATTATTTTATCTTTAACGATTTTTTTAACAGCTTCTTTACCCTTCCCTAAAATGTCCCGTGGATCATACACAGAAGCATTCTTTTTTAAATATGCTCTTACAGCATGTGAGAATGCCATTCGTAAATCAGTATCAATGTTAACTTTACTCACTCCGAGACGAATTGATTTTTTTATAAGATCCTTCCTCGTCGACGATGCACCATGAAAGACTAATGGTGTTGTAGGAATACTATCACGAATTGCTTTTAGCCGCTTAATATCCAGGTGTTCTCCTTTTTGGGGCAATCCATGCGCTGAGCCAAATGCAGGTGCAAGTAGATCAATTCCGGTTTTACGTACAAATTCTTTTGCATCTCCGGGCTTTGTCATGACTATCTTATGTGACTTGATGTAATCTTCTTCACCGCCAATTTTACCAAGCTCTCCTTCTACACCAATATGATATCGTTTGCCCAGTTGAACAATCTTTTTAGTTTGTGAGATATTGTTCTTGAAAGTAAGCTTAGATCCATCAAACATGAGTGCTGTATAACCGGCTTTGGCTGCACGTACGGCATCGTTATAGCTTTTCCCGTGATCAAGATTGATGATAACAGGAACTTTCGCCTTTCTGGCTAGTGATTTCATTATTTCAGCAATTTCTTCAAGTCCTGCATATTGTATTGTTTTTTCAGATGTTTGAATAATAACTGGAGAACGCATTTCTTCAGCCGCCTCAATTATTGCCTGTGATATTTCCAAATTTGCCGTATTAAATGCGCCAATTGCCCAGTGCTGACGATATGCTTTTTTAATGATCTGCTTATACGTCGTAAGCATGTTATTTTCTTTTAACCACCTTGAGCACCGCTTGTATTATGTGCTCCGATGTTAGTCCATATTTTTTCATAAGCTCTGAAGGTTTTCCGGATTCTCCAAAAGTATCTTTGACTCCCACCCGTTCTACAGGCACGGGTATTTTTTCTGCTAGAAGTTCAATTACCGCTGATCCCATGCCTCCGTTAACTTGATGCTGCTCGGCAGTGACAACTGCTCCAGTCTTCTTTGCAGCCTGTATTATCGTTTTTGAATCAAGTGGTTTGACAGTGTGATTATTTATTACTTGAGCTTTAATGTTTCTCTTTCCAAGCTTTTTTGCTGCAACAAGTGCTTCAAATACAAGTGTTCCACATGCAATAATTGACACATCTGTTCCCTCTTTGTATACCTCAGCTTTTCCTATCTTAAAAGGCGTTTGTTTGGTTGTAACAATCGGAACGGGATCTCTTCCGAAACGAATGTATACTGGCCCTTTAATTTTTGTCGAAGCGATAACAGCTTTTTCCGTCTCTATCGCATCAACCGGGCATATAACTGTCATTCGCGGAAGTACTCGCATAATCGCAATATCTTCTAAAGCTTGATGTGTCGCGCCATCGGGACCTACGGAAATACCGGCATGAGCACCAATGACTGTAACATTTGCGCCACTGTAACATATTGAAATGCGTATCTGATCCCAATTTCTTCCAGGAGAAAAAACAGCATAAGACGAAATAAATGGTATTTTGCCAGATAATGCCAAACCAGCTGCAATTCCTGCCATGTTTTGTTCTGCAACTCCAACTTCAAAAAATCTTTCGGGATATTCTTGTTTGAATGCCATAGAACGCGTTGATTCTGTAAGATCGGCACACAACACCACAACGTCTTCATTCCTTTTTCCAACTTTGACAACACCCGTTCCGTACCCGTCTCTCATAGGAGCCGTTGTCACTTTTTTAAAATGGATGTTCTTGGCTAGTTGCATACTATTCATGTTCCGAAATAATTTTACCTTTAAGCGTCCGGAGCTTACTTAAGTCATGCAATGCCTTTTTTACTTCTCCCCCTTTTGGAGGTTTTCCGTGCCAGTTATAATCGTATTCCATAAAACCTACTCCCTTACCGGGAATTGTGTGACACATTATTATCACTGGTTTTTCCCAAATCGCTTTTGCCGTATTGCAGGCATCAATGATTTGCTGAATGTTATGTCCGTCTACCTCCAGTACATGCCAATTAAATGCTTCGTATTTTTCTCGTAATGGTTCAAGCGGCATCACTTCTTCAACAGGTCCATCTATTTGAATGTTATTTCTGTCTAATAAGACCGTAAGATTTGCTAGCTTATTTTTACCAGCGAACATCAATGCCTCCCATACCTGCCCTTCCTGCTGTTCTCCATCACTCATGACGCAGTACACTTCATATTTTTTCTTATCAAGCTTTGCGGCAAGTGCCATGCCAATCGCCTGTGAAACGCCATGTCCGAGCGGACCACTTGAATTCTCAATACCTGGAAGATCTTCATTATGAGGATGCCCCTGCAGGCGAGTATTAAGTTTGCGAAGGGTCTTAAGCTCCTTTAATGGAAAAAATCCAGCGTGCGCAAGTGTGGCATAAAGCACCGGAGCAATATGACCCGCAGAAAGCACTAATCGATCCCTATCGATCCATTGAGGTCGCTTGGCGTTATATTTCATCACAGCAAAATAGAGTGCCGTAAAAACATCTGCCATGTCGAGTGGCCCTGCAGAATGACCGGAACCAGCAGATACGAGCATCTTAATGATGTCCTTCCTGATATGATTAGCGATGTTTTTCAGATCAGGAATTGAATACTCTTTCATATAGACAGTATATCACAGCCCTACACTCTTTCGTATCTCCTCAAGGGCAATAATAGGATCTGGAGATGAGTAAAGAAACGAATTGACGGCAAACGCTGTTGCTCCTGCCCCTCTGGCAAGTGTCGCAGTTTTAGGATTAATGCCGCCATCAACTTCTATTGGTATAAATGGGGCTGCTGATCGAATTTCTGCTATCCGGGGAAGAACCGAATCATGAAATTTCTGACCGCTAAATCCTGCTTTAACCGATAAGAAAAGAATCCGATCAATAATGGTCAGATACGGTGTTACTTTTTGGATAGGGGTTTCCAGATTTACTCCGATACCCACTTTTATTCCAAGTTTCTTTACTGATTCAATATGCTCTTTAATATTACCTGCAGACTCAATATGAATAATGATCCGCTTTGCGCCTCGCTGATACCAATCCTGAATAAACATAGCAGGATCCTGCACCATCAGCTGCGCTTCAATCGAGAAGTCTTCAATTCTCTTCGGGAATTCACTTGCTGAAAGTGTGACATTTTTTGCAAACTTTCCATCAATCACATCTACCTGAATCCATTCTGTTTTCCCCTTGAGGAGCGTCAAACGACTCAAAGCTTCATCCTCTGAGTTTGTGAGTATGGTAGGAAGAATCTCAATCTTCATCTTCCAAGTTTTGTTAACTTTCTTTTTCTACGGTGATATCGCTTCGCACTCGAGAATGACGTTGTCAACCAGCGCTGAGTAATCTTAACTGCTTCGTTTTTGGTTAAAAAATCATTTGGGAGACACAGAATATTTGTGTCGTCTTCCCGGCGACTACTTGTGGCTACTTTCTGATTCCACACGGTAGCAGCTCGTACACGAACAAATTTGTTAGCTGCAATATCCATTCCGATACCAGTACCACATATAAGTATTCCTTTGCCATTCCCATTCGATACTGGCCCAGCCACTTTTTTTGCAATATCCGGGTAATCTACCATCTTTGACGAGTTGGTTCCCACATCTGTAATATCATAACCTCTTTCATGAAAAAATCGAATAAGATGGCATTTCATATTTACGCCTCGATGATCTGCACCAATGTATAATTTTTTCAGAGAAGGAGTCATTAAATTAATAAAATTAACTACGCAGTAAATTGTGCAATATTCATTCCTAAAGCTCTTATACTGCATTCCTGATGAACAACAACATCTCGTTCTTCAAGATATCCAACAAGTGCCTCATTCCCAGCACCCGGATTAATGTAAACCTCTTTCACGCCTTTTTCAATTATCTCTGGCGCAATAGTGAGCCCAATCTCAGGTTTTACATACATGCTTACAATATCGATTTTCTCCGGAATATCACTAATTTTCGGATACACCTTAAGACCTTCTATGGTATTTTCATGTGGATTTACCGGATACACTTCATATCCCGCAAGACGAAAAGCGCGCGCCGCCTTATTACCGAACTTTTCTCGGTTCGCTGATGCGCCGATAATTGCTACGTTTTTTTTCATATGTATTATATTACTCGTTTGAAAGCTCGTTCTCTATTGCTCCTCTATTAAAACCGATAAAAACCTTATCTCCTATTGTTACCACCGGTACGCCCGGTTGCCCCGATTTTTTAATCATTTCTTCGCGTGCTTGCGGATTATCAGTGATATCAATTGTAGTATAGCGTATTTTCTGATCATCGAAAAATGCCTGAGCCGATTTACAAAAAGCACACTCAGACATCATATATAACATAATTAAAGGATGAGAACCCTGCATAGTACCTAGAGAACATCAGACATTTTATTCTTCTTAACTCGTATCGTTTTATCATTATCAATCTCTATAAATCCCTTAACCTTCAATTCGGTTAATGCTTTTGTTATTGTCTCTCTCGTTGCCCCAATTAAATTTGCAAGTTCCTGATGAGTCAGACGATCAGGAATGATATACTCCTCCTGTGTCTCCTCCCCCACCTTCTTAGCATGACGAATCAACTCATTGATCAAACGAACCTTAATATTATGGAGAGCGAGGTCCTTAATTTTACTTTCTGCATCATGAAGACGTTGTCCCATTTCCTGCAACAAACGCATTGCCGTCTCAGGCCACTTTCGGAGCATGAGGGTAAAATCATTCTTAGAGGTGACGCAGAGATAGCAGTCGGTACTTCCCTTTGCAAAATATGGCACCTGCCCACTAGCTGAAGGAGAAAAACTAATATCACCGAAAACATCTCCGGGTTTTAACACCTGTATTACAATCTTTTTTCCTTGAAGAAGCTGATATATTTCCACCTGTCCCTTTTTGAGTATATACACCTTCTCATTGGCTTCTTCAGGAGAAAAAATGAGTTCTCCCTTCTGGTATTCATTATCTGCTGTGATTTTATGAAGCTCTTCAACAAAATCATCTGGCATATCTTCAAAGAGATTTATTTGCCGCAAGTACCAAACTTTTCTTTCCATATGTGTAGTATATTAATGTTAAATCAGTATATACTGCACTGCATATATACTCCGTAATACAGTTTACGCCCGTCTGTGTATAGAATCAATACTCTATTTTTTTTGTCCAGCAAGCGGGATTAATACCGCAACCTGAGTACCGACATGTTCAATACTGTCTACATACATATTCCCCTTCATGAGTTGCACCAACTCCCTCGTAATCCACAAACCCAGACCAGTACCAACAATAGATGCCGTCTCAGTATTTCTTATTCGATAAAATTTCTCAAATAAATGCTCTCGATCTTTTCCGGACATTCCCATTCCTGTATCAATAGTCTTGATTTCAATCATTTTGTCTTTCACCTCTGCGGTAACCCTGATTGATCCTTTGGGCGTATATTTGATTGCATTTCCGACGAGATTCATCATGATCTGTCGCAAACGGTCTGGATCGCACATCGCATTTGGAAGTTCTTGAGGTTCTTCAAATACGCATGTAAGTTCTTTTTCATCAGCCTTGGCCTTAAGGCTTTGTACAACCTCCCGAAGCGTTGTGCGCACATCATATGACACAGGCTGTACTTTAATTCTTCCTTGTTGTATTCGCGAAACGTTAAGAAGATCCTCAACCAGCTCATTAAGCTGTTTCGTCGCCCCCTGCATTAATTGCAATTTATCCTTTATTTCTCCGGGAACTTCACCAAATTCGTTTTTTAATATCATGGAAAGATATCCCTGAATACCTGTAATGGGAGTCCGTAGCTCGTGAGAAGCAACAGATATAAATTCATCTTTCATCTTATCAACTTCCTTTAGCTTTCGAAAAAGCATTGCATACTCAAATAATCGTGTGTTAGTTGCAAGCAAGAGAATAATAATAATAACAATAACCACCAATATGAGCACCGACTGATTCAGCGTCTGAGCAACACGCTCGTCAATAACTTGAGATGATATTTTCATCGAAACCAACGCAATTTTCTCTCCTTCTGAATTATATAGCGGGCTTGCCACTATCCAATATCGATCATCTCCCCGATCAGGCTCTGTTCCTTCCAATGATGGTGAGACTCCATCTGACCGAGTGGTATATGATATACCTTCCTCGGTTTTCCACGCGATAGTGTAATTAAGAAATGTTGATACTTTTCCTACCGCATTCGAATCAAGACTTGCAATTACCTGGTAATCTTCTTCGACAGGGATTAATACATCCAAACCATAAATTGCTTCACTTAGTGATGCAATTTTTTGAATCCTCTCCTGTATCAATTCGGCGTCAAGTGTATCTTCATCAAATGACGCAACAAATACCTGCTCGGCAAGATGCGCCTCACGATTTATTTCTACATCAATAATTTTTTGTGTGCTTTTAATGAAAAAGAAGGAATTCAATATTACTGCTGCAGGTATTAAAAAAAGCAACAAAGTCGCATACACGATTTGATAGTTTTTCTTTAGAAACAAAAGATTACTACGTGAAAAAAACTTCATATTCCTCACACAGCATTACTCATTCTTCAACTTTATTTAGTTGCACGAGTCTAAAAAGTACGTAGATGAAGAATCCACCAAGAACTACAAGCATAGCAATAATGGCGTAATCTCGAACCGCTTGATCTGATCCGCTTCCAACATCCACATACCCCTGCATATACTCATCTTCACTAACCGCCCGCGCTTCACGTACAAAGAAGGAAAATGGTTGACTTTGTTGTATTATCTTCCCCGTATCATTTGTCACTGTCGCGTATACTTCATGCTTACCATCTAACAAGTCTTTATCTAACGTATAAATAAAATTACCGTCAGCATCAGTCTGAGTGATTACTACTAATGGCTCGCTATAGATAAATAATGTTATATAACTATTTGGTGGTCCCTGCCCGGTAAATACGATCTTATTTCCCTCCTCTATAGTTTTAATGTTAAACACATTCACTAATTTTAGTGATTCTAGAGGTGCATTTGAGGTAAGTGGGTCATCATGAAATTTAGCAATTATTGACGCTAGCTTTTCCCGCTTTTCTACATTTTGAATACTTTCTAATTTTTTAACGATTTCAACATACGGATTAAAAATATTTGGATCAAATCCAAACTCTATTTCATCATCATCACATAATTTATCACCATCAGCATCATTACATTTTGGAGGATCAGTGTTTTCTTTTTTTTGCGATGTTTCGTTTTCAATTGAGATACGTACCTTACCACTTACAAACTTTTCCCCATGTAATGCAGTAACCCGAGCAAACATATCATATTGACCAGTTTTTATATCTTGCGTGTCCCAATATCCTATCCACTTGTTACCATCTTTTTCTCCCGATACTGCATAAATATTTGTTCTTCCTCCGACATCATCATAAAGAAATTCTAGATCCTGCACCTCTTCACCCGTAACAGTTGCGGATAATTCCACTATACCTTTAAATAAACCTCCCTCTGGAATATTAAGCACAATTACAGGTGGAACGAAATCATCCGGTGGTGGAAGGACTTGAGAGCTTGCATTTTTTTCACTGGAATTTATAGTATTGGTATTTGCGATCGGTTCTTCTCCGTTAGTGTTTGTGTTGGTCGTGGTGTTGGTGTTTGTGTTGGTCGCGGTGTTCGCGATCAGTTCTTCTCCATTAGTGTTGGTGTTGGTCGTGGTGCATGTTTGTGACGTTGGTGGCATTCCTTCAGCACTTGGACAGTCAGGATGAGTGCACTCTCTTGTTTGTACACCATCCATGCACTCGGACCAAATAGAGCAACTCCATAAAATTTCAATACAACTCAACAATGTATTCTCCTCGACACACGTTTGAGAAGTGTCGGGCTTGCTCGTGTCATCGCCACAATTGTTAGTATCATAACAATTTCTTGACTCCATTCCATTTATACAATTATCCGACCAGGATCCGCAGGTCCAGATTGGAATACATTCTTCAATAGTAGAATTCTGCACATTAGCAAACGTTGTAAAGACATTGCTGATATATGTACCATTGAGCGTCGTTATATTCATCACGACACTATAGTGACCATTATCCAATAACTCAGTATTCCACGGTGCGCTCCATTCGTATAATCTGGGTCCAGCTTCTATTTTGGTCGCATCCAAAGTTATCATCGGATCAGATGCAGTAATTCCAATTCCAAAAGTAACATTCTGTACCTCGCCTGGAAGTATACCAAGCAATTCTACTTCGCCCGAAACAATTCCATCAACTGATGGAATTTCTATCCGATAAATATTATTTAAAAAAATTGGACCGAATTCATTATTTGAGAATTCTAGTCCAACCCCTTCCGAATCAACAGCATTCACCACTAACATATACGCGTCATTCTCATGATTCATGGAGTCGCATACTATATGATAAATATTGTCATGATCTTTATACTGATCAATGCAGTGCAAAGGAATCGGTCCATCTGAACCTAAGATTGAAAGATTTATCGAAGCATCTATGTCACTTGGAGTAATATTTATTATAAATTCATATTGACCTTCAATTACTGGTACTATGGCGCTACTTGTATCCGGCTCGAGTAAATATAGATTATACATTGAACCTGGACTACTAACTTCCGCTTGTGCGACCAGTGAAACACCTGAAACAAAAGAAGCCACCACATATACTACAACAGCGGCTCCAAGTAAAGGTATAAGAAGTTTGTTTACTAATACTCTTCCCTTTTTTGTTTTTTCCTCCATATGAAAAGGATTTTATGTCCTTATGATACCATTATTTTATAAAATTGTCAATTAAACAATACGAAACACCCCGCCATCCTTCCAGAGAAGAACGGCGGGGAAATACATCAGTTCGATTTAAGTTTGCGATACATTATGATCGCTTTGACAATCCGCTTGAGAAGATTGAAGATGGTCGGCAGACAGATTGCCACCAACGAACTCCAGTAGAATACCGTTGCATCGGAATTCGGTATACATCCCATCAAAAGGCATACGAGTATAACCCCAACGTGGAATCCGCCACGAGTGAGAGGACGCTTCTCATCAAGTTTGTACCCGTTTTTCTCGATGCTTGCTCTCAGGTAACTCGATATGATATGAGCCCCAAGAGCCAGGATGAACCAATCGTTCAGACACATGAATAGATCGCAATTGACCGACTGCATGAATGTACCCGTGTATCGCATCAGTCCCCAAAAGAAGAAAAGATCTGCGAATCGATCGGTCAACCCATCTAAAACGTTCCCCATCTCTTTAAGGTAAAACTTCCTTTCCCCCCTTCGTGCCTGTTCTCTCGCTAATTCACCATCGGTGACGTCACATAGGCCATTGAGTCCTATGTAGAGAATTGCAGTCCACCATTCGCCATGAAACAGCGCTCGTCCAGCCAACCCAGCGATAATGAGACTCGCTCCGGTGACCCAGTTAGCATCCACATGTAGCCATATGAGAATTGCTACGATAGGACGTACTAATTTCGCACCTTTAAGATGAAAATAGGTGGACTTCAGAGTAGTTGGGTTAATCCTATGCACGACATTACCTCCAGTAGATATTCCTTCCAAAATGTGAAAGATCAATGTTTTTCAGTCCCCACCTTACAATATGAACTAAATAAAAGCAATAGTATAAAACATGTTCTTGACAACTTGTAATCTCTCTCCTAAAGTAACTCAAATGATCGTTCATTCTAACCAAAGGCAGGTCCACAATGGGAACAGTATTCACCGATCTCGAACATTTGCGGTGGTTCCTGAGGGGCCACCTTTTCAAAGCTCGTACCGACGACATTTTATCTCCAGCAGACATTCCTGATTTTCGTGATATGATGCTGGCAATTCTGGTGGAAGTAATTGACGGTCTCGTCAGTCTTGAAAAGCTTCTTACAGTACTTCCATCTGACATGCGGATAGGTCAATCCAAATGCACCCCTGATAATCTCATTCCGGTCATCAGAGCTCTCATGAGCGCAGGTGGAGCATTACCAGCATATCTCCGCTGGCAACTTGATCTCGGTCAAGATGACGGCGAAACTCACGCTGAGACTGGCTCCCAAAATGTCTGGGATGAAGTCCGAACATTAATTCCCGGAGACAAAGATGTTTTCTTCTCAGCACTTCAGAGATTTAAGCCCTCAACTGACATGAATTGGGGTACAGCAGTTCCGTCTTTCCAAAGCGCCTTCAGTTCACTCACGCGCTTCACTCACCCCATTGATCTTCTTGAGAAAGCACTTCCTCACTGGGATGGAAAAAGCGAGATAGCACAGAGCGACGTGCAGATAACCTCTGAAGGGCTCCCACCTCTCTTATCGAAATTCATCATTCCGGGATTAACCGAGCTGATTGCTCAGCTTCAATCGTCGTGACTACGAACAATCCTAACAGCGTCTGCTTCCGAGCAGACGCTGGTTTCTTATTCTTTAGCACTCCATCATTACATCAAGTTACTTCAGCATTTTTTTCACTTTATTATACATTGATGGCTTCACGAGAGCTGACAACGACAGATGTCCGCCCTTTTGTATAATTATCATTTTACTTCCTGTTTTTTTAGAAAATCTTATTGCCGGCTTCAACGGTACCACCTTATCATCTTTTGCATGGATAATAAGAAGCTTGTTACCATCTAACTTATCCACTTGTGACATGGGATTATAAAACGATCCGCTGTATAACTTACGAAAACTGTTTTTATTAAAACGGTATCCATTCCCGAATGCTTCTTTCGTAAACCATTTGAGCCACGATAATGGCTCTGTCTTTCCTTGAGCCCGCCAGTCAATCACCGGTGAAAGGGCAACAACCTTCGTAACCCGTGAATCATTTGATGCGAGGATAACAGCCGGCCCACCAAAGCTTGATCCCATGAGAAAAAGTTTCTTTGGGGTAATCTTGAATTTTTTCTTTGAATAAAAGTCGGTAAAACCTTTTGTAATGCCCGAAATCACATCCAGCACATCCTGATGAGGTGATTTTTGTAAGAACGTTCCTCCGCTCTCCCATGTTCCCCGATATCTCGGATAAAACACCCAAAAGCCTTTTTTAGCAAAAAACTCCATCACATCTTTTTTTGCCGGAACACTCGGCATGCCACTGCAAATAATAACTACTTTCTGCGACTTCTTATTTGGAGGAAGAAATTCTGTAACGATGTCCTTAGCAAATCTCGTTCGTAAAGTATGCATGTTATTAAAAATGTTCTTTTGTTTGATAAGCGGATGAATCATCTCCTTTTTATCCACCATTTTTTTATTACCGGGAGTGAAACCAATGAAAGCACAAAACCTCCAGTCGGAATAAACGCCTTTAACCACGGCATGGAATCTTTAATTACTTCAAGCCAAATACCGGCAATGATGTATGTAATTACCGCTATAACAATCCTTCGAGTCCAACTCAGCTCCCATGCCTTATCAGCCTCGACACGTTTATTTCGCTCTTTAATACTTCCAATTTCTTTTTGGATCTCTTCGTCAATCATACACCTTCAGCCCAATTAAGATCTCCATCTGGCGGTTCGTCCACTCGAAAAACAAGTACAATAAGATCATCCTTTGAATTATTAATAAACTCGTGCGTATCCCCTTTTTCACATAGAAAGAAATCTCCGACTTTTAAGTTGTGATCCTTACCATTGATCTTGACTATTCCTTTTCCCTCAACCACATAGAAGACTTCTGTTTGCACTTTGTGATAGTGGGGTTTGATGCTTTCTCCCGGAACAAACTTAACGATTTGGAACTTCGTTCCTTTCTTCTTAAAATCCTTTTCATCGTATACAACATGTTTTGTATATGAAAAGCGCTTTTTCCAGTTAAGATCTTTTATTCGCCCTTTTTTCATATAATTTGAAAAGTTAACGTGGTTCTATGATAGCGCATGAGGCTGCATTAATACAATTACAATTATTCTTTGGGCACATGTCGTTTAAATGTGGACATCATGATTATGAACAATACTACCAACGAACCCATACCAATATACATAGATATCATGCGGATAAAAGACAAGGCAATCGGATTTTTCTTCAATACGTTAAATTCAGTTACATATATCGTTTCACATGCTCCATTTCCCGTGTCTTCTCGAATCGTGCTGGTACCCCGTTCGAACAATTCATCTCCGTCTTCGGTATTTGTCACGCTGTATTCACTTAAATATCCCTTGATATGCACCTGGTCTCCGACTCGGGCATCCTTAATGGCATGATATATATCATCATTTGAGGGTAGCAGATGATTGTTTGATATATATGAATTATGGAATGCCTGATAATCCTCACGTGAATTGAAATTCCAATAGCAGGTAAAGTCACCGCTTGTGTATTTCCCAGTTTTGTAAATTTCTGAATCAACATTCTTCCCCCATACGACACAGATGTCCCTTGAATTAAAAGGATCGTTCGCATGGTAATAGTCATACCATGACCCACTGTCATGAAGCGACACCACGACACCCCAGATTTCATATGAATATCTTGGTGAAATTTCTGCAGTAAATTCCTGCTTCACTTGATTAATTGGCTCAGCGACAACTTCAGTTTGAATTGGATCATTATAAACCATTTCAACCACATTCTTTTTGCTGGGAAAAAAGTCTTTTACAAAGAACGATGCCCCGAATACAATGATGCATGCAAATAAGATTATTTTTATTAAGTTACGAATGATACCCATGTAGAATACACTAATGGTTAAACAACGATTCGAGCAACTCTAGAGTTACCTCTTTATAGCTTGCTAATACCTTGTCAGCGTGTTCAAAATTATTATTCTTTGTGTATTGTGTCGGCACAGCTACGGATTTCATGCCAGCTTCCTTCGCACCAATCATATCTTTTTCCGCGTCACCTAATAGTACACATTTGTTAGGTGGGAATTTCATCAAGTAGGCAAGGTATTTAAGCCTCGAGGACTTCTTTTTTGCTGGACCATATATACTCTCATCTAATCCAGAATCGAGCACACTAAACTGATCAAAGTATGACTTTACGTTATAGTGAGTAATAACTTTTTCCACGTTTGCCCATGGACTTGATGACTCGAGCCCTATCTTCATCTTTTTATCTTTTAGACGCTCAAGCAATTCTACTACACCTGGAACGAGCGTTGCGAGATCAGCGATTGTTTCACGAAATATTACATCTTTTTTTCTCTTAATTTCTTTTGATTGAGGAACCAAATCACCTCTACCAATCTTTATCAAATACTCATCGATTTTCTTGCCCTGACGCGTCCAATGATCTGTAAACTTCTCAACAGTAAAAGAAAGTCCGTACTCTCGTAACACTTCCTTATATGATGAAGAATGAGCAATTTCTGTATCAACAACCGTACCATTAAGATCAAATAGGATTGCGAAGTCTTTTTTCATATTTTAAGTATACCTTTTGAAGTATTTAAATTCAATCATTCATCATATTAGAAAATGGCGGCCCCGAGAGGTCGCCATTCTTGAAGAACGAATAGTGCACACTGATCCGATCACGAATTGCCGGTGAGATAATCTCCGATCGCTTTGTCGTAGCTGGACGTCTCGACGAATACCTGTCCGGCACACCGCCTCCTGAACTCCAGCGTTGTCTTTCCGCTGTTACCAAGCAGCTCCCTGCACAACTCGTCATATTGAGACGGAGAATGAATCGCTGTCACTCGTTCGTGGTTCTTCGCCGCCCCACGAAGTATTGCCGGCCCACCGATATCGATATTCTCAATCAGTTCGACATCCAACGCTTTCGCAGCAAGCTTCTCAGCAAACGGATACAGATTGACGACCACGAGTCCGATAGGGGCTACCCCGCCAACTTTATCCATGTCCTGAGCGTCCTGCGCATTACCCAATCGACTGAGTAAATTACCCAACACCCTTGGATGCAGTGTTTTCAGGCGGCCGCCCAAAATTTCGGGCATCCCCGTGAATTGCTCAACCGGGATAACTTTCAAATTGGCTTCCGCCAATACAGCCATTGTACCACCAGTCGAGATGATCTCGATCCCGAAACTCTCGAGCACAGCGGCAAGCTGTATCAGTCCTGTCTTGTCTGAGACCGATATTAAAGCTCGGCTTATCTCCACCAAACTCATGGTTTATCCCTCCCAAGAACGTATTCATTCATTTCCCGATTCTGTCGGGCACAGATTATAAAGGTCTGTTTTAGTCCTTTAATTTAGATCAATGTGAAGATGATGTCAATGTAAACTCATTTATGATGCAAAAAGCCCGTCACAACTTAACGCGATGGGCTTCTTCATTTTTTAAATCGTATTATTCTTTTGTGTCTTATCTCGTTCTTTTTACACACTCAGCATTTATACAGATACATATGAAGTTCTCTATCGTCTCTTCGAGACATGGTGCGCATGCAGGTCGCTCTTCAGGTGGTATTAGCTCTCTCTCATCATCACGCCTTTCAGCTTCTTCAGGTGTTACACATTCATAGTATTCCAGCGTGCATGGTGCACATTCACCTTCATACGACAACTCACAGTCGGATGCTGTTATACATAATAAAGCCGTACCATTCATATTCTCGTTTGATCCACTATTATCATTATCATCAATGAGTTGGTTATATAACACGTATCCCAAAAAAACGATAGCGAATACTATTATCAAAGTTATTAAATGTTTTTTCATTTAAAATATCTTATTAACAATATATTACTCCGGTACGATTTTGTAGGATTCCATCATCGTTTAATATCGGGTCTAATGGGATTGCTTCGTCATAATACGAACCTTTTATCTTCAGATCCGAGTCCATAATTATCAGAAATGGATATCGGTCAAATCCAGTTTCAGTATTAGCCGGTACACCATATGCATAAATGAGCCAGTGGTCCCCCTGTTTCTCAACAGCACCGATATCATCTGGTGATATGGTGTATTCGGAAATTGTACCAAAACAATTTGTGGTTGTGCCTTGATCGATCACTGCCTGCTTTACACCCACAATTAGTGACTCATCCTCCTCCGATACCGGAGTAAATTCACATTGATAGTAGATGAATGCGTAGGGATCACATTCATGATCGTCACCAATTTCACAATATTCATATGTATTACCATTTGGCCATTCTTTAGTTTTAATAACTGGATCAATTTTATGACATGTTTCCATAAGATCCATCTCAAGATACTCATCAATATAACGAGGGTAATCATACTGGGTAATTATTACCGCCTCATTACTGTTACTTGATATCGACTCACTATTATATCGTGCTGAAGCTTTATGAAATACAACTGTTTTCGTCCTTAATGGGTCATGACCAGCGTCAATTTCAGTTTTATCGTCATACCCATCTGTATCTGAATCAAAAAATAATGGATTGGTCCCATGGACCACCTCCTCGGCTTCCGTTAAACCATCACCATCAACATCAATTGCATCATCAATCTGATTATTTACATTACTGTTTGATTCGTCGTTATTAATGTTTATTGTAGTATTCACATTTTCTTCCGTGTTTGCCTGTACATTTTCTTCTTCTGTGCCGTCCCCTTTCAGAAATTGTTCATACATGACATACCCACCAATAATTACAACGATTAGTATGATAATGGTGATAAGTGGTTTCTTCATAAATGATATGTAATAAACTTTTTATTAACTACTAATGAGGGAAAAGAATTTCTGCGGAAATCCAAAATGCAATAAACGCACCAATAGCAGTTGCTATATATACTAGCCACGAACGTTCTCTCTTTCGTATCATCGCAATAAGACCGACAACGAATCCAGCAACTCCGCATGCTCCAGCAATAAGAATAGGAATTGTCAGTGCAAGATTACTGAAAAAAGTATCTCCACCTCGTTCTCCAGATTCCACCAGTACAAAGAAAACTACCATAAAAAATATAAAAGCTCCTATGAGGCCCACTGACCATTTTCCCATTGTTGTACGTGGCATAATGTTATTGCGTTTATGAGATAATTACATTACTATACTTCCTCTGATGTAAGTATACCAAAAAAACCGCGCCTTGACACAGGTCATAAAATGGTCTACATTACCGTATTAAATAAAAGTGAAAAAGGAACATTCTCAAAGGAGTGAACCGTGAGCATGAAATCAGTTACGTCGGTCACTGATCTTCAGTTTGAGGTTGATACCTCAGACAAAGAATGTAATCTCTTCGGCTTCTGTTGTGAAGATGAGGTACGTGTTCCCGGACTCAATAACACCACAGGAGTTGTTGTGGGTGTTGCCCCAATACCTGGCGACATTTCGTCCGGTTGTACTGGTGCAGGAGATAAGGTGCTTTGGATCCGGATGGATGACAACACCGATGGCAAAGTGTGTTTCTTCCCTAATCCCAGCATCGATCTCGAAAAGATTTGATCGCAGCTCAAGCCAATGGGACCCGGCTTATAATAGGGTCCTTTTTTGATACAATTCTTCTGGATCAAACCATTCCTGTAGCTCATCCTCTGAGTTCACGTATCCACTGAATTCAATGCCAATACCCTTGTGAACAGCTACGTGTAAATGTTTTCGTTCGCCGTCTGTTTGTGATGAAAAACCTTGTCCGAGAACTCCAACTACTTCCTCCTGTGTAAATGTGTCCCCTACTTCTTTGGTAATGCTTGCAAGATTAAGGTGTCCATATAACACAGTTACATTTTCATTTTTAAATACGCATTGCTGTATGAGCACACCTCCATAACCATTCACCTTCTGCTTCACGACAATTTCTCCATCGCATAAAGCCTGAATAGTCACATCAGCGTATTCTTCATTCTCAAATATTTCATAATCCGTACCGGTGTGATAACCGGAAAACTTTTCCGGTTGGACCGGGGATGTGTCAGGAGTAATGTATATACCGAACGGCTTTTTTGTAATACGTTCATCAGCACGATCAATCGGTGCAATAAATTCATTTGTTACAGATTCACCTAATAATGATTGTTCTCCATCTCCCCTGCCTTCAATCACATCCACGATTCGTTCAGCAAATAACGGTGCAGCAGTTCGAGAAAAACTGCTATTTGGATGCGAATCATCCGTACTTTCTGCGTATTCATTTTTTACATACAATCCTCCGCCTGTTTCAAGACTATAAAAATCCCATACATAAATATTATCACCCGATTCATCCCACGTATCTACCACCCAGGTAAAAAACTCTTGAGCCCTACGTGCATACTCGGGCGTCGTCGCACCCCTCACCTGTGCCGCGCCTGTCCATACAATAAAGTTCGTATCAGGAAACTCGAGCATTTTATTTTTTAGCGCGGCGTATTGAAGTTTATAGTTTTCGATCGTCTTATCAGATGAGCTGACACTCGGACTACCGGTATCAGCTTCGATGTCACTCACCGGAAAGCAGTGTTTCCAGGAAATCGTATCGTACTGCGATGTTAGTATTTCTAAAGTCGGTTCATCCTTGTATGTGGTGCTACCGGCATTATTAACCCAGATATTCCAATAGTCATATGGATAATTTTCCCATCCATACGGAGAATCCTTTGGAAATTCCTGATCAACAATCCTATAGTTCGTTCCATTATCATCGTTGTATTCATCAATCCATTCTCCAACACCTCCATCCCAAATATTCCCACCTGTGCTGTGATGTAAAACAATAATATTGTTTGTATCACTTTCAACTTCTGCGCTTGTATTAATTGGTGCATTTTCTTCGTCCATCCTATTTGTATTTGTCGACCCAGTTTCTTGGTCTATAACTGCTACGCACATAGAATCTATGCACGAAGTTTCCATTCCAAAAAAATCCTTATCCTCGCAATCAATATCATCATCACATGTGGGAATACCTGTATTAGCCTGGTAATAATCCGGACCGGGGCATACCACTTCACACTTGTTTTCTATACACATGCTCCCATATTGGCAATGCGATAACAAAGTATATTTTTCGGGAGTAACACAGTCTGAATGAAGCTGGCATTCGACCGTTACACTTGGAATATCTTCCACTACTTCTCCTTTAAATTGATCATACGCAAAATAACTCCCAACAGCGACGATTGCGATTACTATGATAATGAGAAGTGGTTTTTTCATACTTGCAGTTTATAAACACATTATTTAACTCCTTCAACCATCAAGCTTTCCAAAGGTATCCCTTGATACTGCTGTTTGCTGATGTCTTTGTTTTCCGAAAGAATAGTTACTTTAAATCCTGCCTTTTTCATCACCTCAATATAATCATCTTTTAACAGCGCTCCTGCAACACACCCGGCAATCAACTCCTCATTAGCTCTTTGTTCGTGTGTCAGCTCTTGTAGCAAAACAATGTCAGAAACGCAGATCCTGCCATGGGGCTTTAATACACGATAAGCTTCCTGAAACACTTTAAGCTTATTGGCAGCCAGATTGATTACGCAGTTGGAAATAATTATGTTGGCAGTATTATCAGGCAAAGGTAGTGCCTCGATGTCCCCTATTTTAAATTCAACATTGGTATGATGACCTTTCAACGCATTTGCATTTGCCCGTTCAATCATTTCTTCGGTAAAATCTATACCAATTACTCTGCCATTTGGTCCGACTTTTTTTGCTGCCAGAAAACAATCAATCCCGGCGCCGCTGCCCAAGTCCACTACCGTATCACCCGATTGTATCCGGCTAAATGCTGTAGGATTGCCGCATCCCAATCCCATATCCGCATCTCCCGCCATTTGCAGCTGCTCGGCAGTATAGCCGATTTCCTTGGAAACTGACTTCCTGTCACTGCACGAACATTCGCATCCGCCTACGGGCTTAGTGGCAATGGATGCATATTTGTTTTTAACAATTTTTTTCACATCAGCCATGAGTGCATTTTTTCATTGTTATACCTTTACTTATGTGCTGAGTACCATACTCTGTCGTGCACACACAACACTTGATCTCCTTTAATCCATCGCTTCTTTTCATGTCGAATAAATTTCTGTATATCGTGTTTCTTAATATATTTTAGATTTTCAATCATACTCATTCCATATCGAGTACGATAACGTTTGTCGATATGTTTTACAAGATCACAAGGAAATTCAGTACATTGAAAACAAAAAGCACCTTTTCGCTTTCTACAAATGCGTATACGACAACGCACCCGGCTTTTCAACTTGTTTTTTTCTATGTTCTTGCAACCATGGCATTTATTCTTCTCACGCAAGTATCCTTTACAAATACCGCAGTTCATTCCGCATGGAGCGATGAGAGTTTTGGTGAGAGGCTGTTTTTTCATATTTAAAGTATACCAATTTTAAAGCCAAGCTGCGAGCGTAATAACCCAGCTTGACATGCTTCCTGATCCGTGGTACAAACAACCGATTATCAAAATCGCACATGCACAGATAAAATACAAAGGAGGCAAGGATGATCATCAAAAGCTTGCCAGTTAAGGTTTGGATCCGTGGTATCGACCATCAAAGCGAAGGGAGCCGACCGACCGTAGTGCGGTTTGCAGTGTCGCAGGACTTTCACTTTCCGCTTCCCGCCGTGCACTGCGTCGATATCACGGTTCGTGAAGACCAATTCACAACAGCGCCACAGTGGTTCACCTGCTGCAAAACATGGGAACAAGCGCTTGCGTACCTAGAACGCACGCATGAAGGTTGGCCGCCGAAGACGCTCTGGCTTGATATCTATGGCGCTGAAGTCGAAGAGATTGCAGCGGCGGGAGAGAAGCGCAAACTCAACCCCACGTTTTGGTACTGCCTCAGGGTCAATAAGTTCGCAGTTCTGACCTGGCCGAGGGATAAGTCTTTCAAAACGTAGTAAATCGGCAGCCATCACTCTCCATAGTATTGCATTAAAACTCGCATCGGACCCAACGAGTATAAATAAGGGTCTTTTTTGTTTAAATAAAACAACCGGGACATTGTTCCTTGACTTGTTCAAGGTGTCCCGGTTATCACGGTCTGACCGTGAGTTGTACCTACTGCGGCTAGCGCAGCAATCTCATACAAATGAACGCGATGATGATCTCTCCGATCGCCAGCGGCCCGAAAAAAATCGGGACATATGCGAAAAGTGCGAGATCTGCCCACCAGACGATCGGGTGGGTAAAGTTCACGGGATCATACCCCGAGTCAACGATCGGCTGCCATTGGCTTGCCAGAATTCCACCGAGTAATAGAAGTGGATACGCGGCAAGAATAGCGACCACGATACAGATGTTTCGAACAGCGACCCGTGACATGAGAAGAGTTCCTCCCTTCGAGCCAACTTCGTATTCGATTGAAAGTGAGCTTTACTTAACAAAGGAGTATATATGAAAATATACAAAATGTCAAGAGGTATACAAAACCCACCCCCTCGCCGAGATGTGATGAGTAGTAAATCTTGACATGGTTTACAAATCATGATACTTTTATTTGAAAAAATGTCCTTCACATCATACGAAAACAAACGAGGAGGAGTCTCGCATGGATTTAACACGAAACGTCTGGACACGGAAAACGTCGATATTCGTTCCGCGATTGTCAGATCGGGCATATACGACTGCGGTAAGCGGTTTCACCGTCTACGGCATGCTGTTGGCTTCGGTCATGGCATTCCTGTGTCTTGAGTGGCAGCCGTCGAGCATCTGGACGGTGTTGTTTATCGGGCTCGCCGTTCCGATCTTTGGCATCATCATTGCGTTTTCAACGGAGAATTGGTTCTATTCATTCATCGGTTACACGATGGTCGTAGTAACCATGGGAGCCATCTGCGGTCCGACAGTAAATCAATTTGAAACCGGCGTTGTTATTAACGCCTTGATCGCCACGTGCGGGATCGCAATTGTGCTGTCGATCGTCGGCATCGTATACAAAGGTTCTCTGGATCACTGGGGCATGTACCTCTTCGGTGCACTGACCGTGGTCGTGCTGGTAAGCGTAGCCCGATTATTTTTCCCGGTTTCCTGGATTGCACCGGCTGCAGACGCGGGTTTGAAAGTCAAATTCGCGTACATCCTCTGGTACGTGTTCGACTACCTGGTCGCCATTTTGTTCTGCATCTACATCATTTTTGACTGGAACAGGGCGCTCAGACTACCGCACACGCTCGATAATGCGGTCGATTCATCCGTCGCACTCTTTCTGGACGTGATCAACCTGTTCGTCCGGATTCTTCTCATTGCGGGGCGCAAAAAGTAGCGACCCTACCTTCTCTCGCACATTTAACAGCCCCGGACCTGGCTTCTAATAGGGTCCTTTTTTCATTTTAAAAAACCCCACCCCCCCCCCTTCGCCGAGATGTGATGAGAAGTGTTTTTTAAATGGTTTATCTGTGAAGATGTAAAGTTTTCTCACTCCACGACCAACGCACACCCACCGTCCAGGCAGGTGCATGACTCCGTATATTCAGCCAAATATTCAGAGCATTCACAGTCAGTAGCGTCAGTGCAGGCCGAATCTTCTCCTACGTCAAATAAAACAGTAGTACCCGGCTCTATGGTCAAGATAGCCCACGGCGCAAAGGTCACCTTCTGTTTCACCGTAATCGTTCCGCTCCAGGTCTGCGAACGAATTTTGAAGCCAATAGTGGTTTCATCCTGCAATTCCGGGGGAGTTACAAAATACATTATCGCGGCTGCAATAATAGCTAGCACAATAAGGATGATGACAATAATGAGAAGTTTTTTCATAAGTTAATTTTATCCTTATTACTTAATTAACTCAAACCTCGGCACCTGCTTCCCCTCCCATTCTACCGTTTCTATGAACATATCAAAAGGTCGGATAAACTTTGACCCCGGAACATAGTCTCTGTCAGTGCGGTCATCCTTAACGTTCTCGTATACAACAAACTTTTCATACGTTTCACTGTGCGTCGCCACAAAGTGCACTCGGTATGTGCCCCCCTTATAATGTTTATATAGGCCGGGTTGTAATTCTGGGGTCATGATTATATTTTAGTATTTAGGAGTAACTTCTGTCTATTCATATACGTAATGGTCAATTGCCCCCACACCAATTACACTAAACTATCACTTAATCGCCTCTTAACTGCGTAATATGCTTTTGAGTATAGTTTTAGATTCCTTTCTCGGCGACGTGCATCTTTTTCAGACAAATAGCCTTCAAAATATATGATTTTAAAAGGCCGACGATATTTCGTTGAAGCAGATTCTCCTTCATTATGGTGTTTAATTCGCTTGTTCAGCTGCTTAGTAAAACCAATATAAAGTTTATGGTCTTTCTTGCTTTTGAGCACATAAATATAATTCATATAAATATCTTACACTATCTAATTGGTGTGGGGGAGGTAGTTGGGATGGGGGTTATTTATTATTTTTTTTCTTCCGTTTCCGGATTACCAGCCAGGCCACCAGCGCGATTACCAGCACCAGCACAATGGCCGGGCCGTAGATAAAAGGGCTTTCAAAAATAGCCAGGCCTGATTTCCCAAAAAACTTTTTCACGCCGTAGAGCTCAGCCATGGTGCGCATAATCTCCTTGGCCGGAAAGCTCTCTACCTCGCCGATGGCCAGCACGTACTTGCCGTGGTTATCAGGGCTGGAAACTGTGATATCATACTCACCGGCCAAACCAGTGGCCCGGTACTCCGGCCCCATGCGGTATACGTCCCCGCCGAACGGCTCGTCAAACTGCGACCAGACAGCCGAACCGGGTTCCAGCACCGTGACAACTTCATCATCCCGCGTAACCGTTGCCGTATAGTCTTCCGTGGAGTTGGCAATGTCCGGCACCAGCACATTTACGTACAGGTCAAATTCTTCACTGGCGGTAAATACATAGTGCACTGGCTCGCCAACAAGCTCTGCGTAGTAGGCTTTTGATATTTCCGGATCCTCAACCGTAATGCTCGTCTCATCGCCAACCACACTCGGCTGGTGCGCAAAAGCAGAAAGGGACAGGATAAAAAAACCTGCTACTATTATAATTGATGTGATATATATTTTTTTCATTGTAGGTTTTTACTTTCTTAGATCATTTTTCAGCTTTTTAAGCAAACCCGGTCACGCTTTTTTACCTGCCGCATACATGCGTCAGTTCACTTCGCCAGCTTGGCTAGATCCCTACTCCTGACCATTGAGACGCAGCACGCTTTGGTGCCGCACTCCTGCACAACCAGCACAATCTTCTCGCCGTCTGCGGCTCCCCAGCGAACCCGCGTCTTCTTGGAAATAATTATCTGTCCGCGGTCGTCAACCTCAGATACCCCCTCTATCTTGCTCATAAAGAGCTCGAGCAACGGCTTGGCAAAAAGGTGGATCGCCCGGGCTTTGATAAAATACAGGTATTGTATATCCCGGTAACTCTCCATTATTAACATTACCTTGTCACCGGAGCTGATGTCCATCCGCTCTCTGACTTTCTGCGGGATAACCACCTGACCGTTGGGGCTTAAGGTGATGGCATCTTCAATCTCGCCCCGCCGTAATTGCCCCCGAAGTGACTGGCATAGTTCGTTGACTGCCATAGTATGTATGTGTTAATTCTTAATTTACTTAATATTCATAATATTAAGAATATGATTAATTGTCAATTTAATAAATGTGGATAACTTTAAAAAACCACTCGGCTCACCTGTCGGGTGGTTTTTTTCATTGGGGACTTGATTTGTTTTGTGTTAATAGCCTACTTAATACTCAGGCGCGGAAAAATTATCAATCCGATCAAACGGCCAGATCCTGAACCATGCACGGCCCTCGATCTCATCAATGGTTACCGGCCCGTAGTAACGGCCGTCCAGGCTGACCGGCCTGTTGTCTCCCATGAAAAAATATTCATTATTATCCAGTACTATATTGTATGTTCCGGATGTTGAAATTCCCTGGCCGAGATAACTCTCGTTGAGCACAAAACCGTCTGGAAATTCATTATTGTGTATGGTTACGGCACCATCTGAAATTGAAACTCGTTCTCCAGGCAGACCGATCAGTCGCTTAATAAGGAATCCGTCATGCTCAGGAATGTTGGCAACGATGACGTCACCGCGCTGGGGTTCTTCAAACCGGTACGTAATCTTATCAACCAAAATATATTCGTAGTCGTGGAAATTAGGCTCCATTGAAGAGCCGTCAACATAGACCGGCTCAAATAAAAAGTAGCGTATCGGCACCACCACAGCTACCACGATCACCGTGATCTTCAGCAGCTCAAAAATAAATTTTTTGGGCGACTGGGCGTACGC
>JBHPFX010000005.1:0-83975 GCA_042570925.1 Patescibacteria group bacterium
TCCGTGTACGTTGCTAGTAAGTCCTTGTTGATAACATAAGTCGTGGGCGATTTTTACACAGGATCAAAGACTTTGTATTCTGATTGATAAACTTGTTGCACAAAAGGTTGAATTTGTGGGGAGTGAAAAAGACGTTTTAAAGTTTATTGCTCGTTTTCTATTAACACAGCTTCTCCAAGATTGGCGCGGACCGAAGATGATGGTGGTAATCGAGTGTTTAAAAAGGAAAAGAGTCAGTTTAAACAGACTTAACAAACTTCTGCGGCAATGGGATTTCACAGGAGTATTTAAGAACTAGCATGAATCAAGGTTTTTATCTCGCACTTGCAGCCGGCTTTCTTTGGTCGGTTACTAATATCATTGATAAAGCAGTCGTCAACCGGTTTATCAAAAGTCCTGCCCTATTGACACTCATCTTCTCAGTCGTATTACTCATTGCTGGTTTGGTGATGCTTCCTCCAAGCTCCGAGTGGATGACTGGCACAGATTTCTGGTGGATGGTTGTATCAGGTTTTTTGTACATGATTGCCACTTTGTGGTATTTTTTTGCCCTTCAAAAGGAGGAAGCGTCTCGTGTCGTACCTCTTTTTGCTCTTACGATTGTATTTCTAACACTCCAAAGTGCAATTTTCCTTGGAGAAGTTTTTACTCTTACCACCTACATCGGAATAGGTCTGGTCATAGTGGCGTCTTTTATTCTCATGTCCAGGAGAAATATCCTGGATGCGTTTCAGAGTAAGGTATTTGCTTATATGATCGCAAGCACATTTGCATACGCCTTGTCTTATGTTATCAACAAGGACTTACTAGCAACGTACACGGATAAACAGGTCTTTAGTTTTCACAATATACTTATTGGCTTTGTGGGGATGATATTTCTTTTGTTCTTTATCCGAAAAATGAGACTGCAATATTCTGAAATTAAAAAGAGATATATATCAGTTAGTGTGATGGGCGAGATCATAAGTGCCTTAGGAGCATTTCTCTTCATTGCTGCAAGCGCTGTCTGGTTTGTAACACTTGTTGAAACGGTTGTTTCTGTACAATACGTGTTTCTATTTATCTTTACCATCATTATCTCCCGATTTGCTCCAAATCTTTTTAAAGAGGAGATTAATCGAAACATTATTATTCAAAAATCGATCGCTATTGTTCTTATGATTATTGGAATATATCTCATTTCATAGTTAGTTGATCATTTACTCTTTTTCCCATACAATACAAATACTAATCATTTACTATAATTGCAATGGTTAAAAAAGTATTGCTTCTCAGTATCATTTTTTCTTTCGTACTTGTTGGCACGCTTTCTGCCCAAACGGTTCAAGCAAGTAATTCTATAAATGAACGGGTAAGTACCGCAATTGATGAAATTTCGGATCCAGGAATGCTTCCTGATTCGCCATTTTATTTTCTCAAAGGCTGGTGGGAGAGCATTCAACTTACGTTTACGTTTGATGACGTGAAAAAAGCTGAACTATTTGACAAACTCGCATCACGAAAACTACTTGAAGCCCAAAAGTTGGTACAAAAAGGTGAAGCTGAGTTAGCGGAAAAGCATATGGAACAATTTGAAAACCGTCTGCAACAAATGGAGCAACAGATTGATAAAGCTCAGGAAAACGGAAAAGATCTTGAAGCATTAATTGAAAAGCTTGAGGCTAACAGCCTCCGTCAGCAAGAAGTGCTTTCGGATGTGTATGAGAAAGTGCCCGATCAGGCAAAAGAGGCAATTCTCAATGCTATGGAAAAGTCAGCTACAGGAATTGAAAATGCTATTAGGAAAGTGAAAGGGGCAGAAGGAGCTCAGCAGTTTAAAGAGGAGATTCAAGCAGGGATTGAAAGTCTTCCAGATGAAGCCCAACAACAAATCCAGCAAAAGCTGAAATTTTTACAATAATAGTGTTTCCAGAATATGAGAGAGAAGATACTAGCTGTAGATATTGCCCTGCTGCCTCCAAAAGAACTTCATGACATTGCGATACAATTAAGCAAGGAAATAACACAAAAACATCCTGAAAGCTTTGCGCTAAGTGATGAGCGTTTGCCGCATGTCACACTTGCTATGGCGTTTATTGACAGTGAAAAGATCGGTATGATTACTGCAAAGATTTCAGAAGTACTGACAAGAACACCAGCTCTAACGCTTAAGGTGTACAGCAAAATAGCATGGAGTGATCCTACGTCAGAAATTAGCTTATATAATACGAAGGAGTTGCAATCACTTCATTCTGAAATGATACGTGTGTTGAAACCATTTCATACGTCCATTGATGGTTGCCGGGAGTATTACGTATTTGATGAGGGAGAAAAAACGACCAAGCGTCTGCTTGATTGGCCAAAAACATATATTTACAAGCATGAACAGGGTGAAATTTGTCCGCATATTACACTTGGCAGTAAGCTGCCTTCAACGCAAGAAATCGAGGGTACATCGTATACTTTTTCTCAAGCGGCTTTATTTCAGCAGGGGAATTGGTGTACATGCCGAAAGAGACTGCATGAATGGAATCTATCATGACGGATGAGCATGAAAAGAGGATTCTTCGGGCGAGAGGATTCCTTTTAATCTCTATTGGCATCATCGCAATCTATACGCTCATAAGCTTTGGTTTTCCAGAGGTTGAAAACTCGATTTATGGATTTTTCTCAAACGCCAGAGAATATGCGCTCACGCACGGGTTGTGGGGGATGTTTGTTTTTGCTCTAGCCGCTAATGCCACCATACTGCTAAACATTCCTTATTCAGCCGTAGCAATCTTACTGGCAGGACTTGGTCTTAATCCTTTTCTGGTCGCACTGGTGGCAGGAGCTGGAGCAGTGGTTGGTGAAGTAACAGGGTATTTGATAGGTTGGGGTGGTGCGTCGATCTTTGCCCGTAATCACAAAAAAAGATTTGATGCACTCCGGTCGATTCTTGAGAAAAAAAGAGGGATAGCTCCGCTGATCATCTTTACCTGCGGAGCATTACCCATTCCGGATGATATTGTGATAGTTCCGCTTGGAATGATTAGGTATTCATTCTGGAGAATGATTATCCCCATGTCGCTTGGTAAAATTGTTCAGAACATGTATTTTGCGCTCATAGGCTATTATTCATTCAGTGCAATTGATATGACCAAAGAAGGAAGCGGCTTTTTTCTCGGACTGGCAACGCTCGTATTGATTCTTGGAGCGATCTATTTTGTGATTAGAATGGATTGGGACGCACTTCTTGAACGGTGGACACAGCAAAAAGAGAAGAGTACAATGTAGTATATGGAATTTCTCTATAATATTATTGTCATCGTGTATTTTCTTTATGCGGTGGCTACACTATTGGTGGGAGTATGGCTTTTACGCGGCATTTATCAGCCTGATCTCATGTCACCGGAGCAACATGCTTCTGCGAGAAAAGCATACTTAATGATGCTCATACTTCAGTGGATAATAAGCATTGCACTGGCCTTACTTACCGAGACAGCGGACAAGACTCTCTTTTTCACTTTTGCATTACTTCTTGTCCCCATATTTTTCTCCATGTGGTTCAATATACTTGCGCGCAGAGAACGAGTGGGATACGGAGGCAGTATTCTATTGATCTTTTTAAGTATCGCGAGTCTTTTTGCAGTTAATATTTATAGTCTTTATATACTTTACGTCTGATGAAGATTTCTAATCTATCGAAGCCCCCTGACTTACAAGATGAGGATCGTCAACAGCACCCCCCCTCACCAAGAACATTTTGGGTGGTTTTTGTTCTAATTTTTCTCGTAATGACTGGACTGGTATTATGGCAAGGGGTGTGGTACGAAAGATCCGAAATCGCTGAATTGGTAAATACAGAAGGGGCGACGGAGACAGTCAAAATGAAAGATATTTCACTTGAACTTGTTTTAAAGAATGTTCAGCCGCTTGAAAAGGGCCACTTTGAAGCGTGGGTGAGTGACGGGATTACTCCTCAAAGCATAGGAAGATTTAATATCAATTCGGAGGGACTATTTGAAGATCTTGATTTCAAACCGATTGCTGAAAACACGTTTAGTTTTGAGACAGAAAAGACCAAAGAATTGTCTCGGGTTTTTGTCACTATCGAACAGACCGGTGATGATGATTCCACTCCCAGCGATATTGAGTTTTTATCAGGAAAGATTGTTGATGATGTCGCTGAGCTCGCTTTTTCTGCATTTGATTTTACTGAAGCCAGTGGTTCCTATATTCTCCTCACCCCCACTAATGATCCCGATGAAGAGCTCGAACAGAGCGGTATCTGGTTTTTTATTCCAGAAAATCCGTTTCGAACAAGCCTTATTCTCAACGATGCGCCGACGGGATGGACCTATGAGGCGTGGATTGATCAGGACGGCAAGGCTTTTTCAGTAGGAAGGTTTTCCTCAGTCGTTGGGAAAGATTCATCGTCCGATTTCAGCGGGGAACAGGAAGGTCCTGCATTTCCTGGTGAAGATTTTCTACAAAACCCCCCGGAGGGATTCACGTTTCCGTTATATCTTGCCGACGGTAGTTTTCAGGTGTTTATCTCGATAGAACCTGATATATCCGGATTCGATCCGACGGGAGGTGCACCGTTCCAGCTACAACCACTTTTTGATACAATTCCTGAAAACCTTGAAGACAGGACGGCGGAGGAATTAGAGCAATCATTAGATAATATTCCAGAAGGCGTTGCTACGTTTCAGTAAACTGTATCTTCCCTATTGTGCTGTGATATGATATGATGTTTGTGAAACGTATGATAAATAGACATCGTACACTGTTAGTCCTTTTGTTGGTGGGGACTCTTTTTATATTGAGCGGATGCACGCAAACAAATGAGACCACAGAGCATGTTTCTGCTCTTTCCTGCAGACATCTTGATACACTTTCTCAGAGTTCTTTTGGATTTGTTAACGCATCAGAAGATTTTTCACAAGTCACGCAGCTGGGGATATTTTGGAATCAAGAGTTCCCGGGCCCCTTTGTATGGGATGAAGTTCAGCCCGAAAAAAATCCAACTTTTAATTTCCAGGAGACTGATAAGGTTGTCTCGGACGCTGAGGCAGTAGGTTTTTCGCTTGTCGGTATTCTCTGGCCGTATGCCGAATGGGATCAGAAAGTACATGGAATTGGAACTGAGTGCGAAGGAGCAGGACTACAGCATGCACTACCCTCAGATCGCTGTAAACCCAACGATATGGGCGCTTACGGAGATTTTGTCACTGAAATAGTCGAAAGATATGATGGTGATGGGCTCTACGATGCAGATGGACTATGCACTCCTATACGTCAGTGGCAGGTTATATCAAGTCCCTCCCAACAGACAGCTATTGGGGGCGAGGGGATGTTTCGAGGAGAACCGATAGATTATTTTAATATATTACGAGTCACTTTTAACGCAGTAAAAGGTTCGTGTCCGCAATGCGATGTTTTTTACGGTGCTCTCGAGGGGACGAATGAGCAGGCGTATGTTTTTTTTGAGGAAGTCCTCACACTTGGTGGTGCTGATTATTTTGACGCGGTTTCGCTTCAGACAACAAGTAGTGGAGTCGCTGAACATATTGCACGTATTCAGGAAATATTGGATTCGTATTATCATCCTAAGCCCGTGTGGGTTACAGGAATAACACCAAACACTCCACCTTCACATGAATCATCGCTTGTGCGCGGTTTTGTCGAAGCGTTATCCGGCGGAGCTGAAAAAGTATTTTATCCTCAGCTTTTGAGCGATCCAAAACTTGTGCCGTCAGAGAACACATTGGCAATTATTGATTCCGAGGGAAAAAAACGACCCGCATTTACAGCCCTGCAAACACTTATAAAAAAAATCGGCAAGTTCTCTCAAGCGGATAAGATATCTGAAGGACAGTTTAAATTTACCAGGGATCACGATGTTCCCTTATATGTGCTATGGAAAACCGAAGAGGATTCTGCAATTCCCGACATTCTTTCCGGAGAGTTGCGTATCAGCACCCTTGATGGTAGGATGGAAGCGCGTGATATTGCTACCGTCGTACTCTCTGATGAACCCATCTTTGTAGAATAACTAAAGCACCTATGAACGAGGATCGATGGAAACAAATCGTTGAACGTGTCAAGGACAGCCTTGATGTTCTTGAGCATGAAACAGAGGATCTTGATCCGGGTCCGGGACGAGTTGAATTTATCTCATTCATCGGACCGCAAGGTAAAATGAAACTTGAACGAACGTCGCATCCACGCGTACTCGATAAAAAGGTAATTGGATCCAATAGGATCGGTTCATCAACAAGTGTTGAGAATATTTATTCTGATACCGAAGAAGTAGATGAGGTACAGGCGTATAAATGGGATGATATTAAGGAAGAGTGGGAGGCAATCTCTATCGAAAAAACACTCTCTTAACCGCTGATGTAGTGCATTATGGCAATCAAGCTCAATACAGACATTGCATGTTATTTCAGATCAAAGGCTGAAAAATTGAAGCAAAAAGAGGGAGAAAAATACTATTTTCGTGCTCATGCATATTCGCAAGCTGCCAATGCAATTGATAATCTTGAAGAATCCCTTGAGGATATGTACAAGCGCTCGTGGATTGCCGGAATGCAAAAAATTGAGGGGATTGGCCCAAGGATTGCACGAGATATTGAGGGTGAATTAAAGAAGAGGGGGATTAAGAGAAAATAGTATCTTTCCGCACAGACTTGATCGAGACCTGGATTTCCTGTAGAATTCAATAATAATGGTAAAACATGTATGGCAGTAAGTACAACAAAAACAACGCTGTTTATCGGAGGTGTGGCTCTTTTTATACTTCTTGTCGGTGTATTACTGCTTGGTAATGGCAATTCAGAGCAAAATGAGGGTGTGGTTGCCGGTATTAGCTTTTCTGAACGAAAAGGCATATCAGAAAAAGTTGCCAGGGAGCAGGATGGTGAAGACTATTTGCCGACTACAATTCGTAAATCAGTTAATGAAGTTGATCACGAAAGTGCCCCTGTTGAAGAAGATACTGAGCCGTCATTCAGTGATTATTACACAGTCGCATATCTTGGAAGTTTTTCTGGATCACCCGAACCGCCAATCCAAACCACATTTTCTGAAGAGGATAAAATCGTATTAGTTACTCGTGCGACGGAGAATAATGATACGGACAAGATGCTCTATGCAAGAGTGTACAAGGATAATGAACTCATTTTTGATTCACCGCCAATCGAGATATTGGGCGGTGAAATTGGCCTCATCAATCCCAGTAAAAAAGGGGAGTATACCGTTCGCATGGTAGTGGATGATCAGGTTATCTATGAGCTTCCTTTCACGATAGAGTAAGAATTTACTCTCGTAATTTTTCATGGAATTTTTCAGGAATATTATTGATTTCTTTATTGATCCTCAAAGCATTGGATTTGTTATCTTGATTGGTTTTGGATTGTGGATAATCATTTTTCTCATGAATAAAGGCACTGAAGTATGGAAGCGAGATGAAACGCAACAACGGACGGCTGACAAGAAGACTCAGGACTCCAATCTACCATTTAAACCATTTTAATTTATTATCCGGGACAGCCTTTTATAACCTTATAGGCGCTTTTTTTATGAACAGAATTCTGATACACTAGGTACTATGAAGAAGTTTTTTGCAGTAATCCTCATCCTCTTATTCATCATTCTTACTCCGGCTGCGATGGTCGTGCATTCGTTAAGAACGGTGATATTAGATCCTGAAATCATCAAACAGGAATTGGTGGATGCGAGCGCATATGAAGCGGCAATAGATCTTACAGCGGAAGAATTGCAATCACAATCCGGCCTTTTTGACGATGCAATTCCTTTTCTGACATCAGAGGACATTACAGATGCCATTCGGGGTGTCATCAGTCCAGCCCAGCTTCAGACACAGGTAGAATCGCTGATCGATCAATTTTTTATATGGCTGGATTCCTCTGACGACATTCGCGATATAGAATTAATCGTATCGCTCGGTGAAGTTAAAACACGAACCGAGAGCATTGTCTTGACCACTCTTGAGGCCCGATATAATGAGTTGCCGATATGTTTGCCGGATCAGTTAATAGATACTGAATTTGATAATAAAAATGTCGATGTAATTGGATGTCATCCCTCGGATGTGACATTTAATGATTTGATACAGGATATCGATATTACCAGTCTGCTTGACGAAATCCCGGATGAGATAAATATCATCGAACTTCTTTCTGAAGGAGAAGAGGTGGTCGATGAACAATTTGAAGAAGGGTCTCCGGTCTCAACATCAGTAGAGGATGTTTTTAATCAGCTCAACAATATTCGGGACAGACTTTCACAAGCTACGCGGCTTTTACAAACGCTTCTTGTTGTCATTCTATTGATATTCCTTTTTATTGGTGCTCTTTCGACGAGATCTGTAAGAGGATTTTTTGGCTGGACTGGTTTCCCCTTGCTGATTGTTGGTCTTATTCTTATAGTACCAATGCTTGTTGCGGGTACGTATATTTCGGATACGCTTGAGAGAGAGCTCTCAAGCCCAGATACGCCAATAGCAGCTCAGACATTCATGCGAGATATGGGGGAAAGTTTTGTTGATATCTTAGCTTCTTCTGTTCGAACAAAAGGAATCATTCTTGGTTCGTTGGGCTTCATTTTCATCATAGTGGCATTCTCGATTCCCGCATCAAAGGAGCCTAAGAAAAAAAGGTTAGCACCTCCTGAAAAGAAAAAACTTACCCTTAATGAGAAATTAGGGCGTGAGGAAATAGTTGGAGAAATACCAAATAGTGCACTAGAAGAAAAATTGAACAACGAGGACGATAATGATTCCGAGTAGCCCGCCAACAACAAGCTGTGCGGGTGTATGTCCGATTCGCTCCTCTAAAGCTGGAATTCTGTCTTTAGCCTCTGCATGATAGTGTTCGATAATGCTATTGAGAGCTTTACCCTGATTACCAAGGTGTGTTCTCAAGCCAAGAGCATCCCGAAGGATTAAAATACCAAACACGACAGAGACGGCAAATGCTGTCGATTCAAGCCCCTCGCGAAATCCCACTTCTGCGGCAAGGGCAACAACAAATGCAGCATGTGACGAAGGCATACCACCATAACTCGCCCACATGTGTTTAAAGTCAAAGTTACCCTTAATACCGTCAGTAAGTAATTTAATCGCCTGGACAAAGATTCCAGCGAATATCGGAATGATGAGTATTTCGAATGATTCAAACCACATACTATGCTAGATATAATTTACTCACTTTTTTTCGGGGCTATTCAAGGGATTACTGAGTTTTTCCCTATTTCGAGCTCGGGCCATCTTGTGCTGTTCCATGAAGTAGTTCCATTAACGCTTGGCGACAGTCTCGCTTTTGATGTAGCACTGCATGTTGGGACGCTTGGCGCACTTGTTCTTGTGTTTCGTAAAGAAATAACTCTGTATAGTATAGCGTTTTTCCGCAGTTTCTCCAAATGGAATGTTCGTGAGGATGTTAATCAACGCATAAGCTGGTTCCTTGTTCTTGCCACCATTCCTTCCATTATCGTAGGATTACTGGCAAATGATATTATTGAATCACTTTTTAGAAATACACTGCTCGTGGCAATATTGCTTATAGGAGTTGGACTCTTATTTTTTCCTATAGAAAAACTTTCCAGAAAAAACCGTTCAATCAAGAATCTTACGTTCAAGGACGCGCTGTGGATCGGCCTTGCGCAGGTGCTGGCTTTTATGCCGGGGGTGTCGAGGTCGGGGATTACGCTTCTTGTGGGATTTGGCCGGGATTTAACGCGTGAAGCTGCAGCCCGTTTTTCTTTTCTTCTCGCAATTCCGATTGTATTTATCGCTGGAGCAAAAAAGGTGTACGATTTAACTCAGGTGAGCATTACATCATCAGAGCTCATCTCTCTTGCAATAGGTTTCGTTGCTTCATTGCTCGTGGGTTTTGCCGTAATCAAGTATTTTCTCCGCTTTGTACGAAATCACTCTCTCATACCGTTTGCCTGGTATAGAATTGCTCTTGGAGCTGCCGTGATTGTGCTGCTTATTCTCAATCTGTAATTAACCAAAACGACCCCGCATGTTGTGAGGTCGTTTTTTAGTTATTTTTGCAATTATTCCTGGGAATCCTGTGACTTCCCTCGAGGCTGAAAGAGTGTCGTTAACACAACACCGATAATGATGATTGACCACGGCCACCACAGATAGGTTCCCTCACAGATATACCGTGTGTAGACGATTAGTGCGAGAATTGTCAGTACGATTGGGAAGAGCCACCATAGTGAATGATATCGTCTTTTTAGGTATCCGTAGTACCAGATTAATATTGCCGTGTAGACAAGTACGAGAAATATTATAATCCACTTTTCCCAATTAATACATTCATCGTCACTTTGTTCAGAACTTTCTTCTGTTGAAATGATTTCTTCAGACGATACTTCTTCAGCCGCATTGTCTTCTGCTTCGTCAACGCCATCCTCGTTAGCGGCAATCTCTTCTGTGGCTTCTCCTAAAACTTGACCTTGTGGGGCAAGGGGAGTTTCAACGGCATGTGTACCGGTGACTGAAACACCGATTGATTTTTTTATGTCGCCGATATGTGCAATGACTTCTCCAATAGCGCTCCGATCGGCAGAAAAAATACCGTCAGATGAAATTGATCCGATATCACCTGCAGTTGTCCATGCGACACGCCCAACAGAAACAGAGTTGCCATCTGCGTCGTAGCCTTTTGAAGTAAATTGTTTAGTTTCACCAAGTGAAACCTGTGTTGGCTTATCATTGGGAGTAATGTCAAGTTCAGCTAAATTACCCGGAGTGACTGTGATTCTAAATGCTTTTGTCGAATATCCGTCATTTCCATCAGTTATACCAAGTACAACCCGATAGTCTCCCGCATCCTCTGGATCCCATGTAAGCACTCCTTCCTGACTTACGGCCATTCCAACCGGTGCGTGCGTAAGCGTATAAGTAAGTGACGCAGAGCTTATTCCGTCAGTCATGATACTGTAGGAGAATGTATCGTCAGCGGTAAGAAATGCATCAGGTGGCGTGGATACATCAAGAGGAGCTGCATAAACCGGCAGCACGCTAAAAAGCACAAGTGCTGCTCCTATGAATATTAAAACCTTGAATTGCCCCCCTAATGATGCAATTGATTTCATAATTTGTTTAAATTCCTTAATAAAAACGTTAGTTTATCTTAGAGGAGATATGCTCACTGGTCAAGGGACACAGTGATAACAAAAAGCCCTAACAGAGGGGCTTTTTGTGTAAATATAATGTATTGTGGATAACTATCGTCTTAAGTGATGGAGATTACCTGAGCAATTGTCTCAAGAAAGTGAGGTTTGTAGAGCAATGCAGAGGTGGTAATGATGATAACTAAGACAGATTGAACGATAATATGAGGATGCTGAACGCGAATCTTCACCAGGATGTTGGTAAGCAGTGCGACAACTATGAAGATAAGGAAGACACTGAAGAAGCGATTTGAAAACGTTATAAGGGATCCGGCAAATCCTTCAGTTTCTTCGCCCACCTGTTCTGCATGAACAATTACTTCAGAAGACAGGGTATCTTCTGGCTCCGATACGTGGGTCACTGGTGGAGTTTCCGGTGGTACAGTTGGTTCAGTTACGGAAATAACTTCCACTGTAAGCGGTGTCTCCTGCTCTTGTCGTTCAACTACTTCAATAGGTAGTTCGATCGTACCGCCATCGATCCAAGTGACATTTTCAACGACTAATGCGAAATCCTCTTGGTAGGCTCCTGATGCATCTGGAGCTTGGAGCTTGAAAGTAAATCGTCCATTATCATTTGGTGCGACTCGGCTCTGATCAAGAAGGGTTGGACGATATGGCTCGATCCATGATTCGTGATAAAAGTCGCTTTCACGTCCTCCCGGGTTAGTTGTATTGAGTGCTACAAATTGATCGCCACTGTTTGCCCATGTGGTGTTTCCTTCATTGGCAAATTCAACCCAGACGTCAAATGCATCTTCGGTTAGAATTGTATAAGACTCGTCACTTTGTGATGCAAGAGATGCTTGATATACGGCTGGTTCCGACACTACTACCACTGGAGTTGGTTCCGGTTCTGGAGTGGGGGTTGGTTCTGGTTCGGGGGTAGGTGTGGGTTCTGGTGTGGGAGTAGGTTCGGGTGTTGGCTCGGGCTCAGGGGTTGGTTCTGGTTCGGGGATCACCTCAACAATTGCCGGTGCGGTAGAATATGGCTTACCGAAAAATTCAACAAGCACTGTTGTCTGACGACCATCGAGCTCACCGCTTAACACGGCAATACCCATTTCAGTATATTTTTCATTGAGAATGTTATCCGCATGCGATGGACTATTCATGAAGGCCGTGTGCACCGTACCCGCTTCAGTGAAATCCATAGCAAGATTTTCTCCCGCAGCGCTGTAGCTATACCCTGCTTGTTTGAGAAAATCCCACGGCTTAGTACCTGATGGACTCGTGTGGGCAAAATAATTATTTGCAATCATGTCCTGCGCTTTTAGAGCCGCAGCGTTATTGAGCGTGCTATTAAGTGATAACGTCGCAAGTCCGTTACTTGTACGCGTGGAATTAGTCAGGCTTAAGATTTCATTTGTTGTGATAGCGGCAAATTCTGCTGTGGATGGGTATGCAAGAAATAAAAAGCCGCTCACAAACAGCTTTATCGATATAAGGACAATTGAATAGAAACGAAGTGCAGGAGCTCGAAGCGAATGTGGCTGATGGTTATTGCCTTCGTGAGGAATAAAAAAATGGTGCGCGTGCCGATGTGACCTAGCGGCATGGTAGGTAAATCGATTTGCGACTCTTTTTAGCAATGAATGTGTCTTATTACTCATTGAAAAATTTAATCGTTAATTAATATCCAATTTATTCTTAACTTTCTTAACGACGTCCTCAATTTTCCAGTCAGCTTTTACCAGGTATTCATACACATTCTGATCAACGGCCTGCTTTGTGTCATCCCAGTCGTTCAGATTTGTTAACATAATAACTTTTGCCGTTTTTCCCCATGCATTTTTTCGTAATTCTTCCAGCATTGTGAGGCCATCCATCACTGGCATTACAATATCCAGCAAAATCATATCGGGACGGTGACTTAATGCTTGTTCGAGGCCATCCTTGCCGTTTTTTGCCTGATATACTTTAAACCCGCTCATTTCAAATTTATCAACAAGCGCCTCCAGAAGGGGGGTTTCATCTTCGACGACTAGTACAGTTTTTTTGTGATGTATAGATGTTATGGACATAGTGTTCTATTAATTACTGATTAGGGGCTCGTAATTTACGTGCAGTAATTATAGCAGAAAATTATTGACTTATGATGATATCATGGATGACTAGATTTGTCAACCCCCTCAGGGACGTGTGCTATACTGAATATAGCTGATATTAACTAATATAACGTATGTTTGGAGAATCAAAAAAAATCCCCACAACTACTGGTATCGCACTGCTTCTTATGGTATTTGCAGCAGTAATTGTTGTAGGTTCACTGTTTTATCGTGATTTTTTTCTCGCATAATCACAAGTAATTAATACCAACAAAAAAACCCGATCCTGTACACATGGACCGGGTTTTTGAAGCGTTCAACCGCTTAAATAATCTATTGTTTTCTGATTTGCCCGTAGGATATGAATCCAGCTCCCGCAACTGTAGCAATTACACTTAAGACTGCAAGAATGCCGCTTCCGCCTGTTACAGGCAGTTCAGTGGATTCACCCAGCACTACTGGAGCTTCAATCTTTTCTCCAAGGACAAGTGGAACAATGACATCGAGATCAACGTCAGCCTGAAGTTCAACGTAGTTGTCTGCACCAACGGTAACTACGTTGACGTAGTTACCGGCATCAACGTCTAAACCTACAACAACGGCAAAAGTGTATGCAACTGAATCACCTGAGGCGATGTCGCCAAGGGTGTGCCTCAATATTGCTTTGCCGTCGTCAGCTAAAGTGAAGCCTTCTGGAAGTTCGTCAATCATTCGGACATTGTATGCGGTATCAGTTCCCGTGTTAGTTACCTTTACGGTGTAGTTAAATGTCTGTCCCGGATTGACAACTGTCTCGTCGGCTACTTTTTCGATTTCAAGGATTGGACCACTTGAGACGGTAACGTCACAGCTTGCTAATAGCGTGTCAACTTCCGCAGATTCCAGTGTCGCTGTATTTGCAATCTCAGTACCATTCATGAGCGGGGAGTCAACTTCGACAACAAGTGATGTTACATAATTTCCCGGACCGACAATACCGAAGTTCCACATCACAGTGTTAGTGACTGCATCATATACACCAGGGTCTGAAGCAGAAACAAACGAAGTGTTAGCTGGAATTTCATCCATCAGTACGAGACCTGAAGCATCAACCTCTTCAATTGCCCAGTTAAGCGTGTAGGTGATGTTTTCACCTGCTCCGACTGGGTTTGGTGTGCAGAGCTTGTCGAGAGAGAGGACTGGAAGCGGTTCAATGAGCGTACATTCTGCTGTACAGCCTTCACTACCGTCACACTGCTCTTCACCGTTAACAATTCCGTCTCCACAGTAAGCGTGATTAACGAGTGTGCAGTCATTTGTACAGCTCTGGTTTTCACCGACTCCGTCAGTGCCGTCACACTCTTCTGATTCTTGGTTCACCACGCCATCACCGCAATAGGAGGTGACATAATTGCCAAAGTCATTGTTGGCAAAAATGTCAATGTAAGGAATTTCAACAACATGTGCTCCACTAACAGGAGCTGATTGGGTCCAACCTGCTTGTAGTGTTTCGGTTAATGTTATTTTGTAACCACTATAGTACAGGAATTCATAGTAACCATCTGGCCAGTCTCCGTCACCAGTGAATACACATTCAGGCAGTACAACTTCTGTGAATGTAGTAGTAAACTGTCTGGGTAATAGTTCACTCGCCATGCAAATTTCCCAATTATTTAAAGGGAGTTCGCCAGCGTCCCATACTCCATTCATGTTTACGTCATTAAACTTATAACCAGAAATTACTGCCCAGTCCAAACCAACGTCATTATTTACTCTGTAGTTGTCGCCTTTTTTCCCAAAAGCGACTTTATATTCACCCCAGTCATCTCCAGCAACTGTGTAAGCTAGAAAGCAGAACTCTCCGCTTGAGTCTACATCATAGTTACCTGAAGCGACTTCAGTATTTGGATCACCAGAAGAATTACCTGGTTGACCAGTAATTGACCAAGCATAATTCCCGGCATCAAAGTTAGAACCATTAATCCAAACATGCTCACCAACATTGTAGTGATTTAGGTCTTGTGCGATTGTGCCGCATCCATTCTCTGTGGTCCATATGGCACCACTGCCAGGAGCTGCACTTGCTGGCTGTCCAAACATATGGACGCCGAAAGCGGCGAGGCTAAGTACGGTCAGTAATGCAATCGCATAGATTGCTGGCCGCATTGTTTTATTCTTCATATGCGTCTTAGTTAATTATTACTTATTAAATTATCAATCCTACAAAACGTTTCCTCTGACCCATGTAGTAGGGGGGGAAGCGGTTTGGGTTTATTGCTAAGGTTCAGGCTTTAGCTTACTTATTTTCCTATCCTTTTGTCAAGTGCATGCTTCACATCAAAAAACCCGATCCTGTACACATGGACCGGGTTTTTTAAAATCGTTCAATCGCTTATTTATCTCAATATTTTTCTGATCTGCCATCGAGTTACAGCCCCAGCACCCGTGAGCGCCGTCAGAATGCCTGCAAGAGCAAGAATATTATTTGCGCCTGTTACAGGCAGTTCAGTGGATTCACCCAGCACTACTGGAGCTTCAATCTTTTCTCCAAGGACAAGTGGAACAATGACATCGAGGTCGACACCTGCTTGGAGTTCCACATAGTTGTCCGCACCAACGGTGACTACATTCACATAGTTCCCTGCAGTTACATCGAGACCGACAATAACTGCAAATGTGTAAGCAACAGAGTCACCTGCGGGGATATCGCCAAAGACATGTTTTACTTTAACGGAATTGTCATCAGCCAATGTGAAACCTTCCGGCAGCGTATCAACCATCCGTACGCGATAAGCGGTGTCAGTTCCAGAGTTAGTTACCTTGACCGTGTAGTTGATCGCCTGACCCGGATTGACGGTTGTCTCGTCAACAAGTTTTTCGACAGTCAGGATTGGACCTGAAGATACAGTTACGTCGCACGTGCCAACAACTTCTACAAACTCGGTTGCATTCAGCATTGCTTCGTTGGCAATGACTGTTCCGTTTGCAAGAGGGGAGTCAACTGCTACGACCAGAGTCGTCAGATAATTACCAGGGGCTGCTGTACCGACATCCCAAGTAACAGTATTTGTTACAGCGTCATATACTCCTGGAGCTGATGCTGAAACAAATGAAGTGTCAGCTGGAATCTCATCAGTTAGTACGACATTGTCTATGCCGACATTCTCTACTGCCCAGTTAAGGGTGTAGGTGATGTTCTCACCTGCTCCAACTGGGTTAGGTGTACAGAGTTTGTCGAGGGTGACGAGTGGTGCCAGCTCAATCTGCTTAATTGTTTCCAGCGTACATGTGCCTGTACAGCCTTCGGTGCCATCGCATTCTTCTTCAGGATCAATGTTACCGTCGCCACAGTAAGGAATATATTCAAGTTGGCATTGGTCGGTGCAGGTGTAGTGCTCTGTTATGCCGACAGTACCGTCGCATTCTTCGTTGTCGTCTAAATTGCCGTCGCCACAGTAAGGCACGTATACTAGCGCGCAGGAATCGGTACAGGCATAGTATTCTGGTACTCCAGCAGTGCCATCACATTCTTCAGTTCTTTGGTTTATTTCATTGTCGCCGCAATAAGGGAGGTAATCGAGCATACACTGATTGCAAGTGTAGTGGTCAGGCGTGGTAAGTCCTGGTTCGCCACATTCCTCACCCTGGTCCTGCACTCCATTACCACACTCTGTATAGTAGTTGCCGAATTTCAGCCAGCCATAGTCAGTGCCGCCGGTGGTTATATTTACTTCCCAGCACACTGGAAATTCTTGATTAGTATTAGGATTAGATGAACTATTAGCTACTGCTGTAGCGTCGTTAACCTGCGTTCCGGTAAAGTCAACTGGATAGCTGCCAAGCACTGGTCCGGTTTGTGTCCAAACTGTTTGTGACATTGGAATAAGTTCACAAATGTAGTACGTGCCCATTTCAAGATTATCAAACTTAAACTGACCAAGCTCACCTGTATGGCCGGTTAGCACTTCTTTCAATTGATTCCACTGGTCATCATATAGCCGGATCAGCCAGCCATCTAATCGTGTTTCATCAAGATTCGGATTCGAATCTTTGTAGTGGACACCATCTGCGTTTTTATCATGGTACTTGCGGCCAGTGAGTTGGCTGTACTCTATTGTACAGGTTGCAGAGCAGCCATCACCGTCAGTATTATTTCCGTCGTCGCATTCTTCCTCAGTTTCTTGTTTTGTGCCATCACCACATTGAGGTGCTTTAATAGTAATTTCCTCACAGCTAGTGGTGCAGTATGTACAGTCGTTACCCCCATACCTTACACTGCAGGCAAAGTCTGTATTTTGCGCACCGTCATCGCACTGTTCGTTATCACCGCGTTCGTTTGGTGTCTGTATTGTGCCATCACCACATGAAGTTTTATACCTATTAGTGCAAGTTACATTAATTACATCATCTTCCTGGATATTCAGAATTTTTATACCGTTGGTAATTGTTTCGATAGTGTGTCCGGTATCAATGGTACATCCTTCGAATACGAAGTCAGGATTTGTTTCAGCACCTACTTCTTTTACGTCAGTTGTTTTCGCTATGATGGTGTAGGTAGCTGGAGAACCTTCGTAAAAAGTTTTGTTTTCACCATTTACTCTGGCAGTAAAGTTCGTGTAGTCAACAATATCACCACCGGCTGAACCGAGTACGTTTTTATGGACATTGATAGTTGCGTACTTTGGCTCAAGAACGAAGGCGGCATCATATCGGCATACGTCCGTTGGAATTGGATTACGGATAATCAGAGGATCAACCGGTGATACATAACCCGCAGGCACAGTTACCATTCTTATCCGGTAATCACAATCAGGATAAGTATTTGTTAACATGACTATTCCGTCTGGGTTTTCGATTTGCTGGCCACCAAACATCGCTCCATCACACATACCAATACCACTTAATGTTCCATTTGGGCATTTATCAATACCACCGGGTGGATTTAGCAAATCAAGAAAGTCAACTGCATAGCATGCCCCAGTTACATTGTTGTTATTACCATCCTTAGCTACTGCATACAGAGTATGCACTCCGCCGTTATCAGTCCTTTCAGTATTGGTGTATGTGCAGGTGATATGTTGGCCTGCCTGTAGATTTACCTCAGCCTCGTGACCAATGTTAGTATTGTATTGGGTAAAGTTAGCGTCACAATCAATTGACCAGTTGTACTGATTTTCGTAATGAATCTCGCCAGTCCGGTATGTTCCGGGTGCCAGCATCGTAGTAATTTCTTGATTAAAGCCCAAGCTATAACTGTCATTAACACGTCCATCGTGAATTATCTCACCACTTCCGTTTTTCAAATATGTTTCAAAGTCAGTATACATGGAACACACTTTGCTACCTTCTTTTCTGATGGTGATTGCACCCATAGTATCACTAACAATATAGTTGTCGTTTTTATTTCCAAATTTTACGGAATAAACACCTTCGTCTCCACTCTGTACTGTATAGGCTTGGAAGCAAAATGATCCAGCTGCGTCAGTAGTGTAATTGCCACTAGCAACTGTTTGATTTGGATCAGATGATCCTGGTTTACCTTTGATAAACCAGCTGTATTCGGTGTTTGCCTCAAAACCGCGCCCGTTAACGTATACTACACCTCCAACGTCGTAATGGTTAACATCCTGCGATTCGTTTCCGCAGTCACCGTTGGTTGTCCAAATGGAACCGACTCCTGCTTCAGAATCAGAAGGAAGGAGTACAAAGCCTACTGCTGCAACAATAATCAGCCCAACCATGAATGTAAATAGGGGCGATTTTGTTGCCTTTATTATAGCTTTTGCCATATGTATTATATTAGTGGTTTAAATAGTTGAGAAAGTAAGCGTAGCTAATATTTCTCATATTTTAGAAATATTGTCAAGTATTCCAAAAGAGCCAGGAAGGGTGCTCCTGGCTCTTTTTCAAAATCTTATTGAGACTGCTCTTTCCGGGTTACCCAGAGGGCTCCACCGACGAAGAGGACAACGAATATTCCGAATGAGAGGAATGCCAGTTCAGTCAATCCACCACCTTTAACTGGGAGGTCTTCTGCGGCAAGCACCTGCACTTCTCTTACCTCAAGTGGAACTGTGGTCGTTACATTATCGTGATTATCAGCCCATGTTACAGCGAGATTGTCATACGTTCCTGCCTTGATCGTTTCATCAATCACGACGTCGTATGAAATGTTTCTGCTCTCACCTGGGAGTAAGTCGCCGAGTTCCCACGTCTTGGTTACCGTACCATTTGGGAAGCTGAATCCTGCTGGGAGGAGATCCTGCAGCATGACGTTCTCTGCCTCTCCATCGCCAATGTTTTCTACAACAACGGTGTAAGTAACAGTACTGCCGGGATTTGCGAATTGTGCATCGACGGTCTTCACGATTGTGAGTATTGGAGCTTTCTCGCCGAATACGATTGGTACAATCACTTCTACAGACACGTCATCTGAAACATCAGGATAATTGTCTGAAGAGGCGACTGCGAGGTTTTCATAGAGGCCAGCGTCTACATCCTCACCAACTACGACATCGTAGGTTGTAGAAATGCTGCTGTCGATTGCGAGATCGCCGAGTGAGTAAGACTTCGTTCCTTCACCAGTGTCAGCGAAAGTGAATCCTGTTGGAAGTGTGTCAGTGAGAACGACATTGTACGCAGTGTCATTGCCTGAATTGGTGATGATCACTGTGTAACTAATAGTCTGACCTGGATTGACCGTTGTTTCACTCACCGTCTTGACGATTGAAAGTACTGGACCTGCCTGAATAAGCACTGATGCTGATGCACTCACTGATGGATCTGTCTCGTCAGAGTCGAGCGTACCGGTGTTTGTAATGATTGTCCCGTCAGAAAGAGGGGAGTCGGAGGCTACAGTCATCGTGACCTGACCAGTGTCTCCAGGAACATGATTGCCAAGTTCCCAGGTGATCAGATTCGTTTGGGCGTCATATACACCGTTGTCACTCGCTGATACGAATGACGAATTGTCAGGAATCGGGTCAACGAGTATAAGGTTTGTTATTGGGCTGGTTCCGCCAACGCTCCATGTCATTGTGAAGGTAACTTCATCACCAGGATTGATAACTGGTTTGTCAGCTTCCTTAACAAGGCCGATTGCAGGTTGTGATTCAACGATTGTCGTGGTTGAGTCATCGTCACATTTCTGAGTTGGTACTTCGGGAGCATCTGCGGCAACTACGAGCTCACCTTCACCACAGATTTCTGCGGTGTTATCTATTACTGTTCCGTTATAGAGTGGTGTGTTTACCTGAACGATGAAAGAAACAGTTCCATTCGCGTCAGGTGTGACAGTGTTAAGATTCCAGGTAACTACGCCTGCTGTTTCTGTACCGCCGTTATCTGCTGAGACGAATGTAGTATTAGCAGGAAGCGGATCAGAGATTACGACGTTAGATACATCTGTGTTTCCAGTAACACTCCAGTCGAGTGTGTAGGTAAGTTCGTTTCCAGCTTGAACTGTTGCATCAGCTGTTTTGTCAATTGATACATCGAATTCGTTGAGTTGGTTCATGAAGTCTTTTCTGACGTCTGAGCCAGGAGTAATGACAATGCCTGTATGAGCTCCAGATGCTGGGTTAATTGCTGTCCACCCGTATTTAAGTGTTTCAGCGACACCGTATGTTCCAGCAAAGAGACTGTCGAATTCGTAGTATCCATCTTCCCATTCTCCAGTTCCTGTGTATACACAGTTGACGCCAAAGTCTTGGGAGATGCTGTCTCCTAAGTCGATTGATCCGCCTGAAAGACAGATTTCCCAATCATTAAGAGGCGCTTCGAGCTGATCCATCTTATAACCTCGGATAATACCTGGAATGTCATCATTCGTGATCGTGCAGGTCTTTGTTTCACCGACATTGATAGTACCGGAACAATCAGCACCTAAGGTTTTGGCGTAGCCGAAGTATGAATCTTCATCAACGCTGTATGAGCCCTGGTCGAGTGTAACTGTTACACCAGGAGTTTCTGCACCAGCGAATGATGCATTTGAAACATTGGTTCCAGTTACATTCATCGTGAAGTCAGAAGCGACTGCTTGACCACCATCGTCGTTAATGACGTGTTTGATGATTGTTAATTCCGGTGCAATGTCATCGTTCGTGATCTCACAAACCTTATTCTCACCCGGTTGCAGGGTAATCTCTCCGTTTGCTGCACAGTCACCGCTCCATACCGAAGCAGCGTATCCAGGATCTTCAGTTTCAGTTGCTGTTACGAGGGTGTTTGCACTTACTGTGTTTGCTACACCGCTGGTGACAGGTGATCCATTGATGAACAGAGGGAAGTCAGAAACGACTTTCGTACCACCGTCATCATTAATTACGTGTTTAATGAGTTTAAGAGTTGGAGCCTTGTCATCATTCGTGATCTCACAAACCTTGTTTTCACCCGGTTGCAGGGTAATCGTTCCGTTTGCTGCACAGTCACCGCTCCATACCGAAGCAGCGTATCCAGGATCTTCAGTTTCAGTTGCTGTTACGAGGGTGTTTGCACTTACTGTGTTTGCTACACCGCTGGTGACAGGTGATCCATTGATGAACAGAGGGAAGTCAGAAACGACTTTCGTACCACCGTCATCATTAATTACGTGTTTTATCAGAGTAAGGGTTGGTGCAATGTCATCATTCGTGATCGTGCAGGTCTTTGTAACGCCGTTTTCTACGACGACAGTGGATGTTGGTTGACCATCACAGATAACACTTGTTTGAGTATAGCCAGTTGGCGGTAAATCTTCAGATACTGTGTAGGTGCCGGTAACAAGAGAGTACTCTTTACCGGTTTCTGAACCTGCAGCAGGACTGTCGGCTACATCTACGCTATTAAGTTGTACATGGAGGGTGAAATCTGAAGCGACCGCATCACCACCGTCATCATTAACAACGTCTTTAATTACTATAAGTTTTCCAGCGTCTCGAGTATTTTCTACATAACAAACATAAGGGGTGCAGGTATCCTGAGAACCAATATTCAACTTAATCTGACCATTGTCCAAATAACAAGCTCCCCATGCGTTAGTTAATGAATACAAATTGTCATAGACTGAAGATTCATTAACGTCATACGGACCTGTGTGAGTAGGAAGGGTTACGTAATCGCCATCATGATATACGCCGGGGATACCGTTAATAGTAAAGTCCCAATCAGCATCTGTAGAAGGGCCTCCGCCAACAATGACTTTATCAAAAGTCACTCGGACAGTGTCCCGTACATTCGTAAATGTACACACGATATGCTGATTAGCGTACGTGGACTCGATATTGAATGAGGTGCCAAAGCCGCTTCCAATTTCTGTTTGCCCGTCATAACAAATCCATGAAGAAGTAAAGTCGTTTGAAGAATATACTGAAGTATCTTCAGTTACTGCGTATGTAACATTGGTTAACAATGCTCTTTGTTCACCGCCAAGGATTCCTGATTCGCTGTCCAGACTCCATGACCAGTCACCTGGATTATATATCGGAGCTTGGTCAGGCAGTTCAACAAACTTATTCACAACGATCGTTCCAATATTTCGGTAGTTTATAAATGTCAGTTCATCAGAACCGTTACTTCCTACTTCAACCATGGCTCCATTTGTTTCATCTGCATCGTTGTCGCCAAGGATTGTGTAGAGTGTGTAGTCCGGGTCAAGATCTTCTGAGAAGGTGTACTGACCTGGATTGACCGTAAGCACCAGCTCGTTATTCTCAGAGAATGAGTAGGTAGTGCCATTAAGTGTGAACGTATGGTTGTCTGATACATCCTGCCCAAGATAATCCATTACATCCTTATAGACAGTAATGGTTGCTTTCTTCTGTTTGTTAACGACATCAACCGTTTCTGATCCGCCGCTTGGTACGGTAACTTGAGACGGAGTAATTGAAACGAGATCATAATCTGGGTCAGGAGTTTCTGTTACCGTGTATGTTCCCGGCCAGACATTGAATGTTGCGTTGTTGCCTTCTGCAATTGCATCGGAGCTGTTGTAACCGTAATCACCGGTGACATTTGCTTCAAACTGATGCGTGTCAACAACCGGACCGCCGTCAGGATTTAGTACATCCTTAGTTACGGTAATGGTTGCTTCATGCTGTTTGTTAACAATATATACATGAGTTGTTTGATCTTTGGTTACTGTAGTATTACCACCATTAGTGATAGACACTAATGTATAGTCAGGATCGATCAGTTCCTCTGTTATTACATAATTTCCGGTCGGTAAGTTATCATAGGTAACTGTCGTACTCTCAGTGATAGTTTCATTATTTGCACCATCGAGTTTCACTGTGAAACTTTGATTGTCCGTAACATCTGTAAATCCATCCGGAGCTACAACATCCTTGTGAACGACGATTGTTCCAATGTCGCGAACGTTAGTAAACGTACATGTGATTGTGTAGTCACCCATGATCTCAAGGTCCGAAATAGTATCCCCGGAACCGCTGGCAACAACCTGTAATCCAGGACCGCCGCCGACAGTACATTCGTAACCACCTGCAGTGTAACCAGCAGGGGACACTTCAGAGACATCATAGAATCCGGTCGGAATATTAAAGAAGTATACTTGTCCATCAGCACCGGTCGTATCGTCAGCAGTGTATTCGGTTCCAGAAACATGTACTGGTACATCCAATGGGGCACCAGATTCATCAACTTTGTTGACTATTAAGTCACCGGCTTGTCGAGTGTTATGGAAGTTACACTCTGATTGCTGAGATGAATTCACAACAACATTATTACATGTTGTTGAAACCTGCCAGTAATCAGGATTTGTACTTTCTGTAACTGTGTAGGAATTAGCAGATAAGTCGTTGAAGATGACGAAATCTTCGCCAGAGTTTGGTGTAAGTGTTCCAATACCATTGATGGTGAAACTCCACTCATCAGGAGTGGCAGTTCCGCTGTCAACATACTTGGTCACTTTAAGAGATCCATTGCACTCTGTTTCATAGTGACTGGAAACGATGTTTGAATCTATGCCATCAGGAATTTCATTTGAATAAATGGTGCCGTAGTTTGTGATGTCTACATCTGCACATGGTTCAAGCGGGTCAACCATTACTTTGAAAGTGACAGTACCGGTTTCGCCAGGGCTGACAACATGACCATTCCAGCTTAAGAGCGAGCCGTTGAATCCATCAGGATTGGCTGTTCCGAATTTACTATACTCATATCCAAAGTGAATTCCTTCTCCATCAGTGTCACTAGCAACTGATTGCGTGTTGCTGCCGCTGACATACGTAGTGCCGGCAGGAATGTAGTCATCAATTCGTGCGCCGCCACCGGTACAAACTGCCGTACCGTTATTTCCATAATGGAGCGTGTAGTGTATTCCCTGACCGCTGTCATTGGTAAAGGGGTCAGCAATTTTTTCAATCCAGAGATTACAGAATGGTACGTCTATGTAATCGCCGTAGACATTAGAAGCGGTAAAGTCTCCCTGAACAGGCCATTCGATGTATGGTTCTATGGTGACATCAAAAGTTTCAGAAACTGTAGCACCGGCATTGATAGTCTGTTGGGGCCAGGAGACAATTTCTGTTCCTGAGTTATATGAGCCAGAGTTAGAAATATTGAATGGGTCATTTGTGTACTCAACAATATCGCTGACATCGTCTTCGAAAATGAAACCCGGTGAAAAGATATTTCCAGCATTTGTTACTGAAAGAGTATAGCGCAGGGTGTCACCCGGTTTGACCGGCATTGAGACGGTGGTATATCCGGGGTTGGTTACATTTTCAACTGATTTATTTTTAATTAGTTCAACAAAAAATCCTTCTGAAGCCATCCAGTCTTTCTGAAGCGGATTGGTGTTTGAAGCTGAGGTGCTCGCGAATAGGGAGCTGTATGAACTGAAAGGAATTTCAGTTTTAGGAACTGCCAAGTCAAGCCAGAATTGAGTTCCAGTTGGAACAACTCGTGTATAGAAATTACTGTTATTATTTGCTTCAGCCTGCCACTCAGAAACTGTCGGATTATAAGTGAATAGACCTGGGTCATTTGGATAAACACCAAGGACACCCATGTACGTTGAGCCATTACCGCCATAAGCGTCTGATCCATTCATATCAACTACGTAGTCACTTGTTCCGTTACCATCTACATCAACGAGAACATCCCAGTGATAGCTGTTGTATAACGAACCTGCTTTTTGCTGAGGATTATCCCGCAGGCGAATTCTAAAATAAAGATAGTCAGTATCCTGCCCAGATTGGAGAGTTGGTTCGGATCCTGGGTTTTCACATGGCGGACCTTCAACTGCATTTGAGGCGAGGTCAACATTTTGAGGGGTGACATTTGTTCCACCGTTAGAATCGTCGTTAATACCACAAACGCCGTCTTCCCAGTCAGTAACCACGTGGCCGTTTATTTCATAAGCGGTCCAGGCAATGGTCTTGCCGTCAAATACTGAGGGAGCAGCTGCTTCAGCCGCAGGAGGCTGAATAAAAATACCCACCATCGACATATTGAAGATAAAGGTGAGCATGGTAACAACATGAAGACTTTTTAGCATACGCTGTCTCCATGTTTTCTTCGGAAGTAAGTTGATTTTCATAGTATTTTTCACTTAGTTAGTTGTCTAAGTTATTAATTAATAAATTGATTAAATTAATTGATAAAGCTAATTATGATACCTGATGACACCATTTTGTCAAGGGGTAGTGTCTTTGGCTTCGTTTGAGACGAGATCCTTCGCCCCTCCGACGAGTTAGACTCGTCTTCGTTGGCTCAGGATTATTTCTTCTAGGCGGAATCTCTGCGCCCATGAGGGCTTGAAATTCCGAGAAGAAATAAAAAAGCCAGCAGAAAGTTATAAACTAAACTTGTAAAGTGATCAGCGCGCTACGTCAATTAATCAATAATAGATGTAGTACTTCCTTACTTGGTGCTGATTTTCGTCGATTTTATAACTTTTTGTTGGCTTTCAAAACGTTCCTCCGTCGTTTTGTATAATGTGCGTTGTTCCCCCTAGTCAAATGAGCAATTATTACAATAGATTTGTTTTAGATATTCAAGTGAACGATTTTTGTCTTAGTTGATAGATATTACAGATAGTTGGTCTGTTTGTCAAGTGCATGACCCGCATCGCTTTTTTCCCCATTTATTGGATATTTGGGCTGTTGTGGATAACTTAGACAATACTACTTTTCTACCCAAGTACCAAAGGCAACCCCTACATCACCCCCTCCACCCGATGGAATAGTGAATGCTGAAAGGTTCGGATCATAGGTGATGGTACTGCCTTCTTCCAGCCTGACATAGTATCCCGAGGTTCCGTTGAGATTACTGCCATTATAGAGACGTACCATGCCGTTTTTTGCATAGAAAATGACCGCATCGGAGTTATTCGACGCATTTATCGCCGGACTTCCTGGATCAATGGAGTAATTTGTTGAAAGAAGGAGTAAATAGCTTAATGGATCCCCAGAACCGGTAATGGCTGTATTGTTATTAATATCAATTTTTCCATCAGCTACAATGACACTCGATCCTTGTCCGAAGCTTGGATCGAGGGATACGGCGGCTCCGGGATTAGTAAAAGTAACATCGCCTGTTATCCAAAGAGCGCCAGATACTATTAGGTGCGCAGATCCATCTAGTATTAAATTTCCATTTATCTTTTTGGGGCCGAGGGTTATCACACCTGAAATATGTAAATCTCCTACATGTTCACCGCCGAGTGCTGCGTCTGATTTCCAGTCATTAATGTGAACATCTTGTATTGGAAAAGGTTTTGGATCCGGATCAGCACTTCCTGGAAAAGAATTACCCAGCACGGTTGAGTCACCGCTGATATTTTGATAATACGCATCACCAGCGATTTCAGATTTTAATACATCGTGTGCATGAAGATCTTCTGTCACTTCGATCTGCCGTGCAAAAGTATCACCCGTTCCAAAAGAAAGTTTAAAAGAAAAATCTCCATTGAGAGGGTTCCAAGTTCCTACTTGCATATCTTCAGATCGTTTTGCCTCACCGTCAGGATAGTTTGTTCCGTCACTGTTAAAGCCAAGCTCAAGATGTTTTGCGGCATCGAAAGTTGGTGAATCGAGTACAATCCAATACGTGACTCCACCGGTGAGGAGGGGACCGATATCAAATTCTGTCTCCATCCATTCAAAGCTGGCAGGAAAGTCATTCTTACTTATTATTTTATCAACGAGCGTAACAGTACTTGGTGATCCTGCACCGTCATCCTCTGCGATTTTAAGATTAACGTCGCCAGGAAGCGTTCCATTGCGCATAATATAAAGTTCAATCTTTTTTATCGGTGAATCGGCGGGTGCAAGAAAGCTTTGTGCTACATCTGTATGAGTATTTGCATGTGCGACAAATTGATTGTCCGGAAAATCTTCCTGGGATGGTCCTGATGTAAGTGGAATGCCGCGAGCAACCCACACTGTGCCATTTGCTTTGGCCGAAATGGCCGCTCCCGTACCTCCAAATAAATTACCATTTGAATAAATATCTCCAATCACCTCACTGTTATTAAGTATTTCGATTCCTCCCTGTCCTGACTGAACCGCATAATCGAAACCACCTGAAAAGGATGAAGTATTGGCTATGATTTGAAGTGTTCGAATTTTATTAGTTGTGTCTGTGGCTTGAGAAGTTATGATTCTCTGATAGGGGTTAACAGGATTTGATGAAACCGTGACATCAATTGCAACTCCCTCGAGTGACATTGAAAATGGCTGAGGTACCGGATTACTTGTTAAACGATATAATGCTTCATTAATACCTGATTCAGCTGCGAAAAATGTTTTCTCAGTTGAAATTTCAGAACTTCCCATGTGTAATTCATCAAGTGCAAGAACACTCACGCTCGTCATGATAATCAGTGCAAAGGTGGAAATGCCGAGTATGAGAATAACTGCTGCCGCACCTCGTGTATTTTTCTGTAAAGATATCTGGGTGTTCATATATTAATAAATGAGTCGGCGGGGGATGGTGGTTGAAGTAAGAGAAATTGAATCACTTGCCGAAGGATCTGTGATCCCGATTTTTTGCTGAACGGTGAGTGCGACCGTTATAGCATTTCCATCTTTCTCAAACCGTAGGGATGTTACACCGACAGAATCGGTAGAGAGGTCAACGGGGCCAGAGCCGTCATCATATACCGCACGTTCGTTATTCCAGAGAAACGTTGAGGTTCCCGAGCTTGTTATCAGTGAGAGCTTCCCGTGGTCATTATCCAATATTGATTGAGCGATATCGATATCTGTTGCACTGCGTATTTCTTGTGTTATTCTTGAGATCATAAATCGCGCATTCTGTTGGACTTCTTTCGATATTTTTGACTGGACGGCGTTTTTTGTTACGTCCGTCATAAAGCTTGTGAAAACGAGGGCAGCAATAGTAACAATGCTTAAATAGATAATAAGCTCGATGGCAGTGAACCCACTCGTATTATTGCTAAGCTTGTGTTGCCTATGTGGCTGAATCATAGATTTTCCCAGGCTGTCAGAATGGTTGATAAGCTTACTTCTTTTGCATTTCCTCGTTCAGTCCATGAGACGGTTACTGTTGTTTTCTTTGTATTTGGATCAACAGTGCCTCCGGATTCGACTATGTTTCCGTCAACATCACGTTGAAGGTTAACGATTGTTATATCACGAGAAAAAATAGGATCAGTGGAAATTATTTCACTGCCTGCTGCAAGCTGCCAGCCAAATCCTCCGGAAACAATATGAAGCGGGCTGTTTGAGACTAAACCATGACGATATTGAGTCCAGCAACTCGTATACGCGCTTGGCAGTGTGCACACCTGGGCATCGTTGCTTTTTGTGCAGGTATTTCCCGTACATATGTCCTGACCGCCGCTTGAAGTGCATTCGCAGGCGAACTCCTGATTTTTTATCTCCGTAACAATTTCAAGTGATTGACGAGCGTATCCCAGTGCTTTTTCTCTCAATTCACTTGTTACATCATTATTGTGAACGGAAGCCAGAACACCACCGATGCTCACCACCAAAATTCCTCCCATACTTAACGCGATAAGCACTTCAACGACACTTACCCCCTTATTATTCCGGATGAGTTTTTTCATATGCATTTATTGGAGCGCGATTTTACCAATTGCATCGATAGTGATTGTCTTTTCTCGTCCACCGGGAAATCCAACCTTTACTATCACATCGGAATCAGTCGTACCGAGCAGTCTGTCAAACACTATATGTGAATTTACTCCTTGAAGAATTTCAATGCCATTGTAAAGAGAAAAAGGTGTGGTATAAGTCGGTGCAGACCAGTCGTCACCGTATATCGTGTATTGCTCCGCTTCGAAAAAGATACCGTGAGGCGTGCCATCTTGTGCTGAGAGAGATCTATTTTGCGCAGTACGAAGCATGCTGACAATTTCATTTGCATAATTATTCAGCACGATATTCTTTCTTACCGTTTGATACGATGGAATGCCAATAGCAGCCAATATCGTTATGATTCCTATTACGGCCATAAGCTCAATCGAGGTAAATCCTTTTTGATGAAAAAGTTTCATGAATTATTTATATAGTTTCTGAAAATTTCCAGATAGGCGTCAATACGGCGATAGCAACGAAACCAACGGTAAAGCCAATAAGCAAGAGAAGAGTCGGCTCAATAATAGAAGCAAGATTCTTAATTGTTGCGGAAACTGATTTTTCATAAAAAATTGCCAGCCGGGTCAGCATATGATCGAGTTTTCCGGTTCGTTCGCCTACTTCAATCATTCGACTCGTTATTGAAGGATATAGTTTTGGATATCCTTTCAACACATCTGCAAGGGGAATTCCTTTTTGGATAAAAATGATTCCAGATCGCTGAGATTCTTGATACAAGCTGTTATTTGAAACACCCGCAGTGAGATCTAGCGCTTCATTAAGCATGACACCGCTTTTAAGTAACGAGCTTAATGCTCGAGTAAAGCGCGCCAAGTTAAATTCCATGAGAATCTTTTTGAGTTGAGGGATTTTAAGAAGAAATGTATCCCATTTCTTTTTTCCTTTAGGACTTTTAGTCCATCGAACGATTACATATATAAGGATTCCAAGTACTGGAATGAGGGCAAGCCCCCATTGTAGAAGAAAGTTGCTTAAGCCAATAAGCACTTTGGTGGCGAAAGGTAATTCGACTTCATATTGGATTAGAACGCTTGTTACTTGCGGAACAACAAAGGTCATCATGAGGGTGACCATACCGACAAGGGCCGCGATGATAATTATTGGGTACACCATGGCCCCTCGCGCCTGAGTTAAAAGATCATAGTCTTTCTCTTGTTGTTCAAGCAGGTAGGAGAGTGCGTCATCTAATTTTCCGCTATTTTCACCAACCTTAATAAGGTTTATAAAGAAGGAAGAAAAATATTTTGGATGCTGCCCAAGTGCGCTATGAAATGATTGTCCTTTTTGAACTCTCTTATAGATATCTGTCAGTATTTCTCTGAATTTCTGATTTGTTGTTTGTTCGGAAGTTATTTTAACTGCCTGATCCATTGCCATTCCCGATTCCAGCATCGTATAAAGGTGCCTGGTGAAGAAGATCTTATCCAGCCGACTTACTCCTTCAAACATATGATTGAGGCGGGAGTAGCGTGAATGTTTTACTAATTTAATATTTACAAGCAAAAAGCCCTCGCTCTCGAGTTTTTCGGTGGCTTTTTTTACATTAGAAGCTTCAATTTTGCCGTTAACGTACGAATCTGTTTTGTCTAATGCGTTGTAAATAAATTCCGCCATATTATTCCTTTGTGACTCTCATTACTTCTGCAAAAGTTGTCTGGCCATTGAAAACTTTTAGTATGCCATCTTCATTTATAGTAAGTGTTCCGCGTTTCTGTGCCAGACGTTGAATATTCTCGGATACAGGATTTTTCATTATTTCACTTGAAATATCTGGATCGATACTCATAACCTCATAGATACCAATTCTTCCTCTAAAGCCTGTGCCGTTGCATTTATCACATCCTCTTCCATATGAGTACGTTCCATCAATGTGCGAGGCATTTTTAGAAACGAGATTGAGTTTTCTGAATTTCTTAAAAATTTCAGGAAAATTAAATATTGATTCATATAAAGAAGTTGCTTTCTCTGATGATCGAAAAACTGATTTGCAGTGAGTACAGATTTTACGAACAAGACGCTGGCCAATTATAAGATTGGTAACTGATGTGGCAAGGAAAGGCTGGATGCCCATTTCAATGAGGCGCTGAATTGCAAGAAAAGCGGAATTAGTATGCAAGGTGGAAAGTACTAAGTGTCCGGTCATGGCGGAGTTAAGAGCCATATCAGCTGTTTCAGTGTCACGGATTTCTCCGACCATTAAAATATTTGGATCTTGTCGAAGTAGCGACCTGAGACCTGAGGCAAAAGTCAGTCCCGCAATAGGGTTAATTTGCATTTGGTTAACACCTTCGAGTCCGTATTCAATAGGATCCTCGATGGTACTTATGTTTACGTGATCTTTGTTCAACATCCGAAGCAACGAATACAGTGTTGTTGTTTTTCCGGAACCAGTTGGACCGGTAACAAGAATCATTCCGTGGGGCTTTTCAATCTCTTTCTTTACAATTTTCAGATCACGTTGATTAAAACCAAGTCCAGCCAAACTGAATTGCTGCTCGCGGGTATCAAGAAGTCTTAAGACTGCCTTACTGCCGTTGAGCGTAGGGATGATTGAAATTCTGACGGCAATTTCATTTTGATTAAATCTAAATGTGAAACGACCATCTTGAGGTGCCCGATGTTCGTCAATTTTTAACCTGCCCATAATCTTAAGTCGAGTCACCAAGGGTGGCAGGATTTCTTTTGGAAGTTCAACTATTTTACTCAGCAGGCCATCAACTCGAAATCGAATATGAATGACATGTGAGTTTGGCTCAAAATGTATATCTGAAGCTTTTTGTGCAATTGCTCTTTCGATTATCGTATTTACAATTCTTATGATTGGGACAAACTGAGCCATCTTTTCAGCAGTGTCATGGACCGCCAAAGCTTTTTCAGTGCTGTCTTTTATAATTTGAGAAAATTCTGTAGAGATCTCGCTATGATAATGTTTGAGCGCATGGGAGATGTCAGTAGGAGTCGTAATAAAAATTTTTGGCGACATCCCTGTTTTCTTTTTTATAAACTCAATAATTTGATGATTATCAGGATTAGTCACGGCAACGTAAATATCATTTTTAATTTTCTTGAAAATAACAACGGAATGTTGTTCAGCAACTTCTTTTGGTATCAACTTAATTACGTAGGGGGCAATCATTCTCCGCCTAAGTTTAATCGCAGGTAAAGCAAAAATATCAGAAAAAGCCGGCAGAAGCTTATCGTGATGACTTGCATGCTGGTCTGCTAGAACTTCTATTATATGTCGATCGTCTTTTTTTGCTTCTCTCGCAGCTTGCTTAAATGCATCCTTAGAAACGACATTATCTTTGTTGACGCGTTTCCAAAGCTGATCGTTTTTTGAATCGCTTGAAAGTATACTGATCATGAAAAGGAAGTATTAATAAATTCAAAGTCTCTTCTTGCCTACTCTATACATAACCACAAAATCACTCATTTCAGTAGTTATAGTGGTTCCACATTATACACAGAAGAGGTGCCAGGTGATTGGTCATTAAGACAGATCAATAGACATATTGTCAAGGGAATACAGCACTATTGCGAAATTGCCGAACAATATGAGAAAAGAGTGCATATATTTGGACTGGAGATAAACTGTGGATAACAAAAAGTCCTAATAAGTCCTGGTATTTGAGCACAGCAGGTATTTTACGGATTCATTAATCATGTGTAGGTTGGTTGTGGTATACTTGGTGATATATTATGGACGAGATGGATGCACTTATAGACCAACTCATTCGAGAAGGGTATCTCAAGACACCCCGAATCGTTGAAGCATTCAGAAGAATAAAAAGAAAAGATTTTGTACTTCCAGAAATGAAAAACGAGTCGGCTGTAAACGCTCCTTTGCCGATTGGAAAAGGCCAAACAATTTCACAGCCGTTAACCGTAGCGTTTATGCTTGAACTTCTACAGCCCCAGAAAGATGATGTTGTCCTAGACATTGGATCGGGCTCTGGATGGCAAACTGCCATACTTGCTCATATCGTTGGTAAGAAAGGATCGGTCACGGCAATTGAAAGAATTCAATCTCTATCGGATTTTGGGAAAAAAAATGTAGAAAAATATTGTTTTACAAATACTCAGTTTGTTTGCGGAGACGGAACACGGGGCTATCCACAAAACGCTCCTTTTGATAAAATAATTGTTGCTGCCGGAGCTCAAGAAATTCCGGACTCGCTTCTTAAACAGTTACGTATCGGCGGCAGGTTAGTCATCCCGGTAGGATTGTATGAGCAAGAAATTGTCATGCAGGAAAAAGTATTGAAGAATTCGATAAAAGAAAAAAGATTTCCGGGCTTTCAGTTTGTGCCACTTATCGCGGGCGAGATAAAAAAAGATTAAACAATTCATATGAAAGCAGTGCTACTTGCTGGAGGAGGGGGAACGCGTCTATGGCCGCTCTCACGATCCAGCTCTCCAAAACAATTAAAAGCATTTGTCGGACGCCAAACGCTCCTACAAAAGACGTTTACTCGAATAAAAAAAATTGTCTCACAGCGCAACATCATGATTGCTGCGAATGTTCGTGATGTACAAACAATTTGTCGACAGCTTCCTTCATTTCCAAAGAAGCAGTTATCACTTGAGCCGGTAAAGCGTGACACAGCAGCAGCAATTGGGTTGGCGGCACTTCGTATTGCCCATACAAATCCTAAAGAGATAATCTTCATGGTGAATGCTGATCATGTAATCATGGATGAGCAGGCGTATATTAAAACAATTCGTCTTGCCGAAGATGTTGTACGACAGCATCCCGACTATTCGGTTCTTGTCGGTCTTGAGCCTACATACCCAGAGACAGGCTATGGGTATATCAAGCTAAAAAAACTTCATCGGAAGATAGGGAAGAAAAAGATTTTTTACGCTGAACGCTTTATTGAGAAACCAACCATTGCAAAAGCGAAAAAATACATCAAAAGATGGAACTATCTCTGGAATCCGGCAATGTTTGTATGGCGCGTGGATCATCTTTTATCCTTATATAAAAAACATCTTCCCAGGCATTATCGGATTCTCATGAAAATCAAAAAATCGATTGGTACTAAGAAGGAAGATGCGACAGTTAAGAAACTTTTTTCTCAGATGCCGCCAATTTCGATAGATTTCGGCATTATGGAAAAACTGACAAAGATGCTTGTCATTCCCGCGTCGCTCGGCTGGGCTGATATCGGACATTGGCGGACTGTTCAGGAAATGCTTGAGAGTGGTTATGACGGAAACACGGTACGTGGTCATCACGTCGGGCTTGATACAAGCGACAGCTTAATATTTAACATGACAGACCAGCTTGTCGCGACTGCAGGTGTAAAAAATGTTATAGTAATAAACACGGATGACGCAGTGCTCGTATGTGATCGGGAACATGCGCAAGATGTAAAAAAGATTGTCGAAATGATCAAAAAACGAAAATGGCTCAAATACCTGTAAATAATTATCAGGCAGGACCACAAAAACGAATAGGAATATATATCGTATGGGCAGTAGTCCTTGTAGTGATTGTTGCGGTAGTTATTATTGTTGCGTTTTGGCAGCAGGTAACTTCGCCTCATTCATCAGATACGACTACACAGCTTTTTACCATTGAAAAAGGGGAAGCAGTAAATGAGATTTCACTGAATTTACTGGAACTGGATCTTATTAGTAGTACGTGGAATTTTGAAACCTATGTCTATCTCGATGGATCAGAAACAAGTTTTATTGCGGGTACATACAGTTTAAATCCATCATTTTCAATTCGAGAAATTGTACAGGTGCTAACACGTGGTGAGGTATCAAACGAGGATCAAATTACCATTATTGAAGGATGGACATCTCAGGATATTGCCATCTATCTTGAGGAAGAAGGGGTAGTGAGCTCAGATGATTTCCTGATAGTTGTGGATGTTGCGGATACCGCGTCGATTATAACTGATAAAACCTATTCATTTCTTGACGACAAACCAGCCACTGCAGGACTTGAGGGATTTCTTTTTCCTGATACTTATCGAATTTACTCGAATTCAGACTCGATTGATATCATCGAACGTATGCTTGATAACTTTGATGCTAAAGTGTCAGACGATACCATCGAAGGGTTTGAGGAACAGGGATTATCAGTTTTTGAAGCCGTGACTCTCGCGAGTATTGTAGAAAAAGAAGTACGCACCACAGAAGATAAAAAAATTGCTGCTGGTATTTTTCTCACTCGGATTGAAAATGGTATTGCGCTTCAGTCCGATGCGACAGTCAATTATGTCACAGGAAAAAATGCACTCCAGCCGACCTCAGAAGACCTGGAAGCTGATTCACTTTATAATACATATCAGTATGCCGGACTACCGCCAGGTCCTATCGCAAATCCCTCGGTTTCATCTCTCGAGGCGGTAGCGGATCCCACCGATACTGACTATCTCTACTTTCTTACAAAGCCGGATGGGACAACGGTATTTAGCAAGACGTACGACGAGCATTTATCAAATAAAAGGAAATATTTACAATGAGTAACCGGAAGACCATAGTCTTGTCACTTGGCGGTTCGATCATCATTCCTGAAAGAATAAATGTTTCGTATGTAAGGAGATTTAAAGCTAAGATTCTTGATTTAACCAAAAAAGGATACCGATTCGTTATCGTAACAGGCGGGGGAGACGTATGCAGGGAATATCAAAAAGCCTCCAGACGAGTACATCCGAATATCATCCCCGCTGATCTTGATTGGCTTGGCATTGCTGCAACGAAATTAAATGCAGAATTTATCCGAACCGTATTTGGAACGCACGCGTATCATGAAGTGATTCAAAATCCCACAAAGCGTGCGGTTACTGACAAAAAAATTATTGTTGGTGCCGGATGGAAGCCGGGATATTCTTCTGATAAAGACAGTGTCATGCTCGCACAGACGTATGGGGCGAAAACGCTGGTCAATTTAAGTAATATCAAGTATGTCTATACGGCAGATCCCAAAAAAGTGAAAAGCGCCAAGCCGATAAAAGATATGAGCTGGGATGACTTACTAAATTTAACCGGTCGAAAATGGAAACCAGGTGCCCATGTACCGTTTGATCCTGAAGCTTCGAAATTGGCAAAACAGCTGGGACTCCGCGTAGTGGTATGTCTCGGGACAGACTTAACAAACTTTCAAGCTATCATCGAGGGAAGAAAGTTTATCGGGACGCTAATTGAATAGTTTGAAGGAGAAAATTGATTTGAGCACCGTTTTAACTTCTGCGTCAAGCAGCACTTCGTGACCTGACTCGCTCAGCCAGATCATGTCTTTTTTCTTTGATGGGATTGTTGAATAGATATGAAGCGCGCCTGATGGGTTGGCAACCAAGTCTTTTTTTGAATGAATGATCCTCACAGGCTGGTGGATTTTTTCAAGTACCGAATCAAAATGCTGTGTTCGCAGCCAGTACTGCTTGAAGGCAGATGTTGGAAACCATAAATATCCTTTATCATGTTTTGCGTACTTATGAGAACTGAATTTTGCCGTACTTGGATTTGGAAATCTATTAACGAACCTGCTGATCGTATTTGTATATTTCGCAAGCTTAAGCTTGAAATGCAGGGCAGGGGAAAGCAGTACAAGTCCTGCAACTTTTTCTGGATACTTCTCAGCCAATTCAAGAGCAAGCAATGTGCCCATTGATAGTGCGATAATAACAACACGATCATTTGTTTGTAATAAATACTTCAATCCCATTTCAGCATCCTGTTGCCAATGATCCCACGTTTTATCAGTTAAATCCTTTGGATTCGAACCGTGCCCGGCGAGGATGGGGTAATGCCAGGGGATTTTTCTCTTGTCTAATTCGGGTATGACTGCCTCAAGACTTGATCTATGTGAGGTAAAGCCGTGCAAGAGAAGGCAACTTGTTTTTGATTTCTTAGTCATATCACAAGTATTACATATTTATTAAAAAAAGTAAGTATACCGTTGCTTTTTATTAATGAATGCTGTAGAGTCTATAAATAAAAGTGAACATTTTTTAAGGAGGCAATATCAAATGTCACACTCCAGTTATCATGTTTTTCATTCGGATGGGAAGCTTTGCGCCATGCTTACAATTCCAGTTCCTTCCCAAACCGTTGATCCGAAACAAGAGTTGGTAATAGGTACGTTTCCGGATGCTCGAGAAGGAGATACTGTTGTCAGTGGCGAAGTCGGTTTAGCGCTGGCAAGAATATTCACTCAGAACGACACCGAGTTCCTGGTTGTGTCGGGTGGTGCACACGACGGGGAGATATTCATTTTTCCCAAAATGTACGGTAATCTCGTCGGCAAGCGGATCAATGTTGTTGTGCGGGGTGGTGAGCTTGCTTTCGAACCGATCATATAGCCCTAAGGCCGAAAGAGACAGATACCACGTCTCGAGTAGGCCTTTTTCATATAATAAAACCGCTCCCTCGAGTATAACTCGATGAGAGCGGTCTGAGACAGAGCGACGAGCGTGAGTTTACGCCGCCATTTTTCTCAAGACATCGATGAGGCGGCAGACATAGGCCCACTCATTGTCGTACCAGGATCCGACGTAGAAAAGCTTCGGACCCCATTTGTGCGTCAGTGTGGTGTCGAAGATGCTGCTTTCCGGTCTGCCGATCACGTCAGAGCTGACGATCGGATCATCATTGATCGCCAGGAAGCCGGTCATGGAACCCGCGGCATCTGCCCGTAGGGCCTCATGAAGTGCGTCGACATTGGGATCGGCATCCAACTGAAGTATCAATTCAAGAAGTGAAGCGTCCGAGACGGGCGTCCTCATTGCGATACCTGACAGAAGACCATCCAACTCTGGCAGGACTAAGCCGATTGCACTTGCTGCTCCTGTCGAAGCGGGAATGATATTCTGTGCTGCATTGCGGGCACGGCGTGCATCTTTGTGCGCTGCGTCGGTCAGATTCTGATCACCTGTATATGCGTGGATCGTCGACGCGAAGCCATGTCGAATGACGAAATGTGCATGGATTGACTTGGCAACCGGTGCCAGACAGTTGGTCGTGCATGTTCCGTTGGAAACGATTGTCATGTCGGATGTCAGAACTGAGTCATTGACACCCATGACAATCGTTGCATCGACGTCTCCGGGTGTCTTTCCCGATACGGTGAGGAGCACCTTCTGTGCGCCGGCTGACAGATGTCCCGAAATTGAATTACGGTCCCTGAAAATGCCGGTACTCTCGAGGACGAATTCGGCTCCGAGTGAAGACCACGGCAAATTGGTCGGATCAGGTTCCTGTATCATCGGACAGCGATGTCCATCAACGACCAGTTCGCCCGAATCATGTTGCACGGTGTTTGTGAGAACGCCATGTACGGTATCGTACTTCAGAAGGTGGGCCAACACAGGTGCATTGTCGAGATCGTTGACACCCACGATTTCGATATCGGGGTACCCCATTGTCGCTCGGTAGAATAGTCTACCTATCCTGCCGAATCCGTTGATACCTACCTTAATGCTCATCGTTCCTTACCTCCTGCTTTTGTGTCTAGAAATGCTTCTAGACGATGAAGAGTGCTTTGTTGGTTTTCAGCAAATTAAGTAACTGTAGTTTATTACGTATTGATTTGCAAGTTAATAATACTACTGGCTACGATATGTTGATCTTATTTGGAGGACTGATATACTACGTTTTGAAAACTGTTTGTTCATTTTATCTGAAACTCTCTAAACGCGAGGAGGTTGTCATGGGCTTATTTGGTTCTGACATCGAAATGACCATCGAGCATGGTCAATCACCCGATGAGGTGATCCGACGGCTTACAGCCGATCTTGAAGCACGGCTTCAAACAGCGTACCCCGATGGGGGAATTGGCAACCTTACCCAGAGTTGGTCTGGCGGGCGAGGGAGTTTCAGTTGTACTGCTGGCGGGCATTCTCTTTCAGGAGAAATGACGGTCGGCGCATCATCGCTCTATATAAAGGTCGAATTACCCGCCTTTGCAGGACTGGCCATCGATACCGATGGCCTTAAAAGCTCGGTCTCAAAACAAATACGAGACCTACTCAAATAACAAACATTCATGACCTGTTTCTGGGCCTCGGCGAAAGCTCGAGGCCCTCTTCCAATACGTTTTGAGACTCTGCTTGACACTTTTTTCCTATCATATATACTGACATTCACAATCAACATCTTCCGCAGACCGTAGGTGTTCTGAGCGAAAGCGAAGAGCTTAAACTCCCATAATAAGGAAACCTGCGCAGGATCGAGCCTCTAGATAGAGGTGCGCGTCGTGTACAAAAAACTGCGGAAGTAACCCGCAGATTTTTTTATGCCAAAAACGAAAGCTCAGAAGGAAGTAACACTACAAAAACTCGAGAAAGATCTCAAGGAAGTCTTGAGTGTCATTTTCGTCCGTCAGGACGGTTTGACGGCAAGCGAAGAGGTGGCATTACGGAAATCTCTTCGTGAAGAAAAAGTGGAATACGGTATTGTGAAAAAAACGCTTTTAACTAAAGCGCTTGCTTCACAAGGTTTTAAGGGAGATGTAGTTAAGTCTTTTACTGGAACAATAGCTGCAGCATATGGAAAAGAAGACGAGGTTGCACCGGCAAAGATTCTTAATACTTTCAGCAAGGAACATAAGGTAGTCAAGTTTCTCGGAGGAATTGTGAGTGGATCGTTCATGAGTGCTGAAGAAACTACAGCATTCGCACAACTCCCTAGTAAGAAAGAGCTTCTTGGACAGCTGGTATCTGTTGTTGCTGGACCACTGCGAGGATTGGTCAACGTAGTACAGGGTAATCTAAAGAATCTTATTTTTGCACTCAAGGCTATAGAGGAACAAAAGAAATAATTTATTAATAAATCGTTAATACCATTTACAAAAAACATATGGCAGACGAAGAAAAAAAGGAAGAAGGAGCTAAGACGGACGACAAGCCTGTTGAGGTTCCGGAGAAGTTTAAGAGCCTGGTAAGTGAAGTTGAGAAGCTTACTGCGCTTGAACTGTCAGAGCTTGTAAAAGTTCTGGAAGACAAATTTGGCGTTTCTGCTCAGGCACCCATGATGGTTGCGGGCGGAGCTGCAGCAGGTGCAGCCGGCGATGCGGGCGCTGAAGAGAAATCAAGTTTTGATGTTGAGCTGACATCAGCCGGTGGAACTAAAATTGCCGTCATCAAGGTGGTCCGTGAAGCAACACAAAAGGGACTGAAGGAAGCTAAAGACATGGTTGATGCCGCACCGAAGGTTATTAAAGAAGGAGCTGGTAAAGAAGAGGCTGAAGAACTCAAGAAGAAGCTCGAAGAGGCTGGAGCAACAGTTACACTGAAATAATTCCTGTATACGTATTTTAAAAACTCCCTCTGTTAATCAGAGGGAGTTTTTGTATGTAGGTAAGAATTTCTTTAATTAAGTGGGAAGGAATACACTTTTGATCCGGTCAATATATACACCGTATTCCTGGATTCATCAATGGCAAAGTCTGTCATATTCGTAAACGGGTCCGACATATATTGATCAATAAATGAACCTTCCTTAGAGAAGACAATGATGCGTTGGCCAGAGGCGTCAAGAATATAGAGTCGTTCAGAATTTAGGTCGGTCCAAATCTTTGTTCCACTTGTAAGTGCTGGATCGACTGATCCAAGTGCAAAAACATCTTGTCCGCCCTTCGACATTTTAATTACTTCCCCAGTGCTTGAAAGGACATATATTTCTCCATCTACTGCAAGTGACCGGCCATTTTGCAGGTTTACACCATCTTGGGTAACCCATGTTCCGGGGCTTGCATACCGTGATCCACCTCGAACGGCACGCCAAATTTGGTTATTGGCAATATCAAGCATGTACAATCTTCCTTCATAATGAAATATGTCAACGACATTGATTTCCTGCTCAGAAAACGCGAGAGGGATATCCGCCAAAGCTTTTGCACTAAGCGTGTATTCGTTAAGCGAGTTTGCGGTGTTAAGAAATAATAGCGTATTAGTGGTAGGGGATGTTGCGTATTGAAAAGCATTATCGATCACCGCAGTGGCAAAAAGCGTCGTATCGCCTGATTCGGTGTCGATGGAGTATGTGCTGTTATCTTGTGGAGAGAACGCATAAATAAAGTCTCCAATAAGTTCTATCCCGCCAATCGTCATTCCTGGAGCAGATTGAGAAAGATCAGCAAGGAGCGTGGGATTATCTATGCGAGTTATTCGACGCGCTTCCTCTCGGAGCAGGCCGAGCTTTGATGAAAAGGAATTTATTTGCTCCTGCTGTTCATCCGATTTAGTTGGCAGATCATTTAATAAAGTTTCAGCTTGAATGAGTGCATCTGTCGCACCAGAGTAGTTATCGTATGAAAAAGCATTTTCAGCATCAAACAGCAGATTCTCAATTGTGGTCACTGTTTCATCATAATTTATTTCTTTAGTCTCCTTCATGTCGGCAAGACCCCTGGAGACAACGCTTTGGGTAAAAATAAATATAATAATAGCTGCAAGTCCGAGGATAATCTTTCCCTGACGCGGCAGCCTCTTAATCCATACAATAAACCTAGAAGGAGCGTTCCCGATGGTATGCGGCGTGGATGCAATTTTCTGACGATTTTCTTTATTGGCAAAAAGTGAAATGATACCAGCAATCAGTGAAAAAATAAAACCAGCTATCGCTCGTATCACTTTCCATATGCGAGAAATGAACCCAGGTTTTTCAGAAGTTATTTTCGTACTGTATGGCTCGCCATAATCTTTCGTTTGCTCCATCATTTGAACACGTCTGCGTGATCTTCGAAGTACTTTTGTATTGATAAAACGACTAAATCGACCGGTAGTTTCACCAAACCGTTTTTTAGCATTCGCCATGATTGATGGTGAGAGTAATTCACTGGTTTGCTGCTCCTGAGTAATCATTTTATCCATTGAAGATTGTGTGGCGGAATGCTGCGGTCGAGTTATGGTGAGCGGCATATCAGAGAATGCTGCAGCCTTAGCAGCTTGTTTTGCAGGTTGTATGATTATTGCGCCAAATGCAGCGTTATTCACATTCTCTGAAAGAATGTTTTCGATATTTCCCACAGCATCATGGATGGGTTGCTCGGCTATCAATCTCCGAAGTTTCTCTTGAGAGAAATAATCCATAAGAGAGGTTGTGGTAAGCAGCATGCTTTCGCCAGTCTGAACCCGTCCGCTGACGACATTTGAAAAAATCTTGAGTGCTCCGCTCGTCTCTCTTGCGGAAGGATTTGATGCAAGAATGTCAATGATTCGCTGCTGTTGAATAAGGAAGACGTGTACTTTTCCGTATTCAGAAAAATACACATGCTCTCCATGAATAACGCATGCAACGATATTTAGGTGTTCGTGCCAATTCGTTGCATAATCGGCAACGAGATCTGAGATTTTTTGGTTTGTCTGACCGAGAGCATTTTCAAGAGCGACCTCTGGATGCAACTCTTCTGACGAATAGTAAACTGTTTGAAGTTCCTTTTGAATCGCGTGAATAATATCCCGATTAATTGGCTCCTGTGATTCTAGTTCTGCGAGCAACACTAACTTACCCAACGTTGTTTCTTCAACCGGTGTTGGGTGTGACACGAACACATGGACCGTTGATCTGCTCTGATCCGGATCGTAGATGAGAAGTTGCTCAATCTGTGTAATTGGATTCATTATTGTGTATCAGATAGACAAATCTGGGATGCTGCGCTTGATGTCTGAACATTCCCATAGTATACTAAAAGCACGTATCATACAAGAATCTAGAACTTATGCTTGAACAACTATTTGGTTCACGAACGCGAGTAAAACTTTTAAGACTTTTTCTCACAAATCCAGAGAAGCGCTATTTTGTCAGGGAGCTCACTAGAAAAATTGGCGAACGAATAAATTCCGTTCGTCGTGAACTTGAGCATCTGGTAAGTATTGAGCTTCTTGAAAGTGAGATTGATAAGCAGAAGAAGTACTATCGGGTGAATAACGAACACATTCTCTTTCCAGAGCTCAAGGGATTAATCGTAAAATCCCAGCTTACACTAGAAAAAGATCTTGCACGAAATCTCCGTTCAATCGGAAAAATATCACTTCTCATACTCACTGGCATCTTTACCGGCATAGGAGATGTTCAAACTGATTTACTCATCGTTGGAAAAGTAAATCGCAGAAGTCTCTCAAGATTGATGAACAAGTTTCGAAAAAATTTCGATCACTCGATCAGATACACGGTCATGAGCAGAAAAGAATTTGAATACCGCAACAGTCTGACAGATCGTTTTTTGTTTGACATTCTTGAAAATAAGCACGTAGTGGTAATTGATAAGCTGCGTAAGAAGTAGTCAAAGGATGTATCTCTATATTGATACAAGATCATTTGAGGCTATACGGTTTCGTGCGGTAGATTCAGCAGGAAATATGATAAAAGAAAAAATTTTTCAGTTGCCTTATAACTCTCGAGGCAAGCTTTTAAAATCAATTGAATCACTTATCATTACTACTCACAAAAAGATAAGTGATATTAAAGGAATAATGATTGAAAAGGGGCCTGGTGCGTTTTCAGCACTCCGTATGGGAATAGTAACGGCAAATAGTCTGAGTTACGCACTATCAATTTCTGCAATAGGGGTACAGAGTTCTAAAGATAACCTGCAAAAAGTTATAGTACGATCAATTAATCAACTGCGCACGATGAAACAACCCAAACTTGTCGTTCCGGTATACGGAAGTGAGCCGAATATCACCAAACCACGAAAATTTACTATCTAGCGATACCGAGCCCGTAACGAGATTGAAGAGATTGAAAAGACCTCCTGATACCTTTGAGCCTGGTAAACGTATGAGAGAATGATATGAGATTCTCTCTTTTTGTATGTTTAATATTTAGTGCGTGAACACAAACGGATCGAATGGGCAGACCGAAGTAGTGCATATCTAAGAGGAGTCTGTGCGCGCGATCCACAATCTCTTTTTGAGATAATAGGGGGGTAGTAAATGTTTTCTGATGTTGTAGAGATTTACCATCATGTAAGATAAGACGAACGGCGACAGTTTTCGCTTGTCGCTGTGAAGACTCAATAATTGAACCGACAAGCAATGAAAGTTTTCTTACAGAATCATGGACGGTTACGTACTCATTATCATCGGATAATTTTTTTGTTCTAGAAATTGATCGTTGAGCATGGGGGATATCAACGTCACGAGAGTCAAGACCGTTTGCGAGACGTACGTATGTCATACCGGCTTTTCCAAATAGCTCACTGCTTATTTCAGGAGATAGTTGAGCAAGATCACCAATAGTTTTTATACCAATCTCGTGGAGGACATTACACGTTCGGGATCCAATCCCGGGAACCATCTGCACATCAATGGGCTGAAGAAATGAAGCTTCTTTGCCCCATGGCACCACCACTAATCCATTTGGCTTTTTTATTCGAGCGGCAACTTGCGCGGCGATTTTATTCGACGCCACTCCAATGCTTGAAGTGAGCTCGAGTTCTTTGAGTATCGCCTCCTTAATTTTTTGAGCTGCATATTCGGGTGAGATCCATAGATATTCATATCCAGTGAGATCGATAAAAGCTTCATCAAGACTTACCGCTTCAACTTTTTCAGAAAAACGGTGAAGAATTTTATAAAACTCACGGGAGAAATCTTCAATTCTTTTTACATCTCCCGAGATGACTGATGCTTGGGGAGCTTTTTGCATTGCATGAGCCAGGGGCATACTTGGCTGTATTCCCAAGACACGCGCTTGTTGATTGGAGCTAGCGACAACATTCTTATGAGCATGGCTGGCAACAATAACCGGAGTGCCCCGCAAAGACGGTCGCATAACTTCTTCAACTGATGCAATAAATCGATCAAGACTTACATATAGAATTGTTCGTATAGGGGAGTGACGCTTTTTCATACGTGTTTATTTATATACCGAATAATAACCGAAGATTGAAAGTACAAATAAAGAAGGCGATATAAAGCCTTCCTAAATGCTATTTCTTATATTTTCTCAATATACCAATTACTTTACCCTGTATGACGACATTTTTAACCATACGAGATTTGTATTTTGAATTGGCGGGCTTGAGTCGAATGAGATTCTTTTGCTTATAAAATTTCTTCAACGTTGCTGATCCGTCATCAAGTAATGCTACAACCATATCACCATCTCGTGCAAAATCAGTTTTCTCGACAATAATCAAATCACCATCAGCGATCATGCTTTCTACCATTGAATCTCCTTTTACCTTCAGTAGATAGGCATTTTTATTTCCTATTAACTCCTTGGGTATTGGTATATGTTCATCAACTGTTTCAATTGCTTCTATGGGTTCACCAGCTGTAATCGTGCCAACCAATGGTAAAAGTATAGAAGCAGCGGTTGCAGTAGCTTCAACATCTTCTTGTACTATAGAAATACCTCGCGCTGCACTGGCGTCCCGCTTAATAAAACCCCGTTTTTCGAGAAACTGAATATGCTCATGGACCGTAGCCAATGAGGAAAGGTTAAACTTCTTCGCAATTTCTGTAAGGGTGGGCGCGTACCCATTATCTTTTATGTAATCTTTGAGAAAGGCGAGTATCTTTTGTTTTTGTTTTGGGAGTACAGGGGCCATATGTTGGTTTGTTAGCTTATAGATTATAGCTTATAGCTAGTGGTGTAGATTCCCGTTGTTGGTAATCATACGCTATACGCTATCAGCTATTAACCAGACTACCGAATAAAAACCGAAGTGTCAAGACCCCCCCTTGTGGATAAGTTAGAGGCGGGTAATCCATCAGGATTATCCCGCCTTTCATTCACTTTGTTCTATTTCATATCTCAGCTCTTCGATTCTCCTCTCCCAAAGCTCGATGTCCAAATGATGCCACTCCTTACATGCAAATGGTTTACTTGAGAGGAGAGCAGATTGCGAGCCTCCTAGACTCGCGAAAGAATCACCGGTATTCCAAGCGCTTTGGCCATGTCTGAACGATATCTCTGCCGCACGATACCAGTATTTAACCCACGACATGTGAAGGAAGTACAAGTGAATCGAATCAGCGAACTGTTCATAACGCAGGACTCCATCAAGATAGTGAAGGTCTTTTTTTGCCGTTGCCAAGAATTCAGGCATCACGGCGGCGCTTTCTAGTGCGGCGGTTAAACAAAGGAATCTGATTACAATGTTCACCGGTTGCTGATCGACTGCATCAGTGATTCTCTGAAATGCTTTGCGTACTTCGTCGTACGGAGATGCAGCAAGTCCAATCTTGCTCCAACCGAATTTCCAGCCACTCGAGATTTTGTTACGATCTCTCAAATGCAGCAGCTCCTGCGATCCACGATACGCCTCAACAAGATTTTGTCCGTCACAGTTCGGTTCGCACTTCTTGAAGTACTTCTTCGCTTTCTTTGTCATGTCTTCGTCGTGATTCGAGAAAGAGATGTTATGGGCAAGGATGCCCATGAGGAAATAGTCCGATGAGCCGGACTGCTCGAGCGAATCGAGCACGTTCCGCGCATCATCGTGAAAAAGAAAATACGCAGAAGGTTCACAGGCGTAAGCACCTTGGGATGCAATCGTGATTAACACGATTGCGAGAATCATCAATCGCGTCTTCACGGAGTGCCTCCTTGGATTCTAAAATGAGCAATGAGTAATTAAGGAATCATATCAAAATTTTTTAATTTGTTCAAGTAGGGACTGGATTCCGTTCATTTATGATACATTATGTTCTATTGACAAAAAGGTTTTCTCTGCATAAAGTTGGTAGATAAAAATAATAAAAGACAAAAACAAAGAACGGGGGACAGAAACAATGCTCTTTCTCGTCGATAGTTCAGGCAAACGGATAGGAACAGATCGCTTTACTCAAATCCCACAAGCGATCACGGCACTCAGTAAACATTTGGCAAGTCCGGCAGATGGTGAACCGTCTTCGGACAGTGGAATCTTTTTTTTGATTCCAGAAGAGAGATTTACTGACGATCTTCAAGCTGATGGCCTTCTGCAAATTGCAGAAGCAGTGCTTACCCTCGAAAAGGGAGAAGGTGATACAGCTACAATGGGCATTTCGTATCCGAGTGATCAGGAGGAGTAATACGGGAGGGAATTGTGGACGGGATTCCGAAAGGCTGGTCAGGCGTGGTGACTGACGATGATATTCTGTTCGCCAGCGCGCGCAATGCAGGTCCCGAAGAACCTGAACGAGAAATTGACTCAGGCGGGGGAGGTTCTTCACCAGAGTCAACGCTTGACTGTATGATCTTTCCATAAGTCGAGCATCTCAATCAACATTGAAAGCAAAGCCGCGGAGCGATCTGCGGCTTTTTGTTAAATCCCGAGTTAACCGAGGGATTCCATCATTTTAAAATGATATTGACCAAATTGTGGAAAATGTGGTGTGGTTGACGTTTCCTCATTTGTGGTGTAAAATGGAATGGAAGGGTAGAAAGTGGATAAATGTGGGGATAAGTCATACGGAAAGTGGATAAGCAAATATGCCCTAAAGTACTTAATTACAAAAGAAAGCGTTACATTTCATGTTTATAGGTGAATATCATCATTCATTAGATGCAAAAGGCCGTTTAGCCGTGCCAAAGAAGTTTCGAAGCTCATTACAAAAGGGAGCTGTCGTAACACGAGGACTGGATAACTGCCTTTTTGTGTATACCGCAAGCGAATGGAAACAACTCGCGGATAAAATTGCCAAGCTCCCGATTGCAAAAGCAAATACCCGGGCATTTGCACGTATGATGCTGGCTGGAGCTATGCCGCTTGAGATTGACCGGCAGGGAAGAGTGATGCTGCCTGATTACTTACGAAAATACGCTTCATTAAAGAAGCAGATTATTGTTACCGGATTATATAACCGGCTTGAACTCTGGGACAAGGTGAAATGGGAGCGATATCGCACCGGAACTGAAACAAAGAGCACTGATATCGCTGAAGCACTTGGTGACCTTGGTGTATAACCTTTGAAGAGTCTTGTCCTTCAACTAGTTCAGGATCTTCGACTCTCAAGCGTATGGAGTACCTTCACAAACCCGTTCTTCTCAAAGAAGCTCTTACCTTTTTGCATCTTGCCGAAGGTAATAATGCCATTGACTGCACACTGGGAGAAGGTGGACACTCAATGGAGATTTTGAAAGTCATCGCCTCGACACACGGGGCTGGCAAGCTTCTCGCAATTGATCTTAATGCAGATACTATTGAGCGAGCACGAGAGAGACTTGCAGATTATGCTGATCACGTAGTATTTGAAAAAGACTCATTTGCACACCTCAGTGATATTGTTTCGCGCAATGAGTCATTCAAGCAGGTACATGGGATTCTCATAGATTTTGGACTTTCAACATACGAGTTGAAAGAAGGGGGGCAAGGTTTCTCATTTGAGAAGGACGAACCATTAGATATGCGTCTAGACCGGTCGCAGGACCAAACAGCCGCTGACGTTGTTAACCAGTGGCCGGAAGACAAACTCATCTGGATTTTTCAGGAGTACAGTCAAGAGAATTTTTCAAAATACATTGCTGCGGAAATTTGCCGAGTCAGACGGCAAAGCAAAATATTACATTCGCGGCAGCTTACGGAGATTGTGCTCCTGGCGATCCGGACCAAACTTGGTTCGAAGAAAAAAGTTCCCTGGGTCGGGGGACGGCATCCAGCAACAAAAGTTTTTCAAGCGTTACGCATAGCGGTGAATAACGAGCTGGAAAATGTGAAGAACGTTCTTCCCCAAGCACTCGATACACTGCGTATCGGTGGACGACTCGTCGTTATCTCATTTCATTCTTTAGAAGATAGAATAGTAAAAAACTATTTTCGCCAGGAATCACGTGATTGCCTCTGTCCTCCTGAACGACCGACGTGCACCTGCAACCACACCAAGCGTGTACGCCTCCTGACGAAAAAAGTTATCACACCATCAGACGAAGAAAAAAAACTAAACCCCGCTTCGCGGAGCGCTAAGCTCCGGGCGGTAGAAAAAATAACATGAAAACATATACGCCACGCCGATCTCGAAATTTCCGCCGTTCAAGATTCTTTAATCGGCAGAGTACACCAAAGAAACCCATGAAGCTTGGGTCCATTGAGCTCGACGCTTTGATGCTGAATGGAATTGTATTAGCAATGATAATCTTTGTTGGGTTATCATATTTACTTGTTATCAACCAGACATCCGTGGGCGGCTTTGAAATAAAAGAGCTTGAACGAGCCAATGAGGCTACCAAGCAGGAAAATCGTCAGCTTGAGCTTACCCGTGCTGAACTTCACTCTCTGGTAGCTATCGAAGAGGCAAGCAAAGAGCTCAACATGGTTGCCGTGACTGACTTTGAATATCTCCCTTCAGTTGGCAGTATTGTAGCCGTCAAGTAAGACATTCGACAATATATTCGTGAAAAAAAAGAGACCTCTAACAACGCGAGCATAAGAACACTTGAGCGAGAGGTCTTTTTCGTTTAAAATAGCATAATTATGCGCCGTTATTCACATTCAAGGAAAGAAAAGCACCCGTCACTCGAACGCATAGGCGTTTTACGGATTCTGCTTATGATATTCAGTCTTGCGATCATTGCACGCTTAGCTCACGTACAGCTTTTTCAAAATGAATTCTATACGGCGTTGGCTGAAGGACAACACACGCTCTTTGAGCAATTACAGCCCACGAGAGGAGAAATTTATGTTCGTGAAGATGGGGAACTGTATCCTCTGGCAGCAAACAAAGATTATTACGAAGTATACGCAGTACCATCTAATATTCATGAACCGGAAGAAACCGCAAAGGCATTACAAGAACATTTAGAGCTGGAAGATGAAGAAATTCTTCCACGGCTTTCAAAAAAAGGTGACCTGTATGAACCAGTCGCTACACAGGTAGAAGAAGAAGTGGTGAATAAACTTCGTGAGATGGAACTTGAAGGAATTGGTTTTCGAAGAGAAGTGCACAGATATTATCCCGAAAAAAATATCGGAAGCCATCTCATTGGTTTTGTCGGATTTCAAGATGACAAGCGTGTTGGTCAGTACGGATTGGAAGGGTATTGGAATGAGGATTTAGCCGGTACACAAGGATTCCTTGAAGCGGACCGGGATGCAAGTGGCAGGTGGATTACTGTTGGATCAAAAACATTGGAAGATAAAAAGGATGGAGATAGCCTGGTACTCACCATTGATCGCACTATTCAATACAAAGCTTGTGCGGAGCTTAATGCGGCTGTTGAGAAACATGGTGCGTCAAGCGGCTCACTCGTCATTATGGAACCATCCACGGGAAAAATTCTTGCTATGTGCGGATCGCCTGATTATGATCCAAATACATACAATGAAGTAGAGGACATCAACGTGTACCTGAATCCTTCAACATATTATCTTTATGAACCCGGGTCGGTATTTAAACCGTTAACGATGGCGGCGGCACTCAATGAAGGAAAAGTAACACCGAATTCAACTTATGAAGATACTGGCAGTGTGGAAATCGGAAAATACACGATTAGAAATTCCGATGGGAAGGCACATGGCATCAATACCATGACTCAGGTGTTGGAAAAATCGCTCAATACCGGCGCAATATTCGCTGCACGTCAAATCGGTCCAGAAAAGTTTGAAGAATATGTGAAACGATTTGGATTTGGAGAACTGACGGGTGTTCAGGTGGACAGTGAGTTAAACGGTGATATATCAACCCTTGCGAGGCACAGCGAAATTTTTATGGCTACGGCATCGTTTGGGCAGGGAATTACGGTAAATCCAATTCAATTAGTTGCCGCATTTGGCGCGATTGCGAATGACGGTATTCTTATGAAGCCATATGTGATAGATGAAGTAATTAAATCTGACGGGACATCGATCATGGCTGAGCCCGAAGCTGTTCGTGAAGTCATTACACCGGAAACGGCTGCTAAGTTATCTGCGATGCTTGCTAATGTTGTACAAAATGGTCACGGTCAGCGGGCAGGTGTTGATGGTTATTTCGTAGCTGGGAAAACAGGAACTGCGCAGATTCCATTGGAAGGAGCTGTAGGATACGATCCAAATCAAACGATTGGCTCGTTTATCGGTTTTGCGCCTGTGGATGACCCGAAGTTTGTCATGCTGGCAAAGATTGATCGTCCGCAGGACGTTCAATTTGCAGAAAGTTCCGCTGCTCCGCTCTTTGGTAGAGTAGCAGCATTTTTGTTACCATATATGGGTGTTGCACCAACAGATACTTCACCATGATCACTACTAAATAAGCAACAGTCAATATTTAATGACAGATAAATATATGGCTCAAGAAATGAACAATGTAATAACCTCAAAACCGAGGAGCAAATGGAAAATATTAAGACGAGTGATCTGGATTGTTGCTTTATTGGTATTTGCCCTTGTAATTGAATTAATAGGACCGATTGTCCTCAAGGTTGGTGATAAGTACGATATGGATCCTGTAGAAGTAATTAACGTTGATTCTTGGAGTCGCTACCCTATAGGCTCTTTTTGGGATGGTTTTTTAAAGGATCGTATTGACAAGAGCCAGTCCGAATATGAAGACCTTATTTGCGACTTTTCAATATATGGATTCCCTTTTCATTCTCATTACGGAGGTTATTCAAGAAATGTATGTGAAAAATATCCTGAGGCTCACGAATGTGGAGGGATTTTTATGATGTGGACGGACACTCAATTTTGCAGCGATTTCACTCATTATAGGTGGTTTGCAGGAATAATAAACATATTAGTTTTCTTTACACTTTTTATGAGTATTGACTGGCTGGCGAGAAAAAGAAGAAAGCGAATGTACTATTTTCTGATTCCAGTGGTAATTATAGTGTTGTACCTTATTACATTGATATTTACCGGTGGAGGTGCAATTTCTATCGGCTTATAATTGACCGGTAAAATATTAACTAAAATGATAATCCTAAAAAAAATCCTTGAATGGAAGTTACAGATAGTTACTCGGCTTATTATCAAAAAATATCAGCCGAAGATTGTTGGTGTTACTGGCAGTGTTGGCAAGACGTCAACGAAGGAGGCAATTTACACGGTACTGAAGTCCAAGTTTCGAACTGGTAAAAACTTAAAAAACTACAACAATGAAATTGGTGTCCCGTTGGCAATTCTCGGCGAAGAGACAGGGGGAAAGAATCCGTTCATCTGGTTTGGTATTTTTTGGAGAGCCTTCTTGAAAATTCTTTTCAGAGATGATTCATATCCGGAAATCCTCGCTGTTGAAATGGGAGCGGATAAAGCGGGGGATATTGGATATCTCACCAAACTGGCTCCTTGCACAGTCGGCGTGGTTACCGCAGTAAGCGGTGTGCACATGGAATTCTTTAAATCATTTGAACGAGTTGTTTCAGAAAAAAGAAAAATTATCAGTCATCTTCCCAAAGATGGATACGCAATTCTCAATACAGATGACCCAGAGGTGATAAAAATGAAAGAGAAAACAAAAGCGAAAGTGCTGACATACGGTTTTTCTGAGCAGGCTGATATCAGAGGTATCGATCCTCAGGTAAGTCATGGCCCGCCTGACACGCCCAAGCGACCCATAAGTATCCAAGGTATCAGTTTTAAAGTTGCGTATGACGGCAGTACCGTGCCGATGTTTCTTCCGTCAGTTCTCGGAAGACACCAGGTACTCGGAGGACTTGCCGCTGTAGCAGTCGGCGTAGCATTTTCTCTCAATCTTCATGATATAGCGACTGCGTTAAAAGAATTTGTCTCGCCGCCGGGGAGAATGAACTTACTTCCGGGTATCAAATACACAAGTCTCATTGACGACAGCTATAATTCATCTCCAAAAGCAGCTATCGCAGCACTGGATACTTTGAAATTAATTGACAATGGTGGAAAAAAGATCGCAGCGCTCGGTGATATGGCCGAGCTTGGCAGTGAAAGCGATACGGGCCACGAAGAAGTCGGTAAGCATGCAGCAATTTCTGATCTGGATATCCTCGTGACTGTCGGTGAAAAAGCAAAAGTTATCGCACAATCAGCAAGAGAATCTGGAATGTCTGCTGACAGGGTTGTCTCATACGATCATGCGGAACAGGCTGGCAGATATATTCAAAAAATCATTGATACGGGCGACGTGGTCTTGATCAAGGGATCGCAAGTTGCTCGTATGGAAAAAGTGACAAAAGAGCTAATGACAGAGCCTCTTCGAGCGAAAGACCTCCTGGTGCGACAAGGGGCTGAGTGGCAATAAAGTTGAATCGTAACCTGAATCACTTGTTGATTATTGAGGTTTTGATATTATTATATCGCTGAGCATTAATATACACACATATGAAAGCAATTGGCATTATTATCGCAATACTGATTATCGGCGTTGTCGCTTGGCTTGTTATTGGGAATTCTAATGAAGAAGCGACAAATACAAATACGACAACAAATACGACTGCGAATACGACAACAAACAGCGCCTCGAATGTGAATATATTTTACACTGATCCAACGGGTGAAAGTATGAGAGTATATACTGATTCATCAGGTTTTGATCCAGAGACAGCTCGTATTGGAATTGGAGATGCGGTTTCTTGGTATAACAAAGATGAGGTGCAACATTATATTGCACCTGACGACCATCCGGATCATGTAAAATATTCAGGAATATGGGATGATGATGGGTCCGGTAATATTGCTCCGGCTGAGGTGTACTCTGTGATATTCTTTGAAGCGGGAACGTATGAATATCACGATCACTTGAATCCAGATCTGACAGGAACAGTGGTTGTAGAATAAATATCTATACTAAAAGGCGGTTCGGAAACGAACTGCTTTTTTATACCAAGGGTTGACCCAGCCCTTCGCGAAGGGCTGGGTTGACAAATCTTCTATTTATGCTAGTATCCGTAGTTAATTGGTTGCACTTTTTCATCTTCAGGGAGGATTCAATGGAAACACTGAGAGCAGTATTGGTATGGATGGGCGAACCAGAAACTATGGCCGTTTGCTGGTTTCTGCTTTGCATTCCTGTTGCCGGCGTGGCGGCGATGCTTCATCGGCCAAGATTACCTGATTGGTTCCAGGCGGCGGTGACGTTTGTCGCATTCGGAATTGCATTTTATGTCGGCAGTATCATCCCGGCATTCGTGGTTCCAAGTTTCACTGGTGAGACAGTCATCGCTGGCTATATCTCCGGTGGTTTCTTCGGCGGCGGTGGCATCCTGATGTTGCTCATTGGCGGACTGGCTATTGTTGCCAGAAACCTTCGTAGCGGCGCTCATGCACTATCCGTTTCATAGAACGCGACCACTCCGAGCTCAACTCTTTGAAAATCGAGAGAAGATAACTGTGCGATCGATGTAATCTGTCCCACTAATAAACAATAGGCAGAACATTACATCGCCAAGTCGTTTTCTCTGGTACGCAATGCCGGATGGTGTCAGTGAGCACCGTTTGGCGAGCCGCCTTGTATCCGACTCTTTACGAGTTGGACCGGGGCGGTTTTTTTATTGAAAGGAAAGATTTCACTAAAGCGAGGTACTTTTTGGTCCCAAAAAGTACCCAAAAAGTCCTGGGGTTTCTATTCGCTTGGTTGTTGAATTTAGATATTTATCTAGGATGGGCTCAGAGAAACCCCAGACCCCAAATCTAGGATTGTTTAAGAGAACTGAAATCATAAGGAGAGGTTTTTTTATTGGGACAAAGCTTTACATTTATTCATTATTACTGTATCTTGAGATGAAAATAAAAAGCACCTCAAAAAGGGACTTGAGCATGGCAGAGACATTCTGGGGAAGAAAAGGTTCGTCTAATAGAAGGGGATCGGAATTACCCCCACCGGTACCGCAAGCGTGTACGGATCCTCGATGGGGTAAATTCTTACCTAATTATCTAATAGGTCGTTTACCAGGTCCGACACACAAAGTGGTTGATGGACATATTAAAAAATGTCCTTCATGCCAGGGAGAGGTAGAAGCATATCGGAAACCCCCAGCAAAAAAACGTTCACGAAAAAATGAAAGACGATAGGAGCGTCAAGATAGAAGCAAAAAGGGAGGGCTAATTGACGCCACGGCAAGAACCAAGAAGAGCACCACCGTCAGTTCCTCAAGAATGCACGAATCCGCGGTGGGGGAAGTTCCTTGATCGATTCCTTGTAACGAAGGATCTGCCGCCATCGACAGCGCGCCGCGTCCAGAACCATCTCGATGTATGCGCCAAATGTCATGCAGAAGCGGAAGCGTTCTGGGTGAACTAACGCTCGAATGCAAGTCATGCCAGTGGAGCTGCGGATAATTATCCAAAGCTCCACTTTTCATATCTAAATAAATAAGGAACCCCGCGCCGTTGAACGGAGCGGGGTGTCTATCGTAGAGCAATGAACTCTTACGATCTGAAGTGGCCATCGAGTCGGATCAGTATGGTACGTTTGCGGGGATTGTCAGGTTGCCAATCGCATTCGGCCAAGATAACTCTTTGCCATCTGCCACGGGTGATTTTTCCGTTAGCAAACATGAGATCAATGCTCAGGGGCAAGAGAAGGCGTTTGCCGTGCGAATGACCGTTTTGGCATTCACCTATGCACATATTGGCAACCCGTCTTGTGAAATCGTCGTGGACGTACACACCAGTCAACGGGGCGAATTTGTCCAATCGCGCGGCAAGATCACGTAACAGGCACTTTTCATATTCCTGGACGATGATCGCCGCAGTCGTATGCAGAGTCTGAATACGGACATCACCATCGATAAATCCCGCTTTTCGGATAGCTTGTTGCACCCTGTGGGTGATAGCTATCCACTTCATACCATATGCAGTTGTAATACCCCGATCTGCTGAATCGATGACTACCTTAATTACGGCAGTCGTTCGTGTCATGTCAGGCCTCCAATGCACTGTTTGTTTTCTACCGTGCCCATTATAATCCTGTATGTGTAGATATGTCAAAAGTTAATTTGCTGGGTTCGCGCTCGGTGGGTGGTTTTTTGTATTGACGACGAACTCTGATTTTGATACTGTTTTGTAACGTATAAACAAAAATCGAAACCCTAGAGGAGGACACCTTGAAACGGCTCATTACCATAGTCATTTGCGGAGTTGTTTTTTATGGCTGCGCATCGCATAAGGTATGCAACGAATCCCTTACGGACCAGATGTATATTCACCAGCAGGTCCAACGTGAATTAGACTCGCTCGAAGCATTTACCCGGGATACATTGGCGGTATTATCAGAACGGCTGACTACGACGGACAGCCTTGCTCGGGAAAACGCTTTTCGATTCCGCGAGTATCGTCGCAACCTTGCTACGTACGCGATTCCTGACACTGTGTATTTCTGCGGGCAGAGCTTTATCTTCGACAACTCGGATAAAAGGGAGCGGCTCGAAAAAGAGTTTCTTCTGCTCGTGAGTAATCAGGCACAGCTTCTTCTGTATTTTCGGAGGAGTGAAGAGTTTTTTCCTATCATTGAGAGAAAGCTCAACGAAGCGGGAATGCCTGACGATCTCAAGTACGTGGCGGTGATCGAATCCGCGCTGAAGACAAGAGCCATGTCATATGCTGGAGCAAGCGGCCCATGGCAATTTCGTGCCGGCACTGCCAGAGAGCAGGGGATTAAGTCCACTGGTCAGGTGGACATGCGCAGAGACATCGAAATGTCTACTCAGGCCGCGATCGACAAGTTCAATGACCTTATCGAGCAATTCGGTGACTGGGCACTTGCGCTCGCAGCGTACAACATGGGCGAAAACGGATTGGTGCGAAGGATGAAAGAGCAGGGAGTCACAGATTACTTTGATCTGTGGCTACCACAGGAGACAGAAGCGTATTTGTTTCGGGCGATCGTGGTCAAGCTCATATTCGAGAATCCCGGACACTACGGAATCTTGCTCGATCAACGGACATACTGGGAAAGAGTCCAGAAGGACACGATCACGGTCACATTCCGGTCGGGACTCAATGTCAAGCGCGTCGCTGACTGGTGCGAATCGACATTCCGCGAAATCAAGCTTCTCAATCCAGAAGTAACGAAGGATGCGTGGGGGAGCGGAACGTTTACGATCAAGCTTCCCTTTGGCACCCGCCAGCTATTCGAACAGGGACTCGCAGATCTGAAAAGAAAGAAATAACTTGCACAAAAGGAAGCCAACAACCCACCGGGTTATCCGATCCGGTGGGTGGTTTTTTATTGACAGGAGGGGGAGGAGGGGAGTAAAATTATAGCGCCGTCCCAATATATAGCGACGGCTGTGAATAGCCTGTTGATAACAAATAGATATGTCAAAAAAGAGAAGCAAAATAGGGCTAATCTTTTGTGGAGGTTCTGGGATCAAAGCATCCACAGGTAAGATTCTTGAGGTAAAAGAAAAGGAAGATATCCAATATTGGCTTAAAGAACTCCCAGAAATTGGTATTATTGGAGATATTGAGCCGTATTTTGTTTTTGGGGATGATGCATCAGAAGTAACTCCGGAAATATGGAAGAAACTAGTAAGAGCTGTTAAAGAAATATATGAAGATGTTGACGGGATAGTAATCACTCATGGGATTGATACAATAATCTACACCGGTTCGATGCTGTCGTTCATGCTTCAGAATCTTGGAAAGCCAGTAGTGATTACCAGCTCGCCGCTTTTTAAAGAAATGAAATCTCCCGCAGAGCTCGAGGGACTTATTTATGATTACCGTAATCTGGGTGTGCGCGCAAATCTCATTAATGCATTTCAAGTTGCCACAATGGATATTGCCGAAGTAGTTATTATGCAGGGTAACCGAGTGCTTCGTGCCAACCAGACAATCAATAGTGTTTCACCATCGATTAATGTATTTCAGGAATATGCAGAAGGACTGCTTGGGAAAATAGATTTTGGTATTAAGCTATTTGATCACGTAAAAAAAAGATCAAAAGGAAGGCTGAAAGTCGATAAAAAAATTCATGATGAAGTTTCAACGTTCAGACTTGATCCAACATCACAAGGTGAGCAGCTTGGTAATCTTATTGCGAAAGATAATCAAGCATTGCTTATTCGATCGTATAGTACAAATCTCTTTCCGAACTCCTTCAAGCCATATTTACACCTTGCTACTGAAAAGGGAATTCCGATAGTAGCTTACTCTCTTCATGCTCCCGAGAAAAAGAAAGAGAGGAAGGAATACATTGTGGTGAATAATATGACGTATGAGGCAACGCTGACCAAATATCTTTGGGCGCTCGGAAAATCAAATAAACCGGATAAGATTCGTGAGTTATTGTATAGAAATATTTCCGGGGAAATAAGGGAAACAAATATATGAGAGTATTTGTCCACTCGACCCTTAATCATAAAGAGTCATTAAAACAATCATATCGACGAATTGTTGAGTTGTTACAGGAAGCCGGCGTTACCGTGATTTCTAATCATGATAAAGAAGGAAGGGCGGATATTACAAAGACAGAAATTGAGCGAATGAGTGATTCAGGTGAGAATCTCATTGATAAAATGGATGGTATTATCATAGAAGCATCCATTTCTGACGCAGAAATAGGGTATTTGCTTGCGTATGCAATTGCACAGAAAAAGCCTGTTTTATACCTATATCAGAAGAATTCAGGAGCAAAAAAGGTCATTTCGTATTTTACGGGAGAAAAAGTGCCGGAGACCGTTTTTATGAAGTCGTATGAGCTGGATGATCTTCAAGATATAATACTTCAATTCTTGGAAAGGATCGAAACAGGGGAGAATCGAGATATCCCATCCATTAAATTTACCCTTCGTATCACCCCGAAGATTGAGAGATATTTAACTCGTAAGGCCAAGCAGACGAAGACGAGTAAGGCGGATTTCTTAAGGGAGAAGATTATTAAGAAGTATATGGAGGGGGAGACTAATAAGGAATAAATATATGGAAATCGTTAAATGTTTAGATATATTAGCTGCAATTGTATACATCACTTTAACAATTTTAGTTATTAAAAAAAGGAAACCAACTAGAGCATATAGGCGATATATAGGTTTTATTATTTCGGGAGCATTATGGGTAATCATTGGAGTTTTCGAAAGTTCAAATTTACGTTTTAATCCAGAGAGTAATTTACTTATCTCAAAGATTGATTTTGCATTAGCTTCATTAATCTCCTACTTTATTGCGCTTTTTGCATTGCATTTCCCACGAGAAAATATCAAATTAACAAAAAAGTTTGAGATTCTGCTTTTTATTCCAATTTTAATCGCGATATTCCTTTCTGTGTCAGGTAAAATATTTGGTTATAATGAGGGTGAGCTAATTTATTCGTTTACCCCGTATTTTATTTATTTCACAATCATTTTCATTTACTTTATTCCATTAGCATTATTTGTTTTTATAAAGAAATTTCGGAGTTCGGAGGGAATTATAAAGATACAGCTCCAATATATTATTTTGGGGTACCTAATTTCGATTGCCGCCGGCCTGTTGTTAAGTGCGTTTTTTGCCATTAATACACGAGGAACTTTCTATTTTGGGATAGCTTATATTATCACTTTGGCTTTTGCATTTGGAAGTACTTACGCAATGATTCGGTATAGATTTCTTGATATAAGACTAGCTTTACAGAAGGGTGTCGTACAACTTTTAACTTTTGGTATCCTATTCGGAATATATACATATGTTATTTTGCTATTTCAACAAAGTGTGAGAAGTAATGTAGATATTTCTAGTAAAACAACTTTACTAATCGCTGTGTTAATAATTGTAATAACAATCGAACCTCTTCGAAGATTAATCTATCGAAAAGTTGATAAATTATTCTCAAGCAAAGAAAATGAAAATCTAAGGGTTCTTGAAAGAGTTCGACTAGCTTCTAATTCCACATCCCAGTTTGGCGAGATGGTAGAGAGAGTAATTACGGAGATTAAAGCAGTGTTTGGAAGAGATGTTTCTTTATTTTTTGAAAATGAGAGAAAACAAGGATTTATACAATTATCCGGTAATCAGAAAATTGATTCCAGTGATCCAATTTACTTATATCTAAAATTGGGGAGAGTTCTTGTTGCAGAGGAACTACCCTATCGAATAGAAGAAGGGGATGATTCTTTACAGCCTATATTGGAAAACATGAAGAGCAACAAATTATCCCTCATTATGCCCATAGGGTCAGGAGATGATCTCTTGGGCGCATTTGTTTTTACAAATAGAGAAAAAGCTAAAACTTTTTCAAGTGACGAAATTCAGCTTATTAAGAAATTTAGTGATCAGATCACAATTCCATTCGCAAATGCACTTGCCTATAAGCACGCGGTTGAGAGGATAACAAGTAAGTAAAGATAATATGCAAATTCTATTGACTATAGCGGCAGTTATCAACACAATTCTTGCGCTCGTAGTATTGCTAAAAGCAAAGAACAAAATTCAGCGCGTATTTTCATATCTTGTATTTCTTATTGTCATATGGATAGTAGTAAACTATATCTATTTTTTGCATCCAGAGTACCCATTTGTAAATCTTAGTTACACAATAGGAGCGTTTCTTATTTGGATGATATTTTACTGGATTTACCTATTTAGTAAGGTGCGTCTTTCGATATGGGTGCACATAAGCGCTGGACTTCTTTCAGTTATTAGTGCGATTGTTACGTTACTTCCGGACCGATTTCTTTCCTTCCACCTTGATATTTCAAGATTCGGAGTTGGAATTTCAAAAGGGGACTTATATCCTGTGTTTGCCGTTTTCTCAACTGCAATTTTTGTCGCAGCGCTAGTATTACTTGTTCTCGCGTACAAGCGGTCTACAGGGATTGAGCGTTTGCAGTCGCGCTATGTATTGTTTGGGTTTGGAGCTCCAATTATGATAGTGATTATTGTTGACTTTATATTACCGTTTGTAGGTTTGTTGTGGATCGTAAATCTAGATAGCATGACTTCGTTTATTTTTGCCGGATTTATCGCATATGCTATTAATCGGTATCGATTTTTTGATATTAAAATAATACTACGCAAAGGTGTTATTCAATTGTTTACTTATGCTATTCTTTTTGCGATTTATGCCTACATAGTTATCATCTTGCAAAGATTAGTGATATTAGAGAAGGGTTTAAGCGATCAAACAACGCTTATTCTGGCGGTGCTTACTATCGGTCTTACTGCTGAGCCGTTAAGAAGACTTATCTATAGCTGGATTGAAAAACTATTTATTGGAAGGAAAAAGAATGAGAATGAATCGCTGAAACGGCTCGAAATCATATCCCGATCGAATGCACAGTACGAAGAAATTCTTCAAGAAACATTCCAAGAAATGCAAAAAGCCGTTGATGGTTATGATGTAATTCTCTATAGACGCGATGACAGGGCAAATACATATATAAGTTTATTGAGCCAGGAAGAGTCTCTCACGCTAAATGAAGCTGTCATAAACTTTATGCAGAGGAGGATGGAATTTCTTGTTGCCGATGAAATCCCATATCAGTTATATCGATTTAGCAATGACGAGCAAATGTTATTAAAATCTTCTCACAGGTTATTAGAAGACAGAAAGATAAAGGCAATACTGCCGTTTGGGATAGAGGGAAATTTAATAGCATTCGCATTTCTCAAAGCAAAATCAAAGCGAGATGTGCTATTTAGAGAACAAATCGGGTACTTAAAGAAAATTCATGGGGTTGCGAATAATGCTTTGGTGCAGGCGGATATGTATAAGAGGGCTCTTGAAAGAGCCATTACAAGTTAATCGAGATTCAGAGATACCAACACCAGTTAATTGCACTGATGAGCGAGATTAAAATCTTGTTTTTTGATATAATTACTTCAACAAGGAACGATTCTAGATAGAAAACGACGGCGCATAAGAAAGCTTTTTTTCTCTTAATGTGTTTCCCCCCGCTAAGTTAATCGGTGGATTCGTCTTAGCCATCGCTACAAAGCGCTGTCGGAAAAAATAGTGTATAAGTATGTCAAAAACCCAAAACAGCTCATTCTAACTTGATCCCTTGATATTATTGGGATCTCCGAGAGGAGGTGTGTAGGCAGGTACCTGGCAGTACCAACCTGTTTGGGAAAATTTTTCGTGGGCTTTTTCTCAAACTAGGTAAGTCTGAACATTGTCAACTGACACTGAACGACTCTGACAGATGATCGTAGAGGTATCAATCCGTAACCAACGGCCAAAGCAAGAAAGGTTGAGAATCATGAAATGGATGAAACAAGTGGGCATTGCGCTCGCAATTATGGCATGCTTTGCTGCCGCAGTCCTGGTGGTGGGGTGTGGGGAACATTCTGTGGAGCCAACGAGAACTTCAGAGAGCCAGCTGTCTCATCTCCAGCTCGTTGAGGGCGAGAATATTCCGCTGGCTTACGAGAGATGGGTACACACTGAAAGAAGTTAAGGGCCCGGGAGGATTTGAAAGTAGAATATATATAGTGGCTGAAAAGTATATCTACAGCATCATTTATGGCACACCTGATGAAAATATGATTCATGCAGTCCCTGAAGATTTTGAAGTTGAAGTCTTGGAAATACTTGATACTTGGGAGTTTACTTCTCCATAAGCAAAGTAAGTGAGTTGTGAGGTTTAATGCTGAATAGCCGGCCTTAATTAGGAAATAGTAAATCGATTACTTTAAGAAGCTTGCGCTTAATGCAGGCTTTTTTGTTTATAGAAAAAAGTTGACAAAAAGTGAATAAATTGGGAAATGCAGGGTGACTTGAAAATAGTTCGGATTTATGGTATGGTAAGGTCGACTAAAATAAATTAACAAGCTAAATCAAACTACATATAAATGAATTGGCTTAGAAAGAAGGCAATTGATATATATTTATTCATAAATTTGAGGCGACCTTTTAAAAAGTATCGCATAGTGAAGGCAGAATCTGACGATATGATAAAAAAAGTATATAAACTTCGATATGAGATTTATTGCAATGAAGTTAAGCTATTAAATGGGGAGGAATGTAATGATAGAGTAGAGAGCGATGAATTTGATATTCATTCGATACACCTTGCTGTTCTTGATAGAAAGAATGAAGTTGTAGGAACAGTCAGATTAATAAAAAACTCTATCTTAGGTTTACCAACAATTAACGAATTTAAATTATCTGAAAGACTGGAAAAAGTTAACAAAGAAAAAACACTCGAAATATCTCGATTTATGGTAAAAAAGAATTTTCGAAAAACAATGCTGATGGTTGATATGTGCAAGGCAGTTTATCAGTATACAAAACAAAACGATTATCATTACATGCTAGGTTGTGCAGAGAAGTGGTTCATAATATCAATGAATCAATTATTTGGACCACTCAACGTTATTGGTGATCCAAAGTTTTGTTTTAATGCAATGAATCATCCTTTTATATTAGGGGTCGAGGAGGCTGAAAGAAATAATCGTAAGATAAGTAAAGTTCTTCACAAGTACTTTAGTGAATCGTCTGGTAATATTGAGATCTAATAAATATGAACTTCTGGTCTAAGTATCATGAGGTGTATGACAAATTTCTTTCCATTTCACCAACTTATCAACTGTTAGCTTCACAAGTAATTAAAGCAGCCAGTATTAAAAAAAATGACAAAGTTCTTGATGCTGGTTGTGGGACCGGCTATATAACGAAAAAAGTGGCTGAAACCACTCCAAATGTAACTAGTGTTGATAATTCCAGTGCAGCTTTGGATTTTGTTCGGCGAACAGTTCCTGTTGCAAAAGTTTTTAAACAAGATCTATCTAAGCAACTTAATCTTGAAAGTGATTATTTCGATTGCGTAATTTGCGTAAACGCCCTATACACTCTCAATAAAGGTGTTCTAGATAATACATTTAGAGAATTCTCGCGCATATTAAAGAATGGAGGCTTATTAATTATTACTGATCCAGGAGTTGGCTTCAGTAATATGAAGATATTTTATTCTGATATGAAGATAATTTTTAATCAAACAGGTTTTCGACATTTACTAGGAATTCTTAGAATGAATTTAGTATTATATCTCAAATTGATGATTTATAATATAATCATTGATCTAAAAGATGCTCAGGGTAAATATACCTTTTTTACGGAGAATAAATATATAGAGCTCTTAAATAAAAATAATTTTAGTATACTTTTAATGAAGAAATCTTATTCTGATCAGAATATTTTTGCAATAGCAAAAAATAAATGAGTATCAATTTTTATACATACCTGCCCACGTTATTAATTTCTCTTTTCTTAGTATTTTTAATATTAAAGAGAAGTCATACCAACTTTAGAAATATAATTTTTGCTTTTTTAGTTTCTAGTATTTCGGTTTGGACAGCGACTCTGCTAGTAACTGATACAACTGAAAGTCCAAAAATTGCTCTTATATTTGGAAGAATGGCGATAATTGGTCCCGCATTTATTCCATTTTTGTTATTACTTTTTAGTCAAAACTTTCCTAGCATATCAAGAAAGAAATTCCGAACTTACCTATTATATTTCATTCCTGTTGTTATTCTGCTTGTTTTGGTGCCAACTAAATTTAATATTGAGAGCGTAATTATTCATAGTTGGGGTGCCGAAACTATTCCAGGTGTAGCATACTATTTCTTTGATTTGTACTTTCTGATCTATACTTTTTTTGCATTAAAGAGTTTATTTATATCCTTTAAACGTGGATCGGGATTAATAAGAGAACAGGCCAAGTACCTGTTTATAGGTATTCTAATATCTGCATTAATTAGTATTCTTACGAATGCAATTCTGCCTCTAATAGGAGTTATTAGTCTAAGTGTGATTGGCCCGCCGTCAGCACTATTGTTTATAGGTTTTACTGCCTATGCAATTACAAAGCATCGCCTTCTCGATATCCGGCTCATCATTCTCCGAACGATCACCTATTCTCTCCTTGTAATAATTATTTCATCATCAGTTGTCGGACTAGCTATTTATCTTCCGCAGCAGCTTGAAGCGTCTTTGATCACGAAGTCTTTGATCGCCATCGGTATTTCGATATTCATAGTGTTAATTGTTACTCCATTAAGAGGATGGATCGCTAATGCTACCGACAAACTACTGTATAAGAAGCGCATAGATTATTTAAGGGTTCAGTCGGATCTTACAAACATCATCAACCGCGAAATTGATCTGGATAAGCTCGTCACACAAACGGAGAAGGAGCTCACGGATAAACTTAAGATAAATAAAGTAGCTATCTATGTGGCGGCTACCTCCCGTGGAGACTTTTTTATCCGGGGAGAACAGGAACACATCAGAAGATTTATTAAGCGTTCCAGCAGCCTTTTTACCTATCTGGCAAAATCAAAACAGGTAATTGTACTTGAAGGCCTCGAAAGAAAAATAGAGGATACATCTTTAGAAAACGAAAGAAGATCTCTTGAACAGTCAAAAGAGGAGCTGGATTCGCTTGATGCGTCGATAGTGGCGCCAGTATTCATAGAAGAAAACATTAATGCCGTGTTGGTACTGGGCAGGAAGCTCTCCGGAGACCCGTTCGGCGACGAGGACATCAATCTTCTGGAGCTCTTGGGGCCGCAGCTTGCGTCGGCTATCGTGAAATCCCAGCTGTACGATGAGATAAAACAGTTTACCGTCAAACTGCAGAAGGAAATTGATATTGCCACCCATGATCTTCAGACAACAAACGAGCAAATGCAGGAGCGAAACCGTTTTCTTTCAGCAATACAGACTGTGACAACACTAATTACCGGAACCCTTGATCTCCAGAAAGTCACACAGGATATTGCTGATTCAATTGCTACTGAGATGAATTATCTCGGTGGCGTGGTGCTTTTCCTGGGAAAAGACCGGCGTAAAGTGTTTCCTGAGGCCATGACGCAGAAAGGCATGACGAAGAAAGTTCTAAAATTACTTCCCAAACCTATTTCAGAGTATTGGGGTCGGTACGATAAGGACGATACGCTCACTATTCGGGCAATTAGGTCGGGAGCTGAAGAAGTGGGTGATCGGTTGTGTGAATTTGTTTCGCCGCCTGTTCCAAAGGAAATATGTGAAACTATTCAGCGCGAAATCGGCATCAAGGGGGTAATCGCAGTTCCTATCAGATCTGAGAATGAATATGTAGGTGCAATCGTGTATGTGCTTGATAAGAAGACAAAAAATCTTAAACGCGTTGATTTCCAGATGATGCGGGCCCTGGCAAATCAGACGGGTATCATGTATAAGAATATCGAACTGTATCGTCAGCTTCAGGAAACAAATAAGAAAATTGAAGAAGCAAACAAACACTTGCAGCAGCTCGATCAGGCAAAATCAGAATTTGTTTCCATCGCGTCTCACCAGCTCCGTACCCCAATGACAGGCATCAAGGGGTATCTCTCAATGATGGTAGGGGGTGACTTTGGAAAGATTAAAAAAGAACAGAAAGAAATCCTGCAAAATCTTTTGAATGAATCAAATAGGATGATCCGTTTGATCGGGGTATTTCTCAATGTGTCAAAAATTGAATCAGGCAAACTGCAGCTTAAGAAATCTACCGGACGAATTGAAAACATAATTGAAAAAGCTATAGAGGTGTTATCACGGCAGGCGGAGAGCAAAAAACTAAAACTCAAGTTTGAAAAGCCAAAGAAAATGCTTCCCGAAGTGATGATGGATAAAGATAAAATTGGCGATGTCGTAATGAATCTTATCGATAACGCAATCAAATATACTGACAAAGGAAAGATAACCATCAGTGCCAAGCTTGAGGGTGACATGCTTCATACGTGGGTTGTCGATTCGGGGATAGGTATTGAACCGCATGAGGCGAAGGAACTTTTTAATAAATTCGTTCGGGGGTACGGTATTGCTCAAATTAATCCTGACGGATCAGGGCTCGGGCTGTATGTTGCCAGGCGTCTTACCGAAGCGCACGGCGGAAAGATATGGGTAGAAAGTGACGGTAAGGGAAAGGGGAGCAGGTTCCAATTTACATTACCGCTTAATCCGTCAAAGGATACTGATAAAGCTTTTGAGGAGGAAAAGCTCAAGTACGTACGAGAAAATAGATAGTTATCACAACATAAATGATTCCCCCACACGGCAGGTCGCGTGGGGGAATTGAAGTGCAGCCGTAGGTTTGGCTGTGGCACTCCCGCTCGCCGGAGCAGAAATATGCTTTTGCGTTGTTAGTAGTGGTGTAAGTATGAGCGTGAGTTTGTTTGATATAAGTATACACCCGCCTCACATGGCCGTGAAGACCGCTGTAATTGGAAAAAGAAACAACTATCGTGGGCCGATAGTTGTTTCTTTAGCGAAGAGGCATTATTTGCCCATCGCATAAAATATGGTACTATATCCCTGATACTTGTCAAGAGGAATCCTATGAAACACACAGGCAAACATACAAAGAAAAAAGCAGGAAAACCTGCACAAACCCACAAAGAAAAAAAACACACAAAGCCCCAGGATTTTAGGCAGTTTCGAATTATCGCACTCATTATTTTAGTGTTGATAGTGGGATATGCGGTGTATAATTACTCAACCCAAGAGGAGGAGACTGACAATATTCGTTACACGACTGTCCCGCACCGGACGATTTTTGATACATCATCGTGGGATGCGTATGAGAATGAAATTTATGGGTTCACGTTTAAAATTCCTGCTGAATGGGAGGGATATATGGAAACACGGGCAACGCAGTTGGTTGAAAAGGATGGCGAATCCACATGGAGCTATAACTTTTTTCACTATGAGTATCCAAAAAAGCTTACCGAAGATGTCACGGATGAGACTGGAATCGCTTTTTTTGAGATTGGTGTTTTTAGTCCAACAAACTGGGATAAGGTAAAAAGTGAGTGGACGTTATTAGGATCAGAAAATAATGTATTTTTTGGCGGTCGGACAAGCAATGAAGATTTTTCTACAGGGCTCACCGATCGGTTTGCTGAAATCGAAGGAATCTTCCAGTCATTTGAGTTATAGGTACATACACGAACAATGTCGGTATGACAGCTCCGAAATCAGATCGGGGTTTTTTCTTAATGGTATTTGTTATACAATACAGGTAGTATGCTGAGACTGAATAAAGATCAGATGACAAGACCGGGACGCCGCTTTGTGGCGGGTTTTGTGGACCATTTTCCGATTATGTTCCTAATACTAAACTATTTCATTGCCTGGGTGATTCATCTAATTACCGATACTCCTATCAAGTTTGAATCCCTGCCTGCAGCTGACATCCCAGGCGCTTTACCCGTTGTCTGGTGGTTTATTGGATTCTGGGCGATTGCCAGCCTTTCTGTGTATCCGATTATGGTGATAACGAATGTAATTCTCCTGAGATACACACGGGCAAGCATCGGGAAGCATTTATTAGCTTTAACTGTCGTTCGCAAAGACGAAGTGGAAATGAATTTTAAACAAGTGCTGCTCCGAGAAGTAGTCGGGAAATTCCTTGCAGCAATTCCACTTGGTTTCGGGTTTTTGGGAATTCTATTTGATGAACATCGTCAGACACTGTATGACAAGATGGTGCATACATACGTATTTCCAAGGGAATATATGAAGCCTTCGGGAAGCCCGACCAGAGTTCATGGTGAAAATATCGTTGGCTGAAAGCCCTTGAGGAAGTTAGAAGCTCCAGAGTTTGAAAATTGAGTAAAAAGTGGTATACTGAAGGGAGAAATAAGTCTCCTTTGTTATAATATACACTTATGAGCACGAATATTATATGGGTCATCGCCGCTTTCTTTTTTGTGGCGTTTGTTGTTGTTCTCGTCCTTCTTGTTCGCGGACGTAAACACGATATTGATATTTCAGTAGGTGAAAAGCTTGGGATTATCCCGGAGCCGGGTAGCCGTCCTAAATTGCAGATCAAGTGCACGTTTACGAATAAAAAGGGTAGCCCAATCATTGAAAAGATACAGCTGGTGCTCAATAGTGATTCTCAGCTGGTTGCTCATCAGTTTATTCAGGACTTTGGCAGCGCCTATGTAGGAGCCAAATCGCACGTTGCGCCGATCAAAGTTGAAGAAGAGGCACATGAAGGAATTGAGTTCGGCATTGCAGGTCAAGTTGCTGCGAAGTGGAAATCTGGTAACAATCTCCTCCTCATGAAGGTATGGCTCAGACCGAATGCGACGGAACACAGTCCTTCAAAAATGTACAAGATAGAATTTCATCTTGATGATCATGTTTTAGCGAATCTTTCCAATGAATCGGTTGCTGAGCAAGTTCTGTATGCGAACGTAGTCAAACTCGAGCAGGTATATCCCTCACTTTCGTTTAAACTTCAACAAAAATTTAACACGAACTAATATGAAGCTTCGCACTGCAGATAGTATTGACGTAAAAAACAAACGGGTTATTTTACGCATTCATCTCGATGTTCATTTTATCGATGAGAGCGGAGAGCAAAAGATTGAAGATGAAACCAGACTACATGCCGCACTCCCGATTATTAATGATTATATCAAGCGTGGAGCGAAAAAGATTGTGCTCATGTCATGGTGCCAGCGTCCTAAAGGTAAAGTAGTGGAATCGATGCGCATGCGGCCAATTGGTAAACGATTGTCAGAGCTGCTTAATAAGGAAATAATCATATTAGATGAATGTTGCGGTCCAAAAGTCGTACAGGCAATTGATCAGGCTCCCGACGGGTCAATCTTGTTACTAGAGAATGTCAGATTCTCTCCGGGAGAAAAAAGTACGAAAGGACTTGATTTAGAATATGCAAAGGCGCTGTCAGAAACTGGTGACATTTTTGTCAATGACGCCTTTGGACAATCTCACCGGCCGGTAGCGTCGATCATCGGCATACCGAAATTTATCCCAAGTTTTGCAGGTCCGGCGCTAGTAAAAGAAGTCGAGCAGCTTTCAAAACTGCTAGAAAATCCACCAAAACCGTTTGTGGCGGTGATCGGAGGGGCAAAAATCTCCACCAAAATGGGAGTGATTACCAAGCTCATGGAAAAGGTTGATAACCTTCTTCTCGGGGGAGCGCTCGCTAATACCATATTACTGGCAAAGGGCATACAGGTCGGTACATCGGTCATTGAGGAATCCATGATAGACTTTGCGAAGAATTTAGCACTGACTGATCCGCGTCTTCATATTCCCATTGATGTAGTGACCGGTGAAGAAATGGAAGAGGGAACACCAACCAGGACTACGGCTGTTGGAAATGTGAAAGAAAACGAAAAAATTCTCGATATAGGCCCTGACACGATCAAGTTATATGAGAAAGTGCTTCAAACGGCGAAAACCATCGTATGGAACGGTCCCATGGGATATTTTGAACTGAAAGAATTTTCAAAAGGCACTGATGCGGTGGCAAAACTAATCGCGGATACGACAGCCAAGACAATAATCGGAGGCGGGGAAACCATTTCATCAATTACCCGAATGGGTTTACAAGATAAAGTGTCATTTATATCAATGGGGGGCGGTGCAATGCTTGAATTCCTTGAAAAAGGAACATTGCCCGGAATTGAGCCATTACGCGAATAACATATATGAAACACAAGATACAAAATATTTTTGCCAGAGAAATTCTTGCTTCAACAGGGGTGCCAACTATTGAGACCGAAATAACGTTAGAAAATGACGTGAAAGCAAGCGCTTCTGTGCCGTATGGAGCCTCAGCGGGTATCCACGAGGCCTTTATTCTCCAGGATAAGGATTCAAAACGGTACAACGGTCTGGGTGCGCAAAAAGCATGTGCGGTTGTAAAAGATGTTATCGGGCCAAAATTAATTGGTATGGATGCTACGGATCAGAAGAAAATTGACCAAACAATGCTTGAACTTGATGGTACTCCCAACAAAGAAAAACTTGGCGGTAATAGCATTCTCTCGGTATCAAATGCGTGTGCACGCGCTGCAGCACTCGCAACACAAACACCACTCTACAAGTACATTCGTTCCACATATCATCTTCCTTATAAAACATGGAAACTGCCACGTCCGATGATGGTGGTTATTGAAGGAGGAGTACATGCTGATAACTCTACTGACTTCCAAGAATATCTTTTTAGCGTATCGGGCGCGCCATCGGTGAAAGAAGCTGTCAGGTGGGGAGAAGAAGCCTATCAGGCATTAAAGAAAATACTTAAAGAGAAAGGCTTAAACACCAATGTTGGCAATGAGGGGGCATTTGCCCCGGCAGGTATCGAAACAAATGAAGCACCTCTCTCACTTCTTGTAGATGCAATTAAAAAAGCAGGGTATGTACCCGGCAAGGATATTTCAATTTCATTGGATCCCGCCGCATCAGAATTTTATAACACTGATGAGAACAAGTATGTGTTAAAAAGAGGAGATGCTCAGCTATCCTCAGACCAGATGATAGCTCTTTTTAAGGGTTGGATTGAAAAATATCCAATAATTTCTATCGAAGATGGATTAGCAGAAGATGACTGGGACGGATGGGCATCATTCTTTAAGGCCAGTGGTAGAGATATTCGGATCATTGGAGATGACTTGATAGTAACTAAGAAAGAGCGTGTCCAAAAAGCGATTGATATGCAGGCAATTAATGGGGTGCTCATAAAGCTAAATCAAATTGGCACTCTTACGGAAACAATTGAAACAATTCAGTTGGGTCGAAAACACGATTTCTGGCAAGTGCCATCTCATCGTGGAGGCGGTGAAACGAATGATACATTCATGATGGATCTGGGAGCTGCGGTGAATGCGGAGTATGTAAAAGTCGGACCTGCACGGGGTGAACGAACAGGTAAATATAATCGACTTCTTTTCATTGAGGAAGAACTAGGTCTTGTATGACCGAACCTCTTAAAGTTCGTCCAATAGTATTGGCGATTCTCGATGGATGGGGAATTGGTGCTGCAACCGCTAATAATGCAATCACTCAGGCACGTACTCCTGTAATGGACAGACTATGGTCGTCGAATCCTCATGCACTTCTTGCGGCGTCTGGAAAGGCAGTCGGCCTTCCTCCGGAGCAGGCGGGAAATTCTGAAGCAGGACACTTGAATATTGGTGCTGGTAGAATTGTCGAGCAGGATGCTGTGCTCATTTCACACAAAATAAATGATGGCTCATTTTTTACGAATAAGGCATTTCTAGGGGCAGTCGAGCATGTGCGGAACAATAAGTCGAGCATTCACCTTGTCGGTCTGCTTACAAGTGACCAAAGCGCTCATGCGTATCCCGAGCATATTCACGCGCTTCTCCATCTGTTGTCAGGGCATAATGTAAAAAACGTGTATCTCCATCTTATCACCGACGGACGTGACTCGCCGCCGCATAGCGCGATGGGTTCTCTCGAAGAACTTCAAAAACATTTTATTGGAAAAGAACGAATAGCGAGCATATCCGGACGATTTTATTCCATGGACCGTATTAAAGAATGGGATCGCACGGAGAAGGCATATCAAATGATGGTCGAGGGTAATGGACGGAAGGCTTCAACAGCAAAAAATGCTGTCATGCAAGCGTACAACCGGGGTGAAAACGACGAGTACATTCAGCCGACTGTGATGGTAAAAAACGGGAAACCGATGAAAACCATCGGCGACAAAGATGCGATTATTTTCTTTAATCTCAGATCCGACCGAGTTCGACAAATTTCCAAGGCATTTTTACAGGGAGACGAATTCATAGGATTTAAGCGTAACAAGGTTCTTAAAAACATATATTTTGCCTCACTGACCGATTTTGGCCCTGATCTTCCAAATGTTCACGTCGCGTACCCTTTCAGAAGAATCACCAATTCACTTCCGTTTGTCTTTGGCGACTGGCGCCAGCTCTATATATCAGAGAGTGAAAAGTACGCCCATGTCACATACTTTTTTAACGGTGGATACGCGGATCCGGTGGCAGGGGAAGAACGTGTTATTATAAAGTCCCCACGTCTCTACTCGTATGCAAAGAAGCCGGAAATGAATGCTCAGAAACTCACTGATTTTGTACTTACCGGACTTCAGCGCGACCAATATGATTTCATTGTCATGAATTACCCAAATGCAGATATGATCGCGCATACCGGCAACATTGAAGCGGCAATTCAGGGAATTGAATTCGTCGATTTCTGTGTCGGAAGAATTGAGTCGGCTGTTAAGAGAATGAACGGAATACTCGTTGTGACGGCTGATCATGGTAATGCGGATAATATGATGAACATCCAGACAGGAGAAATGCTGACCGAGCATTCTCATAACCTTGTTCCCCTTATCCTGTCAGGAAATGAAACGAAAGACTGTACCATGCAGAAAAAAGGTGCGTTGCGACACATTGCCCCAACAATCATTTCACTTGCCGGTCTGCCAATTCCAAAAGAGATGACTCAAAAAAGCCTATGCCAGAAAAAATAAAACCGGTAGTCCTCGCAATTCTTGACGGATGGGGGATAGCCCCGCCATCAGAGAATAATGCTATCACCAGTGCATCAACGCCGACGATTGATGGATTTTTGGAGTCATTTCCAACGATGGCCGTTCAGGCATCCGGAGAATCAGTGGGATTGAGCTGGGGTGAGATGGGAAATTCCGAGGTGGGGCACTTGAATCTTGGTGCGGGAAAAATTGTATATCAGAGCCTTCCACGGATTAGTAAATCAATATCAGACGGTTCATTCTTTAAGAACGAAGCATTTCAGGAAGCAATCAAACACGTTAAGAAGAATAAATCAGCATTACATCTCACCGGGCTCAGCTCCACCGGAGGCGTGCATAGTACACTCGAACATCTTTTTGCACTTCTTGAGCTGGCAAAAAAAGAAAAGGTAAAAAAAGTCTATATACATGCGATTCTTGATGGACGCGACAGTCCTCGAGACAGCGGTAAGGCATTTATGGGAAAACTGAATGAAAAAATTAAAGAATTGGGCGTTGGTGAGATCGCTTCCGTTTCAGGCAGATACTATGCCATGGACAGGGATAATCGCTGGGACAGGATTGAGCAGGCATACAATGCCATGACGGAAGGAAAAGCGGATCGATACGCGAATTCTGTTATGGAGGCGATAGATGAGAGCTATGCAAAAGCTAATTATGACGAAGAGTTTGTTCCCACGGTGATACAAAAGGACGGGAAGCCTGTTGCGACGATCAATGATACAGATGCAGTTATATTTCACAATTTTCGTCCTGATCGTGCTCGTCAGCTTACAAAAGCGTTTGCGCTGCCTGGTTTTCGTAAGTTCGACCGAGATAAAACACTCAGTGACCTGTTATTCATAACGATGACGCAGTATGACAAGGATCTTCCTGTTAAGGAAGCTTTTCCGCCGGAAATAATTAAGACACCAATAGCAAAGGTAATTGCCGATGCAGGATTGAGTCAACTGCACATCGCAGAGACGGAGAAATATGCCCATGTCACGTATTTTTTCAACGGTGGCAGGGAAGATCCGTTTCCGAAGCAGGACAATGTCCTCATTCCATCTCCCAAGGTTTCAACATATTCCCAGAAGCCCGAAATGAGCGCCAGAAAACTCACCGACAGATTACTCAAGGAAATAAAAAAAGAAAAGTATCATTTTATCGTGATTAATTATGCGAATGCGGATATGGTCGGGCATACCGGAAAACTGAAAAAAACAATTTCTGCTGTACAGATGGTCGATGAATGCATTGCCCTGATTATGAAAGAAATACTTCCGCTTGGCGGTACGCTGTTTATCACCGCTGATCACGGCAATGCTGAGTCGATGGTTAATCTTCAGACGTCACAGATGGATAAAGAGCACAGCGTTAATCCGGTTCCCCTGTATGTTATTAGTGAGCAGCTTCGCGGAAGCACTCCCTACAAGGATATGGTGCAGAATAATGATTTATCATTACTCCCTCCTGTTGGTATTCTGTCAGATGTCACAGTAACTATTATTGAGACGATGGGTTTAAAAACACCTGAAGAAATGTCAGGGCGCAATCTTTTACTTTAATACCATCATGAACGTACGTCCGCTTTTTTATCCAAAATCAATAGCTGTCATAGGTGCATCAGAAAATAGGAAAAAACTTGGCAATGTTATTTTTAGAAATTGTCTCTCTTTCGGATATGCCGGACAAGTGTTTCCAATCAATCTTTCCGCAAAGTCAGTTGAAGGGCACAGAGCATACCAGCGTGTGAAGGACGTGCCTATTCGGCCAGATCTGGCTATCATCGCAACACCGGCAAAGACTATTCCTGCTGTTATGTCAGAGATTGCACGTGCGGGAATTCCGGCGGTAAGTATTATTTCAGCAGGTTTTAGGGAACTTGGATCACAGGGTGCCCTACTTGAAGAGAAGGTGATTTCTGTTGCAGAAAAAGCCGGAATCGCGCTCCTTGGACCCAACTGTCTGGGATTTGTTATGCCATATCACAAGCTCAATGCTTCGTTTGCAGAAGGGATGCCTGACGAAGGGGGAGTAAGCATTGTCTCCCAGTCAGGAGCGATGGCAGTAGCAATTGCAGACTGGGCATCGGGATCAGGTCTGGGATTTCACTCCCTCATCAGTCTGGGAAACAAGGCAATCATTAATGAACGGGATGTCCTGCAATTTCTTCAGAATGATCAAAAAGTTCGTGTTGTGATGATGTATCTCGAAGATGTACGCGACGGCAGGGAGTTCTTATCAGATGTTTCCAAGATTGCCCGTCGTCTGCCGGTGATTATTCTTAAAGCGGGGAGGACGCAGGCAGCTGCGGAGGCGGTTGCTTCTCACACCGGAGCGCTGGTAAGCACTGGTAAAGTGACCGTTGCGGCACTTCAGTCGGCCGGCTGTCTTGTGGTTGATACTATTGAAGAACTTTTTGGCCTTGCACGGGCATTTGCATATGCTAAAAAGCCGAAAGGATCCAATATTGCAATCGTAACTAATGCCGGCGGTCCGGGAATATTAGCGACGGATGCGGTCGGACGTGAGAAGCTTACTATTGCCAAGTTCTCAAAGAAGACTCATACGGCACTGCGAAATTCACTCCCTCGGGCAGCGGCGATAGGCAATCCCATTGACGTGGTGGGGGACGCAACGCCGCAAAGGTTTGAAACAGCCCTGCGGCATGCGGTAGCTGATGTAAATGTGGATGCTGTGTGCGCGATTCTTACTCATCAGCTGGTTACTGACACGATAGGTATTGCAAAGCGCATTGAGAAGGTGCAGAAAAAAACTTCCAAACCGGTATATGCGGCATTTATTGGTGGCAAAGGTGTGAAGAAGGGAATAACCTACCTTCGATCAAAAGACATTCCAACATTCGCATATCCGGAAGAAGCGATCCATGCGTTATCAGAAGCTTTCAAGTGGAAACATTTACAGCCTGTCGCACCCGCGCGTGTTCCGAAATCTCATAAGAAGCTTATCAGTAAAGATGGATCCATTCTTGGAGATGCGGCGCTTCGTATACTTGAGAAATATGGAATGACAGCTCCTCCGGGAGTCACCGTCAGGACAAAAGAGGCAGCCGTGCTTGCGGCGGAGAAGCTTGGATTCCCCGTCGTTATGAAGGTGGTCAGCCAAAAAGCGCTTCATAAGACAGATGCAAAAGGAATTGTTATTGATGTCCACAGTAAGGCGGCAGCCGCATCTACTGCAACTGATTTTATTAAAAGATTTGGAAAGACATTCAAAACGCCGACTGATGGAATACTTATTCAACCCCACATCCAAGAAGCTTTAGAAGTGTTTGTTGGCGGTGTGCATGTACCTGATTTTGGGCCAATGATTGTGATCGGGCTTGGGGGGATCTTTGTAGAGAGTCTGAATGAAGTGACCTATCATCCGGCTCCAATAACTCTGGATCAAGCGAAAGCTTTATTAAAAAAAAGCCAATTGTGGCCGATCATCAAAGGAACTCGGGGAAAGAACTTTGCCATTGCAAAATTGGAAAAAACGATTGTGGCGATGTCGAACTTCATCTCACGACATCCGGAAGTTTCAACTGTTGATTGTAATCCTGTCATGCTGACCTCAAAGCACGCATGGGCGGTGGATGCTCGTATTGTAATGAATGAAATCTAAGTATGCGCGCAGCGTTCAACAGATATAAGGTTGGAAACGTTCGTGTTTTTTTTACCCGGCTTGGATATCATCAGGCTCGAAACGGAAGTTTTGAGAAACGGGTAAACAGGGGATCAGATTTCCCGCGTTTTCATTTATATTCAGAGGAGCACGGAGATGATGTGAGGTTTAATCTTCATCTCGATGCTAAAGCTCCAAGCTATTCAGGATCCTCGGCTCATGCTGGAGAATATGAGGGTGAGTTAGTCGAGAAAGAAATGAATAGAATAGCAAGTTCTCTAAGAAAATAATGGAGTTTTCATTTGTTTCGAGATCCTGAATTTATTGAAGGATAGAGGAAGAGATGAGCCGGATTACAGCCGCCGTAAAGCCATTGTGCGGGTAAAAGAGGGGAGAGAAGACAGTAAATGGTGAGTAAGGTAAAGTAACGGGCGCAATTATAAGTAAATAGAATTTAATCGACCCATTGTGAAAACAGTAGGGTGTTTTTTTATTTTCTGAGTAATAGGGGAGTCGAAAGCCAAAATAGAGCAAATAACGGGAAACTGAAACCAGTCCCCTACTCCCCTATCTTTTAGCTGAAATTAGCGTAAATACGGGGTTTTGGACAAATGACAAAACATGACAAAACTTGACAAATGTCTGAAATTAGTATACGGTTGAAACATGGAAAAGCTGTATACATTGAATGAAATCGCTAAGTACTTACGGGTAAGTGAGCGGACTCTTTTTCGCTATATAAAATCGGGAAAACTGCGCGCATATCACATCGGTCAGTGGAGAGTGGGGGAGAAGGATTTAAGAAAATTCCTTAAGAAAGTAGCAACCTTATAACTTTTGCTAATTATTTTTCATAACTAAAAAACATATGAATATACGCATACGCTACAAACATATACTCACATTCATTGGTATGATTATTGCTGTAACGATCGCTACAGCTGTGTATGCAAATACTGTACCACAAGAAGAGGTAGGACAGGTTCATCAGCAACAGGAATCAGTAAATAGTCACTTTATAGACAAGTATCCACCGGAAACCTCATTTATCGTTCCATCGGCTTCGGATACAGTAAATGTATCAGTGACAGTATTAGAAAATCTTTCGCTGTCAGTTGATGAAGCTGAGCCTCATTACGCTACAAATTGGCCATATGGAGCTTCAATATATTCCGAAACACCGGCAGAAAATACTACGATCTGGACTGCTACTGCTGATTACTAGAGTTTTGCTTATTAATGCCATTTTCCGTATAATTAAAAGGAATTCATGATAAAAATATTTAATAAAATCTGGCTTATTGTAGCGCTTCTTATTAATGGTGCGGCCATTATAATAATAGAGATTTTAGGTACCAGAATTATTGCGCCTTATTTTGGTACGACTTTGTATGTTTGGACTGCGTTGATAGTAATTACACTTTTAGCTCTGGCTTTAGGTTATTTTTTTGGCGGAAAATTAGCTGATAAAAAACCGGACTGGAAAATATTTTACTCATTGTTTTTAATTGCCAGTCTTTTATTTATTTTAATTCCGCTAGTTGATGGCTGGATACTTAATCTTACTGGCAGTCTTGGTATTATGTGGGGACCGTTGGTGGCGGCTTTGCTTCTTTTCTTTTTAGTATTGGGAGTGCAGGGGATGATCACGCCTTTTGCTGTCAGATTAAATGTTGATGAAATAAAGTGGACTGGCAGAACAGTAGGAAGTATTTATGCCATTTCTACGGTTGGTTCAATTATCGGAGCGGTAATAGTGGCTTATTTGCTTATCCCAAATTTCGGCATTAGCACCATCTTAATATCAACGGCAGTGATATTATTTTTAATCAGTGCTATTTGGTTTTTAGCCAATAAAAGTGGGAGCGGAACAGTGATATCCGCTTTATTAATTGGCGCAGCGTTAGTTCTAATTCAACCATCAACTCAAGCAGACGCTAATGTACTGGAAACAACGCAAAGTTTTTACGGAAATATTACTGTTGAGAAATTATCAACGGATTTAACATGTTTATCAGTTAATAACATACCCCAAAGCTGCTACAATGCTAACTTAGATGGCTCGGCTTTTTACTATCCTGACTTAATGGTCAGGGGATTGGAGCAGATTGATAATCCGAAAAAAGTTTTGGTGATTGGAGACGGGAGTGGCCTGATTTCCCGCGAGATTTTAAAAAAATATCAGGATATTCAGATTGATGCGGTTGATATTGATGAAAAAATATTTGATCTGGGTAAACAGTATTTGCATTTTAAAGATTCCTCCCAGGTGAATAAGATTGTAGCGGACGGCCGGCAGTTTCTGCGGGATTCAGCAGGTGGCTACGATGCCATATTAATTGATGCATATACTGATTCCAGCCCCGTCCTGCACCTGTATACTAAGGAAATGTTTGAGCTGGCCAAGATGAAGATGACAGATCAGGGAGTGCTGGTGGTAAACTCGTTCGGTTTTAGCCGGGAGCAAGGCTCGGAAGCTATAAAAAGTTTGGCCAAAACCTTAGCCTTGGTATTTAATAGCAATTATATTACTTCAAGCGGGCAGGCCAGCGGTGAAACGCGGGGGTATTTTAACTTTGTTCACTATGCCGGCCAGCGCGAGCTGAAAAAAATCGGACTGGCTTTTGAATTTGAAACATCTGACGGCGCAGAGATGATCAGTGACAGCTTTAATCCCTTAGAGTATATGTCTTTGCCAGCTTCAGCCGAGCTAATTAATCTGTACGTGACTGAAGACATATGAGAAAAGATTTGTTTTTAAAATTATCACTTTTTGCAGTAATTGTCTTTAGTCTGTTTTTATTCGATGTGCCAGCAGCCCGGGCCGGCGGCGGCAGCTCAAACCTATTGCAGTACCATTATAACTTCCGGACTGATACGGACGGCCTTAACTCCGAGGCGAGCGGCTGGCTGGCCGCCGATGATAATCCTGCCAGCGATTTGGTGAAGGGCACGACCTACCGCGTCCGATTTATGCTATACGAAGCGGGTACGAAAAAAACCACGGAGACAGAAGCGTTTGAATATGGCACTAATTCTGACTGCACCTCTGGTTCCTGGACGCCTATTCCGGGGTCAGCCGCCTTAACCACGGAGCATTTTGTGATGGATACTTCCAGCCAGTACTCTGACGGTGATTTAACCACCACTCGTTTGCTCGGTGCCTCAGCTCCGGGAACCTGGTTTGACGGAGAAGGCGTGGCTGATCCTGGCACCGTTGCCGGTCCTTTAACGTATGAAATTGGATATTATACAGAGCACGAATTTGCTTTTACGCCGACAGCTAATGCCACTAACGGCGCGACGTATTATATGAGGGTTGATTCGGTGGCTGGCTATTCTGTGTGTGCGCAGTTATCTTTAGAAACACCAGCTGGCATTACTGTCTCTGGTGGCTGTTTTACTGACGAGGGCGAAGGGACACCATGTACTGATGACGGTTCAGATCAAATTAAAGTGGCGGTTAATGGTACGCCTGATGGTGGAGCGGATACGACGGTTGATGGCGACTGGTTATTTACCATTAATCAGCCATCAAGCGGAGATATTTTAGTTTTTTATCGTGATGGTGAAGCCGCTGAATCAGAAGAAGCGACGACCGTAATTAAGTATGATGGAAGCGGTGATGTAGATAATGTGAAAATGTACCAATCCCAGCTGGTGATTGGCGCAGATTCAGGCAGTGCCAACAGCGATCAAACTATTGCTGTGACTGATTTGGATACAGCGACCAATGGCTTTGAAAACAGTGATGATGAGGATGTGCTGTATGATATTTCAGGTTCAGAATTAATTGTAGATGCCAGTGCTAACAAGACTGAGCAGTTATATATTATCTCCGGCGATACGTATCGTCCCGCGTCGGGCGGAGGAGCAACTACCACAACGGAGAACTTAGAAATTGATGCCAGCGCCGTGATTACCGCTGACAGTAATGCGTTTAGCGTATCTGGCAACTGGGATAATAACGGTACTTTTACTGCCAATACATCGACGATCACGTTTAATGCCGCGGATACAGGTAATACGATCGAAGCAGGTGCTCAAACGTATAATAATTTGACATTTGCCGGGTCAGACGGAGCAGGAGGCTGGACCATACAAACAGATGATATGACTGTTTCGGGCACTATTGATGTAGACACCGGCCCGGACATACTGACCATAGCTTCAGGTCGTATTTTGACACACACTGGTGCGACTATGACTCTTGATGGAACGATTGATGGAGCTGGTAGATTGAGATTTACTGATGTGTCTGGAGGACCTGGGTCAGGTGCTGGTACACTCAGTGCTATTACGAGATATGATGCTTCGGCAGCAAATATTCCTCAAGCTACCATAGATGCCCGCACCTATAGTAATATTGTTGAGATTTATAGTAACAGTGCCTCTGCCAGATTAGCTACTACATTGGGTAATTACACATTATCCGGGGCGAGTTCACATTTACATGTAATAGCGGCGGGAGATGGTGATATGACGTTTCGAATGACGCTCGATAATGGTGATATTTCTATCGGAGGTGATTTGGATTTTACCGGGGCAGGTGGTGGAAGCGAGATTATTCAGACAGGTACTGGTACCTGGACAGTTTCTGGAAGTGTTGATTTGACTGGAGGTACTGGGACGTTTACATCTGGCAATACCCTGATCATGGATGGAACTGGCACACTGACATCAGACGGTGAGACTTTGCAAAATTTAACAATAAACTCTTCTGGTGCGGTTACCTTGGCTGCCGCCACCCATACAGTGAATGGTAATTTGTCACTTGGTGGTTCTGGCACTCCAACTGTCACCGGATCAACTATTACTATGACTGGTACTTCTAATACAATAACCGGTGGTGATAAAATACTGAACATTCTTAATATTAATCCTTCTTCAGCGGGTACGATTACTTTACAGACCAGTAATTTGACGGTAGGAAGCACTTTTACGGTAGCGGATGGAGATGAGCTGGTCATAGATACTGTTTCATTGACTCACACCGATTCAAGCGATGTAGCTGGGACGGGTACCATATCGGGTAGTGGCACCCTAATATTTGATGATGGATCTGGCGGACCCGGTACTACTATTACAACATATAGCTGTGTTATTCGTTTTGATGCAACGGCAGGTAATGTTGCATCCACAACGTTTGATGCCAGAACGTATAACGGACGGGTGGAAATGTATAGTGGAGCAGGAGCGGGTGCTGCTCGTTCTGTAGCTTTGGCCAATGACACGTATACAATATCAGGAGCTACGTCTCATCTATATATTATTAACGATAATGCCACATATACATTAACCCTAGATGGCGCCCTAAATCCTACGGTTAATATTGGGGGAGATCTTGATTTTACCGGTGGGGGAGCAAGTTCTGAGATTATTACTTCTGGTACAGGAGTATGGACAGTTGGGGGGAATGTTAACTTTACAGACGGGACATTTACTGCTACAGCCGGAAATACATTCCGTATGAACGGCACATCAAAAACTCTCACTTCGGCGACCCAAACGTTTCAAAACTTTGGTGTAACTGGAGGGAGCATAACGACTATCGATGCGCTCGATGTAAATGGGACGTTTGATGTGTTTAGTGGTACGTTTGTACAAGGTGATAATGTTGATGTGAATGTTGCTGGAAATTTTACCTTAGGTGAAGGTGTTATATTCACAAAAGCAGGGGGGACGGGTCTCCTTATACTCGACGGTGATTTGACATACGCGGATAATAGCTACGACTGGCTGGCAAACTACACGTATCGAATGAAAGTTACATTTGATGCATCAGAGCTCACGGGCTCTGTCTCGAGCTTTCCTGTCATGATCCATGCTGATAACTCTGCTACGTTTACGGATTTCTGGACCAATCTGACAGATACCACAAACGGGTATGATGTTGTGTTCACTGATGAAGATGGTACGACAGTCCTTGACTATCATTTAGAAAAGTTTGACTATGGCGGGACTGATATGGTGGCGTGGGTGGAAGTCCCGACGGTGAGTAACAATGATATTGATACAATTTATATGTATTATGGCCGAGCAAGTGCGCCAGATTTGTCTGATGAATACGGAACGTATGATACAGATGGTAATTTCGTGCTCGTTCAGCACCTTGAAGAAAGCCCGGCAGACGGCAACGCGGGCCATCTAAACTCTGTATCTGCCAGCTACACAGGTACTCCACAAAATTTCAGTGATGGTGGGGGAGGCACTACAAGTGAATCCGGAGGTAAAATAAATGGTGCAGATTTATTTGCCGGAGATGATGACTATGTAAATATTCCGTATAATGCGGCACTGGATCCGGATGACATAACCATTTCTACGTGGGTAAACTTTGATGACTTAACTGGTTCAAGTGTAACTGGGATTATCTCGAATAATAACAACAATGATGCATATAATATCTTTCTCATGGAAGGCACTGATAGGATACGCATATATGTAAAGAAGTTAGCCGCCTCAACATGCGGTGCCGGATGGTCATGTGTGGAGTATGGTACAAATGTCAATACTACTGACTGGTATCATATAGTACTCACCCATAATAGTTCGACTGGCAAAATGGAAGGGTTTATAAATGGTGATTCGTTTGGTAGTGATACAGTCGTTGATTCAATTTATCGGGCGTCAGCAGATGTTCGATTTGGATACTATGTAGATGATTATATGCACGGAATTATCGACGAAGTGACGATATCCAATACCCCCCGTACGAATGACTGGATTAAACTGGATTACTTGTCTGGGTCAGATACCCTCATTTCTGGGTGGCGTGCAGAGGAGACAGCTCCAGCTGATCTGCAGGATGTAGGAAATGTACATATCGGAACTTCCCCTGATACGACTGATTTAGCAAGTGATTTCAAGGCAAATAGCTTAACAGTCAACAGCGGAGACATTTTCTATACGAATGGATATGAAGTCGATGTAGGAAATGGCGGCATTACCATTGATGGTACGTTTAACGCCACAGACGATGTGGAAACGGATGAGACATTTATATACACTGCCCAAAGCTTCACCATTAATGCTGGCG